>DASYRR010000228.1:0-86788 GCA_036004125.1 Pyrinomonadaceae bacterium | reverse complement strand
GTACAGGGCGCTGTACTTGGTGAGATTCGCTGTACCAAAGCGGTGACAGGTCCCCGCACTGCTCCAAGGAGGCGCCCCGAAGATCAGGTTTAAAACGAAACATGGAAACAGCCGAATGGCGTATAGTTCACTGAACTGTCATGGCTCCTGAACCAATCTCAGCCCGTATGAAAGACGCATCGCCAAACGATGATGATCGCCAACTCGACCTGACTCTGCGCCCCACCCGCATAGAGGAATACATCGGTCAGCGTCAGGTCAAAGAGAACCTTCGCATCTACATGAAAGCTGCGCTCCAACGACGCGAGGCACTCGATCATGTGTTGCTGACCGGGCCGCCGGGTCTGGGCAAAACAACACTTGCCAACATCATCGCCAATGAAATGGGTGCCGAGCTTCGGTCAACTGCGGGTCCCGCAATAGAGAAAGCGGGAGACATCGCGGCGCTGCTCACAAATCTTCAGGAAGGCGATGTCCTCTTCATCGACGAGATTCACCGCCTGTTACCAGCGTTGGAAGAAAAATTGTATCCCGCGATGGAGGACTACCAGCTCGACCTTCTTATCGGCCAGGGCGCAGCTGCCCGATCTATCAAACTGGAGTTACCAAAGTTCACCTTGATTGGCGCCACCACGCGAGCAGGTCTAATCACAGCACCACTTCGCGGACGCTTCGGTATAGTCTTCCATCTCGACTTCTACCCACATGAAGATCTTGAAGTGATCTGCAAACGTTCCGCCGAAATTCTCAAAGTTGAAATTGACGAGGACGGTGCCAGAGAGATTGCCCGAAGATCGCGAGGCACCCCTCGCATCGTTAATCGGCTACTGCGCCGCGTTCGCGACTATGCCGAAGTGGATTACGACGGCAAGATCACAAAAGACGTCGCCAGTGATGCTTTGAATCGGATGGAAGTCGACACCTACGGTCTGGATGAAATGGATCGCAAACTGTTACTGACTATTATTGAGAAATTCGGCGGCGGCCCGGTTGGGCTCGGCACAATCTCCGCGTCAATTCACGAAGAAAAGGACTCTATCGAAGAAATCATCGAACCATATTTGATTCAGATCGGCTTTCTCGACCGGACCCCGCGTGGACGGTTGGCAACGCCGTTGGCTTACCAACATTTCCGTTTCAACCTGCCCAACCTCTCCCGGCCCGGGCTTTTCGACCCTCGCTGAAGGCGGATTGCTCCCAGGACGCCTGGCGTATTCAATGAAACGCTTTGTCTCATTCTCTCGGCACTCGTTCGGTGTTCGAAATCGATCTCCATGGGGCTCGATGATCTCGCATTCGCTTCACCAGTTTCATGAAAACGATCTCTTCACGTCGGCCGCCGCAATGAGCTACTTCGGATTGATGGCGTTGTTTCCGACACTGTTACTCCTACTGGCAATCAGCAACAAGATAGCGGCCGGAAGCCAAATGCTTGCGCATGCTGTTGATGTGTATCCGGGCTCAGGCAAATTCCTGCGAGAAACGATCAGCGCGCTATCGCAATTAGGGTATGGAGCAATCGCAACGTGTGTCGTGCTTGTCTGCTGGGCTGGTTCCTGGGTTTTCGCAGTAATCGAGCGCGCCTTGAATCGAATTTGGGGTGCGGTGTCGCGAACGTTTTGGCACGGTCGTGCGTTGACGCTTGGCATGGTGGGATTGGTTGGTTTGTTACTTTCGTTGTCGGTAATGGTGACTTCAATCATCGTCGGTCTGCGAGACATAGCAAGCCAGTTATCACCGCGTCAGATTGAGCGTTATCCGCTTCTGACTTCGGTTGGCAGCGCGTTCTGGCAAATCGTGTTCGCAGCGCTGAGTTATCTAATCACAGTCGCACTGTTTGTACTGGTCTATCGTTTTATGCCGCGGGCACAAGTAACGCTGAGAGATACAGTGCCAGGTGCATTTCTGGCTGGACTACTATGGGAATTTGCGAAGTATATCTTTGCCTGGAGTCTTAGTTACTTTCACTATGATCAGATTTACGGCTCGGTGGGTGCGGTGGTGGCAGTCCTCACATGGAGCTATGTGTCGAGCCTCATTCTTCTATTTGGCGCCCAATTAACCGCAGTCTTTCATCGCGAGCATCCTTCATAGTGTCCGGTCTGAATGTCCTATAAACTTCAGTTTGTCGATGTCTTGATATCAGGTTGGCTAGGGTAACCCCACGACTCGCATGAAGCACGCCTCGACAAACTGAAGTTTATCGGACATTTCAATGGGCATTTCGGATTTCGACTATGAACTACCGGAAGAATTGATCGCGCAATATCCACTGCCAGAGCGTGATGCGTCGCGAATGCTCGTTCTCGACCGTCGAACTGGTTTATCGCGAGATTCGACCTTCCGAGATTTCCTCCTTGAGCTGCAACCAAAGGACGTCGTCGTTGTTAATAACTCCCGCGTGATCCCCGCACGGCTTTATGGTCAGCGAAAAGAAACTGGTGGTCGTGTCGAAATCTTTCTGGTTCGCGAATTGGAGACGAGTGTCTGGGAAGCCCTCGTCCGCCCCAGCGCACGTTTGCAAGCAGGGGCGCGCGTTGTGTTCGCCAAGGGAGACTTGGAAGCTGAATTACTGGATAAACCCGGCTCCGACCTCAGGCAAGTAAAGTTTAAATTCAAAGGATCTTTCGAGTGGTTACTTTCTGAAATCGGCTCGACCCCTGTTCCGCCATACATCAAGCGACCCGACGGCGTTTCTCTCACGGACGATGAACGGTACCAGACTGTCTATTCAAAAACTCGTGGCGCAATCGCGGCACCAACGGCGGGCCTACATTTCACCGCAGAGATGCTGTCGAAACTGCGCGAACGGAACCAACTCATTGAAATCACCTTGCACGTGGGTTACGGCACATTTGAACCCGTACGAGTTGAAGAGGTTAGTGAACACGTAGTTAGTAGTGAGCGATTTGAAATTCCTCCCGAAGCGGCTCGACAACTCAATGAAGCGCGCAGTAGAGGCGGCCGCGTAGTTGCGGTCGGCACAACCACAACGCGCGCGCTCGAGTCTGCGTCTAATGACAGTCATGAAGTTTTGGCCGGAAGCGCCGAAGCGTGCTTGACCATCAAACCTGGCTACAGATTTCGTATCGTGGACGCCTTGCTAACTAACTTCCATTTGCCTAGATCCTCTCTGCTCATACTGGTAAGCGCATTTGCCGGCCGGGAAGTAGTGCTGCAAGCCTATCGCCACGCGGTGGACCGACGATACCGTTTTTACAGTTACGGGGATTGCATGTTAATTCTGTAGGCGTTATAAAAAACCAGGTGGTAAACTGAACTGTCTAGTTCCATTCCGCTAACTTAAGTCATGGCAGTACTAAAGAAATTTCGCTCCCGCTGGTGGTCACAGACGGATCTTCCCTACGAAGCGGAGAAAAAAGAGAGACTCGTAACTCCGTCGTGGGGAACCCGTTATGACATTCGTCCACTGACAATTTCCCAGTTGGACGAATGCTGGAGGCTAGATCAGCGCTGCTTCATAGATGGCGAGGCTTACAGTCGCGAGACGTTCGACTACCTTCTGACGGCTCCCGAAGCTGTTTCGTATCGAGCTGTGACGCCTGGTGGAGTTATGGTCGGTTTTGTTATTGGACTGGTTGAACCGGATCACACTGGCCACGTGACGACGGTTGGCGTCTCGCCGGAACATCGCAGACGCAGTCTCGCTAAGAGATTAATGGGCCAGGTTGAAGAGGGATTTCGTAAAAGGCAGGTAAGACTGGTGCGGTTGGAAGTGAGAGCTCTTAACACGCCAGCACAGAAGCTGTACGAGAGTTTAGGCTATTCCATTACTCAACGCTTACCAAAATACTATTCAAACGGCGGTGACGGACTTTTGATGCTGAAGTCCCTCGACTGAGGCTTAACCCTTGCGTAGTTCCGTCAGAACCTGCTTAGCAACTGCTTTCAGGGTATCGAATACTCCAGCACCAGTGGAGGCAACGGCTTCAACCACCGGCTCGCCTTTTCGCAGCAACTCAGCGGCAAGCTCATCGGCTGGTATTACATTGCTCAGGTCCCGTTTGTTGAGCTGAAGAACGTAAGGAATCTTCATTAAGTCGTAACCCTGCGATTTCAAATTCTCTTCCAGGTTGTAAAGCGACTCGATATTCGCGTCCATCCGCTCCTCTTGCGAGTCGGCAACGAAAACCACCCCATCGACGCCTTTGAGAATCAACTTGCGTGATGCGTCGTAGAAGACTTGACCAGGGACGGTGTAAAGATGAAAGCGAGTTTTGAAGCCGCGCACTGTGCCAAGCTCTAGCGGCATGAAGTCAAAGAAGAGAGTCCGATCCGTCTCGGTGGCCAAACTGATTAACTTTCCACGAGCCTGAGGCGCCGTGGAATCAAAAATGTACTGAAGATTCGTGGTCTTTCCACACAAGCCGGGACCGTAGTAAACGATCTTGCAGTTAATCTCTCTGGAGGCGTAGTTGATGAAAGTCATAGCGCGTGGTGTCAGCTAAAAAGGCTGTCGATATCCTCATCCGTGATTCCGGCGAACGGTGAGTCGAGATCGTCGTAATCGTTGCTGGCTATTTCGTCAAACACCGTGGCCAGTTGTTGCGAGACTTGTTTACTTCGCAATTTCACCAACCCAAGGCTCGAACGCTCGTCAAACATAACGACGAGTAAAAGCCGACCGATAACTGAGATGTGAATGCTCTCCTTCTCACCCTCGTGGGAAAGAGTTGGAAATTCCTTCTCGCCGATCAATTGCGCCATTCCGCCGGTCGCTGCCACGTTCCCGGCAGCCAGCGACGCAAGGCTGGTTGTGTCAAGATTTCCCACTTCGCCAAGGGAAGCGATCTCCTGACCATCTTTGTCAACGAGAAACACCACCTTTGCCGAGGAATCCATTCGCAATCGGGCAAGGACTGCCTTTATCTGGTGGTATTGCTGCTCACGCAACAGGATTGGGGTATCTGCCATTGGTTACGACTCTTTTTTGAAGGCCGGGGCGGGAAGTCTAATTGGAGAGTGAACCCGAAACGCAGCTTCCTGGGGTCGCAAGTTTTGAATCTAAAAGAGGTTACTTCTTCGGTTGGGGCCATTTGACGGAGTCAAACTCGCTCTCCGCAAACCAAGACGCACTGTAACATAGCCCAACAATGACCATCAAGTGTTTTTCTATGTTAATACTTTTAGTGATGTTCTACGGGGCTAAAATGGACCTTAAAGCGCTCGCAAATAGTTGTGCTAATTGATTTAGGAGCGAGGCTATGCTAAGCTGCGCAACCAATCCTGCGGCTGCTCTAGTACGTCTGAGCAGCCTTTTTGAGATTAAACAGAAATGAGCAGCAGTCTTACAAAAGGCTTGCGACGGTCGACGACGCGATCTGCGGCGAAACGAGCATCCGCTAAGACCGCGAAGCGCGCAGTAAAAGCAAAACCGGCCTCCAAGCCCAAAGCAAAGCGGGCAACTGCGGCAAAAGGACCCGCGCGGAAAATCTCCCCGAAAGCTCGGTCGACCAAAAAGACCGCCTCAAGCAAGTACACCAGTAAGGGCAAGAAGGCGGCCTCTAAGCCAGTCAAAAAAGCGGCGCCAAAGAAAACTGCACCAAAGAAAGCTGCGGTCTCGAGAGTCAAAAAGACGCAAAAGGTCGCCGCCGTCCGAGCTGTCCGACCTTTACCAAGACCTGTTCAGCCAACAGCACCGCCGCCCCGCCAACCTACACAGGATGAGTCAGCGGCCTTGGTTGCCTTTGAGCGAGCTCACAAAGAGTTTGTAAGGGGACGGTTTGCTGAGTCGCGCAACCAATTCCGCATTCTGCTCGACAAGTACTCTCAGGTTTCCGAAGTCGCTGCACGCGCTCGCACTTATTTAGCCATATCCGAATCACGTCTTCGCACCGAGAGTATGCTACCGAAGGATGCAGATTCCCTCTATGATCGAGGTGTAATCGAACTCAATCGCGGGGAATATGTGGCAGCGCAGGAGATGTTTGAGCGCGCACTCAAACGAGAACCAGAAGCGGCCCACATTCACTACGGGTTGGCTGCAACTCGCGCTCGGCTGGGTTCTATCGATCTGGCTCTGGAATCACTCCAGCGTGCCGTCGACTTGCAACCGAATCTCCGGCTACGAGCACAACACGACCACGATCTTAATCCGCTTCGTAACGACCCTGACTTCGATCGGCTTGTTTTTTCTAATCCCTCCTGAGTCTGATCATTTGTGATTCAATCGAGCAGTGCGGCCACCATTTCGCAGGTTCAAAACCTGTCTTTAAGGTATGATTCTCAGCGACTGGTCACGATAAATCGCTTAATTCAGGCTCTTGATACCTCGAAACTATGATTACTGGTGGTCAAAAATTAGTATCGTTGGGTGGCGGCACCGGCCTGTCGACGCTCCTTGCTGGTTTGAAGCAACTCGTTGGAAAGGCTGATGACTCCGTTTGGATCGATAGCCTTTCCGCAATCGTTACGGTATCGGATGACGGGGGCAGCTCTGGACGTTTGCGTGACGAACTACAAATGCTTCCGCCAGGAGATATTAGAAACTGTATTGTCGCGCTGTCAGAAGATTCGAGCCTGTTATCGCGTCTTTTCCGATATCGATTTCGGGGCGACGGTGAATTGGGTGGTCACAGTTTCGGCAATTTGTTTCTCGCAGCGCTAACCGAAGTGACTGGCGACTTCACTGAAGCAGTCAGGCTTTCCTCCGAAGTGCTCGCGAGCAAGGGACACATCTTTCCGGCGACGATCAGCGACGTGCACTTGATTGCCGAGTTGGAAGATGGCTCAGTGGTTCATGGCGAGACACTGATCTCCGCATCTCCTATTCCCATTCGAAATCTGCGACTCGAACCTGAGGAGTGTCTGCCCTTGCCACAAGCGCTGAAAGCTCTCCGAACCGCCGACGTAATCACCGTCGGTCCAGGATCGTTGTACACAAGCATTTTGCCGAACCTTCTCGTTGCTCAGGTCGCCCATGTCATTGGGAACAGTCGGGCCACCAAGATCTTCATTAGCAACTTGATGACGCAACCCGGCGAAACTGATGGCTATACTACGCGACAGCATTTGGAAACGATCAAGCGATACGCGCCTGAGATCGATTTTGATTTCATCGTTGTCAATGACCGGCGCATCAGCAAGGAACAGGCTGAGCTTTATGCGGCAGAACATGCCCATCAGATTGGGATCGATGATCCGATTGAAGATGGCGTTGACAACTCAACGGAAATCATGCGCGCAGACTTACTTGATGTTGGCGAGAAAGTCAGACACGACTCCGTCCGTCTAGCACACGTAGTTTTGGCCTGCCGTGAACGAGCCATCTCTCGATCTGCCGTGACAGTCTAGCTATTACGGAGATTCTCTTGGCGCAATCCAATCAACAAGATAATTTGCTAGACGTGCTCATAATGGCGGCTGGTTTGGGCACCCGAATGAAGTCAAGCCGTGCCAAAGTTCTCCATGAACTCGGCGGGTTACCCTTGATTATTCACGTATCTCGAGCTGCTCAAAGCTTGGACCCAAAGTCGATCGTCGTCGTTGTCGGACATCAAGCAGATGAAGTCGAAAAGGTTGTTCGCGAGGAACTTGGTGAGCTCGCGGGTTTTGCGATGCAACCTGAACAACGCGGGACTGGCGATGCTGTGGAGTCTGCCCGAGCATTGTTCGAAAACTCCGATTCTGTATTGGTGGTTTTATCGGGTGACGTGCCGATGATTCGTGCTGACACCTTGAAGAGACTTGTAGAGCATCATCGAACAACTAGATCTGACTGTTCCCTGCTAACCGTACGCTTTGAAAACCCGACTGGGTATGGGCGCGTGATTCGTGACGAACAGAACCGGTTTGTCCGAATTGTCGAGCAGAGGGATGCCAACGAGGAAGAGCGACAAATCAAAGAGATCAACGCCGGAATCTATTGCTTTGATACTCGCAAACTTTATAAGGCGCTGCGGTCACTCAAACCAATCAACCAACAGGCCGAGTATTACTTAACGGATGTCCCCGCAATCTTGCAGGCCGAGGGAGGAATTATCACGTGCTTTCTCCACACCGACGCCCGTGAGGTCACTGGAATCAACACGCGTGCTGAGCTTGCCGAATTCGAAAATCTTCTTCGCCGCGGCACAATCCGTGGTCTGATGATCGATGGCGGAGTCACATTTATCGATCCCGCCCATGCCTACATTAGCGCTGAGTCCCAAATCGGACGCGACTGCATCATTTATCCAGACGTATCCATCGAAGGGAGGTCGGTTCTAGGAGAGGGCTGCGTAGTCAGATCGGGCGCTCGCATCACAAACTCCCGACTAGGTGCGAACGTAACCGTAAAAGATCATTCCGTCATCATTGATTCCGAGATCGGATCCAATTGCTCCATCGGACCGTTTGCTCACTTACGCATGAATGCAAACCTCGAAGACAAGGCTACTGTTGGCAACTTTGTCGAGGTGAAGAAATCAAAACTCGGAAAAGGCACCAAGGCCATGCATCTCACCTACCTTGGTGACGCGACCATTGGTGAGAACACAAATATCGGCGCAGGTACCGTCACCTGCAACTACGACGGCGTACGCAAACATGAAACTATCATCGAGGACAATGTTAAGATCGGGTCCGATACGATGTTAGTTGCGCCCGTTCGAGTGGGCGCAAGGTCTGTGACTGGAGCGGGTTCGGTTGTGACTAAAGATGTGCCGCCGGACACACTAGTGGCAGGTGTTCCAGCGGTAGTCAAGAAGAGCAAAAAGAGAGACGACTGAGTCAGGGAGTTAACCAAAGCATGTGTGGAATAGTTGGTTACGTTGGCAATAAACAAGTGGTTCCGCTCATCATCGATGGCCTGCGGAAACTCGAATATCGTGGATATGACTCTGCCGGCATCGCAGTCGTTAACGACGAGCATAATTTAGAAATACGTCGCGCTGAAGGAAAACTGCGCAATCTCGAAGAGACTATTCGCTTAAGTCCAATCGATGGCACTTATGGAATTGGCCACACGCGTTGGGCCACACACGGACGACCAACCGAAGAGAATGCTCACCCGCATCGCGACTGCACTGGCCGCGTCGTTGTGGTGCATAACGGCATCATCGAGAATTACCTGCAACTGAAAGAGCGTCTCCGAAAATCAGATCATCGATTCGTCACTGAAACCGATACCGAGATCATCGCCCACCTGATTGAGGAATATCTCAAGCAGGATCAGACATTCGAACAGGCGGTCCGTTCGACGGTTGCTGAACTGCGCGGCATCTTCGCACTTTCAATCATCAACGCCGATGAACAGGACACGATCATCGCCGTTCGTCAGGGTCCCCCGGTAGTTATCGGTCTTGGTGATCGCGAATTCTTTGTGGCCTCGGATATTCCACCGATTCTTCAACACACACGTGATGTCTTCTTTTTAGGAGACGGCGAGATCGCCGTCATCAACAAGGACGCCGTGCGGGTCACCGATTTTGAGGGTAACTCAGTGCAACCCTCGATTCAGAGAATCACCTGGGATCCGATCATGGCGGAAAAGGGCGGCTTTAAGCATTTCATGCTCAAGGAGATTTATGAACAACCGCGCTCAGTACGCGACACAGTTCAAGGTCGAATCTCGCTCGATAGCGGTCACGTGTTCCTTGATGAAATGGCGAACATCACCGAAGCTGATTTTAAGCGATTCAACTCAATCAAAATTGCGGCGTGTGGAACCTCCTGGCACGCAGGTCTCGCCGGCAAGTATATGATCGAGCAGTTAGCGCGGATTCCGGTTGATGTCGATTACGCGTCAGAGTTCCGCTATCGCAATCCGGTGATGAATGAAAACGATTTGCTGCTGGTTATTTCGCAATCAGGAGAAACGGCAGACACAATAGCCGCGTTGCGTGAGGCAAAAGAACTGGGCGCCAAAGTTTTGTCGATCTGTAACGTTCAGGGTTCGATGATCGTGCGCGAGGCTGACGGTACGATTCTGACTCACGCGGGACCCGAGATCGGAGTTGCTTCGACGAAGGCGTTTACAGGCCAGATGATTGCGCTCTACTTGCTTGGCCTTTATTTGGGGCAACTGAGAGGCGCACTCTCGGAGGATGAAGCGAGATTTCATGCTCAGGAGCTCGCCGAACTTCCCGTGAAGCTAGAACATTTACTGAATGAATCCGACGGCATCGAAGAACTGTCGAAAGAGTATTTCCGCTCTACGGATTTTCTGTACCTCGGTCGAGGCATAAACTTCCCCGTAGCCCTGGAAGGCGCACTCAAGCTGAAGGAGATTTCCTATATTCACGCTGAGGGTTATCCTGCGGGCGAAATGAAGCACGGCCCAAACGCGTTGATTGACGAACGTCTTCCAGTCCTTTTTGTCAACACTCGTGAAGAAGGAAATCGTGCTTCTGAGTTACGCTACGAGAAGACACATTCGAATATTGTTGAGGTGAAGGCCCGTGAGGGAATCGTTATCTCAGTATTAACTGAAGGCGATTCGATGTCGTCGATGGTTTCAGATCACGTGATTGAGATTCCCCAATCAAGCGATCTGCTCTCGCCTATCCTTTCAATCATTCCGCTTCAGTTACTGGCTTATCACATTGCCGTGCGTCGCGGTTGTGATGTGGACCAACCTCGGAATCTGGCGAAGTCTGTGACAGTAGAGTAGTGTGTTATTAGTCAATAAGAACAAGAGAACTTCTAGAATGGCGCAATAGTCCGTTGCACGCCGGATCGAAACCATTCGATACATTTTTCCAAGTTATCGGTCCAATCATCATTTGGAGTTGGCGCTACTGGCTGAAGAACTTCAAGTAAGTGAGCCGCACTTTGCCTTGGGCGAAGCCATGTTCCGACAGTATACGCGAACCTCGTCCAATCATTTGTCGCCGGGTGAAGCGACACGGCAATGATATCAAACTCACCGAAACGGTAAGGTCGAGTGTCCTCGCCAGCAGCATCTTTCCCACCACGTGTCTTTTGCGTCTCTACCACAAACTTATGCTTGCGAACTAGAGGAATTCCTTTCTCCTTTCGTTGCATCTTCACTTGGATGTTCACACGACCGATTGAATCCTCGATGATAAAATCGTATGCCGCATTCCCGACGATATTGCCAACCTTCCAACCCTCAAGTTTTTGTAGGACCTGTAAGAGGAAAGCAGCTTCAGCGATGATGCCTCGGATGCCCCGCATTGTAAGGTCGCTCGATCGCGCCATCGCTTCCAATATGACTTCCGCTTGCGTGTTAAGCTTCGCCTCCAACTCATGTATAGGAATCTCCTTACGTAGAAGCTTGAAGATTTCCATTCGCTCCTCACGTGTACAGCCCTCAAGGAGCTTTAGCAGTGCGTCTTTGTTGGTCATACGCGTTATGGTATGGAGGCTTTTCGCGCCCGAACGGTCAAGGGTTCCAAGCTGAAATTATGGTTTAACTACTACGGTAGTGTAAGCTACGCTACGTAAGCTCTACGAGGCAATATGTCAGCGACTCCGAAGTCTCAACTCACGCTCAAACCGAATTATAAGCGTGTCTCTATTCCAAGCTTTAAACCGTATTATAGAACCGGTCTAGGTGCTGCCTACTTAGACGACGCGCGCAATGTTCTAGCAGAACTTCCTGCGAATTCTGTCGATGCCATCATTACTTCACCACCGTATGCGCTCCACTTCAAAAAGGAGTACGGTAACGTTTCGAAAGACGACTACGTTGAGTGGTTTCTCAGTTTCGCAGGCGACTTCTATCGGGTCCTGAAAGAAGACGGCAGCTTTGTGCTGAATATTGGCGGGAGCTACAACAAAGGCTTGCCAACTCGGTCGCTTTACCAATACAAGCTCTTGATAGAGCTCGTCGAAAAGATCGGTTTCCACTTGGCTCAAGAGCTGTACTGGTACAATCCCGCGAAGATGCCCATGCCAGCGGAATGGGTGACGGTGCGGAGAATTCGCGTTAAGGACGCGGTTGAACACGTTTGGTGGCTAGGAAAAACGCCTTGGCCGAAAGCTAACAATCGCAATGTTCTGAAGCGGTATAGCGCTGATATGATTCGACTGAATAGCCGTGGGGTGCGACCAACCATACGGCCCTCAGGTCACAATATCAAAAGAAGTTTTGACAAAGTCGACGCAGGTGGCGCAATCGCTCCAAATGTGTTCGAGGAAAACCTGCCAGAAGACTACTTGAAATTTGGTAATAACGCCGCGAACGACCCTTATACAATGCGGTGCAAGGCTGCAGGTGTGAAGATCCACCCAGCTCGATTTCCTACGGCACTGCCAGAGTTTTTTCTGAAATTTCTAACGAACGAGGGCGAGCTGGTAGTTGATCCCTTTGCAGGCTCGAACACCACCGGTGCAGTTGCCGAGAGTCTGAATCGTCGCTGGATAGCGATCGAGACAGTCAAGGAATATCTTGAAGCGAGTAAGTTTCGGTTTGAGGAGCTATCTTAACCACTGGTCGGAGGAACACTTAAGGAGTGCTCGCTATCAAAATGTTGTGGTTTGCGTTTATCTGCGGCTGAGAACTTGTTTTCTCTGTGAGGCCTTTGATCGTTCCGTCTCCAACAACTTCCTTTTCCGCTCCAGTCCCCACCGATATCCTCCCAGGCTCTTATCTTCGCGCACAACTCGATGACACGGAATTACCAGAGCAACTGGGTTCGTGGCGCACGCCCGACCGACTGCGCGAACTGCGCCAGGTTTGCCCAGAGCCTTGGCGACATCTCCGTAAGACACCGTCTGTCCGTATGGAATTGTTTGTAGTTTTTCCCAAACCTGCCTTTGAAACGCTGTTGCGCGGATGTCCAAAGGCAACGCTAAATTTGGTTCCTTGCCATTGAGATGGTTCAAAACGAGACGAACGGTGTTACGCAAGCTGACGTCGGAGCGTTCAATGGATGCCTCGGGAAACTCGCTCCGCAGCGACTTCTCCAATTGACTATCGCGTTCATTCATAGCCACTGAACAAACACCCCGCTCTGTTACGGCAACCAGCAAACGTCCTAAGGGTGAGTCGACGATTGTGTAGCTGATCGTGATACCACGCCCCGCTCGACTGTAAGTAGCCGGAGTCATTCCAAGTTCAGCCGACGCTTGCTCGTAAAGCCGGCTACTCGAATTGAAACCTGAATCGTACAAGGCGTTTGTGACTGACTCGCCTTCTTTCACCCGTGATTTGAAGTTACTAAATCTCCTGGCTCCGAGATATTGACGCGGACTGATTCCCATGATGTTTTTGAATGTCCGTTGTAAATGAAACACGCTTACTCCGGTTTTTGAAGCCAAGTCGGAGAGCTTGACTGCCTCTGACTCAGGCGAATCGAGATAATGGCAAACCATCTGAACCATTTCGATCTGCGGATCCAAAACTCGCGCTCGCTTTGGGTGACATCTGAGGCACGCCCTGAATCCAGCTTGTTCCGCGGCTTCAGGCAGTGAAAAGAAACTTACCCGCTCACGGTGTGGACGTCGTGAAGGACATGACGGACGACAATAGATATGTGTTGAGCTGACGGCAAACACGAATTGACCGTCGTAGCGTGCGTCCCGTGCCAGAACGGCCTGCCATAGTTCGTTATCGCCAAACAAAATGTGCTGATGTGATTCCAATACCAAGCTCACTACGGTGTCCTCCAGTATGTTGAATCTGGAGTGGATCGTAAAGGATTCAAGGTCAACTTTCTATCTGCTTCTTGCGCTCAAAGTGGCGTAGTTTGAGCCGCCGATGAACGCAGATAAACGCAGACCTAAGCAAAAGAAAGAGCTGACTTTCTTATATGTATTTTTTCCTGATCCGCGTTTATCCGCGTTCATTTGCGGCTGAATACTGATGACCACTCCGGCGTTTGTTCAAGTTGATTTCCTGTGCTTAAATTCACTTCGAAATCGATCACATGCAACACCCAAACATTCTTGAACTCTCGCGGTCGGCACTCCTCATCATCGACATGCAGGAGGCTTTTCGCACCTCTATTCAAGATTTTGCTGAGCTCGCCAATCGAATCGCTGTGGCAGTAAAGGGCGCACGTCTGTTGAACCTGCCAATCATCGTTACTGAACAGTATCCAAAAGGCCTGGGTCATACAGCCGCGGAAGTGCTTCAAGCGCTTCCCGACAATATCAAGATCCTCGAGAAGACGATCTTTAGCTCTTGCGGCGCTCAACAGTTTCATACACAAGTTCAAAAGGCTGAAACGAAACAGCTGCTTGTTTGTGGTATCGAAGCTCACATTTGCGTTAATCAAACTGTTCACGATCTCCTGGCAATGGGTTTCCAGGTACATCTGCTCACAGACTGCATCACCTCTCGGAAGGAGAGCGATCGCCGTGCGGCAATCCAAAAGATGCTGTCCAGCGGGGCAATCGCATCGTCTGTGGAAATGTCGCTGTTTGAATTGATGCGCGACGCAAAGCACGAACAATTCAAGGCCATACAAGGACTGATCAAATAGTGGAATCAGATTTTCTCTCACAACTGAACGAACAACAGCGTGAGGCTGTCATCAATACCGACGGACCGCTGCTGATCCTCGCCGGCGCAGGCTCTGGCAAGACGCGCGTCATCGCTCATCGCATTGCCTATCTGATCGCGGAGAAAGGTGTAGCGCCATGGAATATTTTGGCGGTCACTTTTACAAACAAGGCTGCCGAAGAAATGCGGCTCCGCGTGCAGCGTCTACTGAAGGATTACGAACTGGCCAGCTGGCCACTCGTGTCCACATTCCATAGCCTCTGCGTTCGCATCCTCCGGCAAGACATCGAGAAACTGAACGACAAGTACACACGGACGTTTACGATCTATGACCAGGACGATTCGCTGCGACTGATCAAACAGTGCATGAAGGATCTAGGCTATGAAGAGAAATACCTGGGTCAACGCGCCACTCAGTCGGCGATCAGTTCGGCAAAGAATCGCGGCGAGGATACTGAAGCATTTGCCGCTCGCGCTGAGTATCAGGACGAACGCCGCGCGGCGATGGCGCGTGTGTATGGGATGTATGAAGAGCGCTTGCATGGAAACAACGCGCTCGATTTCGATGATCTATTGATCAAGACCGTTCGACTATTGCGCGATGTCCCGGAAGTTCGGGAAAAATACAACAACAAGTTTCGTTACATCCTCGTTGACGAGTATCAGGATACAAACTCGCTGCAGTTTTCATCGATTAGTTTGCTCACCGAGAAACAGCAAAACATCTGCGTGGTCGGCGACGAAGATCAATCAATCTACAAATGGCGAGGTGCGGACATCTCAAACATCCTGAACTTCGAAAGTCACTTTCCGAAGACCAAGACCATTCGTCTCGAACAGAATTACCGCTCAACACAAACCATTCTCGATGTTGCCGGCGCAGTCGTTAAGAACAATGTCGCTCGCAAAGGAAAGAACCTGTGGACGTCGAATCCGCGTGGAGAAAAAATCCGCTACTACCAGGCATTGGACGCAGAAGCGGAGGCACGTTGGGTGGCCAACAGGATCGTCGAACATCGACGAGATGAATACGACATGCGTTCCGCGGTGTTGTATCGAACGAATTCCCAGTCTCGCGTATTTGAAGAAGCGATGCGTCGAGCAGGACTCGCCTACAACATCATCGGTGGCTTTTCGTTCTACGAGCGAATGGAAGTGCGCGACATCATCGCCTATCTGAAACTGGCTCTGAATCCAAATGATTCGATTGCCCTGCAACGTGTTATTAACAGCCCGCCACGAGGCATCGGCAAACAAACCCTCGATGAACTGGAGCGTCGCGCCAAGGATTACGATCTGTCTCTTTGGGATACGATCGGAAGCGTTATCAAGCAACCCGAGAATCTAAGCGCACGCGCAATTAACGCCTTGCGAGGTTTCCGAAGAACCATCGTAAGGTTGGGTGAAATGGCCGGCACAGACATGCGGGCTGCTGCAATAGAAGACAAAGCCTCAGACGTCACCGCCGGAATGTGGACGGTCAAACATGAAGAGAGCGCCGATAAGCCAGCCACGCCAACTGTCACCGATTCCGACTCGCCTGTCTCCGATATCGTACGTGCTGCAATTCTTGAGACCGGGTACGAAACCGCGCTGCGCTCCGAAAGAACTGACGAGGCGGACGGCCGTCTCGAAAACCTTCAGGAGTTAGTCAACGCCGCAGTTGATTATGATGAACAGGGTCTCGAGGGTCTGCGAGACTTTATTGATCACTCAGCGCTCGTGTCGGATCAGGATGAATACAAGCGCGACGCTCCCGTCACGTTGATGACGGCGCATTCTGCTAAGGGATTGGAATTTCCGACTGTATTCATCGTTGGTCTGGAGGATGGGCTGTTTCCGCATTCGCGTTCTGCAACAGACCCGGCGGAACTCGAAGAAGAAAGACGCCTGGCCTACGTTGCCATGACCCGCGCAGAACGCTATCTGTACGTGACGCACGCAATGAAGCGGCGCGTCTACGGTGAGGAATTGGCCTCCGAACCATCTCAGTTTTTGAACGAAATGCCGATTGAATTGCTGGATGATCTTTCACCGGGCAAGTCGTGGTTGTCGTTTGCGCGAGGCTCGTCGGCAATTGATTACGAACAAGGTGAGTATCGCAAGGAGAAGAAACGTTACATCGGCAAGACATACGACAACGTCGACTCAATCGCCGAGTTCTTCAAGCAGCGAAATCAACAGTTGGGAAACACGTCAGGCAGTTCGACAAACCGATGGCAAAGAGATCAAAGGTCGAAGGCCCAAGACCCCAGACCAGTTTCTTCGAGCAGTAGTTCTAGCGGAGACTTCGTGCCCGGCACTTATGTGAAGCACTCAAAATATGGCCGCGGGTTAGTTTTGAGACGTGAGGGCGCCGGAGAATCTACGAAACTGACCGTCAGCTTTCCGGGTTACGGACAGAAGAAGCTTGTCGAGAAATACGCTAACCTTGAGAAAGCGTGACCAACCGAAGAAAGAATGAGTGAAGAAAGAACAAGTCAGAAGGGTGGTTCTATTTCTCGATTCTAACTTGCCGTCAACTCCGCGACTATCTCATTCGCCCCGAAAACCTTCTTCAGCACTTCGAGCATACCGCGCGAGTCGACCGAAATAGCTCGATTCACTGACTCATCGTAAATGAAATCTCCAACAAGCGATTGGATGTTGCCATCGAAGATCAGCCCAACCAACTCCCCGTTCTGGTTGATACTTGGCGAGCCTGAGTTTCCGCCAATAATGTCGTTCGTAGTTACGAAATTGAATGGTGTACTCAGGTCCAGAGAAGACTTCTTCTCCAACCACCGAGGTGGCAGGTTATACGGAAATTGCTGTTTGAAAGAGTCAGCACGCGAATAAAGACCCCCCAACGTCGTGAAGGGCGTTACCTTCTTACCATTCTCCATGTAGCCTTGGACTGCACCATACGAGAGACGCAGTGTAAATGTCGCATCCGGGTAAAGCTTAGTGCCTTGAGTTTCAAACAGAGCTCGGGCGATCTTTCCGTAGTTCGTGCGCTCGACGCCTGTAAGTTCGCTCTCGAAGCGTTTTCTTGCCTCGCGCGCTTTCGCATCAATAAGCCTCGCGACAACGATCATTGGATCGTTCGACGCCGCAATGGCATCACGTCCACCTTTCGCCAACTCTTTGCGGTATTCAACATCCGCGAGCTTCGTACCTGCAATCATTTCACTCGCACGAGCTTCCGGAGTCTTGCCGTCGAGCACTTGTTTGGCAAGCTCATTGTCAGCTCCGAGAAGTTCCACCATGAAACCGAGTGAATCAGTGAGCTTGAGCTTCTCGAAGTCGGAATGAATTGGTGCAGGGGAATAGAGTGCCAGTTCTAACGACGCGCGACGGGCGTCTGTGTATTCGGGCAAACGCTCTGCATTTGGTTTGGCGTTTTCATCAGCGAGTCTCACCAAAGTTCGTGCAAACCAAAACAGAGTGGAGTTAAAGCCGCCCATCTGTTCAAAGATTCTCCGGTCGCGAATGTAGTTGGGATAGTTCTTATGGGCCTTCTCAATTGCTTCCCAGGCATCGCCGTACATCTTTTGGCTTTCGGGCTTGGCTGCAATCGATTTACGCAACGCAGCTTCATCCTTCATCTTGCGAGCCATCAATGAACTGTCTTTTAGTCCCGCAATTTGACCTCGATAAACTTTGAGGCTGTTCTGAACGCTGTTTAGCTCATTCTGAGCCTGCCGAGTTTGTTCTTCGCCTAGGGCCATATACTTCTTGAGCATCGTTTCGCGACGTTCCAGCAAACGCAAAATAATAGGAATGCTGGTGTCACGTAGTTGCTGAAGGTGGGCCACTGTATCGAGACGCGAGGTGGAGCCTGGATTGCCGGTTACAAAAACTAAACTTCCTTCCTTCGCTCCGGTCGTCGACCACTTGAAATAGCTTTCGGGATGAACCGGCTGATCGTTCTCATAGATCCGAACGAGCGCCATGTCGATGTTAAATCGCGGAAAGTTGAAGTTGTCAGGATCACCACCGAAGAATGCGGCTTGAAACTCTGGGACAAAGACCAAACGCACATCGGTGTACTTCTTATAACGATACAGATTGTACTGGCCGCCCTGATAAAGGGTGACGACATCTGAACGAAAGCCAGTAGCCTTGGTCGACTCACCTTCGATGGCAGCAATCTCCGCGCGTCGTGCGGCAAATGCTTCAGCGTCGGTCGCTCCCGCTTTAACAGCGCCATTCACCCGGCTGGTCACGTCTTCAATGCTCATCAATACATTCAACTCGAGACTTGGGGCCTTGATCTCTTCGGCGCGCGTTCTGGCCACAAACCCTTCCTTCGCGAGGTCCTTTTCGGGCGTACTGACTTCGTTAACAATGTCTTCGACGATGTGATAATTGGTAAGCACCAGACCATTTGGTGAGACAAAAGAACCAGAGCCGCCGTTGTTGAACCTAACTGACGCCAACTGGACCTTCTTCAGCCACGCATCCGTTATCTCGAACCCGTATTTCTTTTTAATTTCCGCGCGCGGCACGTTATTGAACGTCCACATGCCTTCGTCGGCAAGCACTGTAAGATGGAGAGTCTGCAAACTGAATAGCGTTAATAGGAACGCAGAAAAGAGTTTTCTAAATTTCATCGGTGTCCTCGAAAATTGTTTGATTGCCCCGGGTCGCCGCTGCTCCCAGGTTTCGCAAAAGGCTGCGAGAGAGAGAAGACTTAGAGCGTAAAGCCCGTCAATTGGATGCCTAACTAACCGGGAAAACGTAAACGGGTGAGGCCAATTAAAGCATTGCCGATTGACGATTGCCAATTGAGGTCATTGCCAATTGCCGATTGCCGATTTGAAAACCTCAAAGCTTTCGTCTGCAAATCCGAGGACCAAGATCGTCAATTGACAATCGGCAATGTCTCTCACTTCGTCCCAATATCCTTAAGCCGAATAAACTCATCCAGACTGAGGTCTCCGTAGCCACGTTCTTTCAGACGTCGAATATAGCTGGCGTCGACCCCGTGATCTTTTAGACGGATGAGCTGATCGATTGGGGTGTTGTTATAGCCAATGGCTTTGAGTTCCTGGATGAAGGTAGGGCTCACGCCGTGGTCTTTCATATTACGAAGATCGTCAAGCTCAACACGCGAATAACCGAGATCCTTTAAGGCGACTACAAATTGCGTACTGACACCGTGATCCTTCAACGTGATCCAGTCGTTGAGTGATGCGCGGTTATATCCGGCTGAAATGAACTCACCGATATACTCCGCATTCACTCCGTGGTCTTTTGTTCGTATTAGTTCTTCAGGACTCAACCCGGTGAAACCCAACCCCGCAAGTTCGCGAATAAAATTCAAGCTAACCCCGTGGTCTTTCATCTTTACCAGGAAGTCGACCGACTTCAGCGAATACCCAAGCGCCTTTAACCCCTGAACAAAGTCGAGTCGCACGCCATGATCACCCATTCTGACGAGCTGTTCCACAGTCGCGAGGTCGTACCCCTGAGCCTTTAATTCATTAATCAATGCAAATCCCACGTCTTGCATTGCCAGTCGAAGTAGCTGTGCATCTGTTGGTTTACCAAACCCCTGCCGGTTTAGCTCAGTTGCAAAAGAAGCGCTCGGGCTAAAAGTAAAGTGACCAGCACCATTTCCCTCTTTGAACCAGCCCTCAAAGTTAAAAGTGCCGGCGTCACGATTGAGCTGAAACTGAACGTGAGATCCCGACGACATAGCCTGCTCGCGAGTTAATCCGACCAGCTGCTCCATCGGTATGCCAAAGCCTGTGCTGTTGAAACTAAAGCCGCCGCCATCACGCTGGCGTGAGTAACGCATCGTCAGCTGCACTTTGGCCTCGCCCGTCCTAATCTCAATCAACCACTGATTGGCGCTGGAGTCCTGCGGATTTGAGTAGCTGACTTCAGAAACTGGATAGCAGGCCCAAAGGAGGGTAAGAACCGCGAGTAATCCAACAAATCGAAGACGCAAGTCTGAGAGCAAGGTGGTGGTTTTAGAGATTATCGATTTCATAGAGACCTCCGCGAAGTGAAACAGGCTGGATTGACGTTTATTCTTGGGTACTGACTCTAGCAAGTAAACACCACCTTTGATGGTTTTGTGGCAGAGCTTCTGAGTGCTGATACAACAAAGCCTGACCAAAACGGTCAGGCTTACCACAGGCTTTCCCATTAGCGGCGATTTTAATGAGTCAATTTGTCCTGGTTAATCGCCTGCTTTGTTGGATCTGGTCTCGATTTCGTATTCACGTCGCTGCCACATTGCCGGCAAAGATAGATCTCGGAAGTTTGTGCAGCCGGTACGAGCCAAAGGCAACCGCAAGATGGGCAAAGAATCGTTGACCCCAAGAGCCACTCATTAAACTTGATCTTTTTTTCAACTCTCATAGCAACGCACCCCCTTGGTTCGTCAATCCCTTCGATTTAGTTTTATGGATCTAAACGACAAACGAGACGAATGTTTCAACAAAGTGTCGCGGTTATTTGCGCGAGTAGGCGGGGGCGCAATCAAGAGCAAAAATCCCATCCACGGGCGGAGACTCGAGAAAACACTTAGTTTCCGCAGTCCCCTGATTTTTGACACAGCATCTCTCATTGTCTCGACTATTCAACGCAACCTGAGAGAGCATGGGCGATTTGACTCAAACAGAATTGGGCCTAACAATCCAGTCCAATGTCCAAACGAAATCCACAGTTTTCGAGATTAAGTAGTTTTGCGCGAATGTTGCTCACCAATTGGCGGAAGCTCCAGTTGCCAACCGAGGCGGAGACCGTTATTGTTGCAGTCTCAGGTGGAGCTGATTCCACTGCATTGCTGCTCACGCTGGAAGAGTTAACGAAGGTACGAAAACTCAATCTGCTGATCTGCGTCGCCCACCTCGACCATGGACTCCGGCAAGACAGCCGCAAAGATGCCAAATGGGTTAATGAGTTGGCCAAAAATCTTGGCTATGGGTCCGTGACTGGTCGGGCGAGCGTAGGACAGCGAGCACGAGCAAATTCCGAAAACCTCGAACAGGCAGCAAGACACGCTCGCTACGACTTCCTCAGAAAAACAGCCAAAAAACACGGCGCCAAATTCGTCCTCACGGCGCACACTATGGATGATCAAGCGGAAACTGTTCTGCTGCGGTTGATGCGGGGCAGTGCCGCCGCCGGCTTAAGTGGAATGGAGGCAATCAGACCGATTACCAAAGGGTCCTCAATTCAGCTCGTTAGGCCGTTGCTTTGGGCGCGACGTAGTCAGACTGAGGATTACTGCCACTCTCGAAAGATTGAGTTCTTACGCGATGAGATGAACGAGGATGTGCGTTTCGCTCGGGTCAAAGTCCGGAAGCAACTGTTGCCAGTTATGTTGTCGTTCAATAACAAGGTGGTCGAAGCGTTATCCCGAACCGCTACCTTGCTGAGAGAGGATGGCGCGGTTTTGTTAAATAGTTCGGAGGCTCTCTTGCAAAGGGCAAGTCAACACTCGTCATCACGGGCTGAAACCAAAGTGCCACCATTGAGCGTAGATGTTCTCTCAAGTGCACCGGCGGCTTTAAGACGAAGAGCGCTGAGGCAATGGATTTCTGAGGGGCGCGGAGGTACTACGCGGAGGTTGGAAATGGTGCATCTCCTGGCCGTTGAGAAGCTTTTGGAGGGTGCTGTGGGCGGAAGAACAATTGAGTTGCCAAACGGTGCCAGAGTTCGGAGAAAGCGGGGTTTGCTCGAGTTTGTCGCTAAAAACGATTGAAAAAGCAGCAATCAAACTTTATAGTCAAATATGTCAGTGTCCGATGTGCTTCCGTCTCGTCGACACTCTTGAAGCGAGACCGGGTTTACGGAAATGACAAGCGAAGAATGTCGGACACCGACTTTTGCGCAACGGTATTTTTGCTCCAGGCATCGAAGTTTTGGTCGATTTTGGCCGATGAGAAGTGCTGAGCGTGGTTTCGCAGAAGCCGAACTGGACGCAGCGACAAAGGGCGTTGCGATCAGGTATTATCAGCGCCGGAGGCTTTAATGAACTTGAGTTCTACTGCAAGACAGATTGTATTTTGGCTCCTGATTATCGCAGGGGCACTTTTGCTATATAAGTTGGTCAACCCCCGTGGAAGTAGCTACGAGAATGTCGACCTAACCCGACTGGATCAAATGATCCAAAGCGGTACCCTCAAACAACTGACCGTCAAACAGACGGAGACAGTTGCCATTGATAACAACAACAAAGAGTATCGAATTGCGTTGTCGAACGACTTTTATAAGCGCGATCTCCTCAACACGGCTCGGGAGGTTGTGAATGGCAAGTCGCGAGTGGCAAAAGTCGAAGAGGAATCAAGCAGCAGCTACATTTGGCCCATGCTGATAACCTGGGCTCCCCTGCTGTTCATTATTGCTATCTGGATTTTCATGCTGCGTCAAATGCAGTCCGGTGGTAATAAGGCTCTGTCGTTTGGCAAGTCTCGCGCGAAGTTACTAAACAACCAGCAAAAGCGGGTCACGTTCAAAGACGTTGCCGGCGTTGAGGAAGCCAAGGAAGAGCTCCAGGAAATTATCGAGTTTCTTAAGGAACCACAAAAGTTTCAGAAGCTTGGCGGGCGTATTCCCAAGGGCGTGTTGATGATGGGACCGCCAGGAACTGGCAAGACTTTGCTTGCCCGCGCCATTGCTGGTGAGGCGAATGTTCCTTTCTTCTCGATCTCGGGTTCAGACTTCGTCGAAATGTTCGTCGGCGTCGGCGCTTCGCGTGTTCGCGACTTGTTCGAACAGGGAAAGAAGAACGCGCCGTGTATCATATTTATCGACGAGATCGACGCGGTCGGACGGCATCGTGGAGCTGGTCTCGGCGGTGGACATGATGAACGCGAACAGACGCTGAATCAGTTGCTGGTCGAGATGGATGGATTTGAGTCGAACGACGGTGTAATTCTAATTGCCTCAACAAACCGGCCAGACGTTCTCGATCCCGCGCTACTGAGACCAGGGCGCTTTGATCGACGTGTTGTCGTTTCGCGTCCTGATGTGCGCGGACGTGAAGGTATTTTGAAAGTCCACACCCGGAAGATTCCGCTTGGTGAGGATGTTGATATCTCCGTGATCGCTCGCGGAACACCCGGATTCACCGGTGCCGACCTCGCTAATCTTGTGAACGAAGCTGCACTGAACGCCGCTCGCTACAACAAGAAGCTCGTCGCCATGGGTGATTTCGAACTAGCGAAAGATAAAGTGCTCATGGGCGCTGAGCGCAAGAGCATGGTAATTTCAAATGAGGAGAAGCGCGTCACTGCTTACCACGAGGCAGGTCACACCTTGGTTGGTCTGAAGGTGCCAAATGCGGATCCTGTTCACAAAGTCACCATCATTCCGCGTGGTATGGCGCTCGGCGTCACACAGCAACTTCCTGAAGGCGACAGACACAACTACAGCCAGGAATATCTGCTGGGACAGATTGCCATTCTGATGGGCGGCCGCATCGCCGAGGACACTTTCCTCGGCAGCATCACCACTGGAGCCTCAAACGACATTGAGCGTGCCACTGAACTGGCCCGCGCGATGGTTTGTGAGTACGGCATGTCTGAGATGGGACCGCTTACTTTCGGCAAAAAGGAAGAGCAGATCTTTCTGGGCCGTGAGATAGCTCAGCATCGTGATTTCTCCGAAGACACTGCCATCAAAATAGATCAGCAGGTTAAGAAGATTATCACTGCACAGTTTGAACGCGCGAAAGGCATCATCGAGGAGAATCGCGACACCATGGTTCGACTTGCTGAATGCCTGCTCGAACGAGAATCGCTGGATGGTGTTGAAATTCGAAGAATCGTTGCTGGTTTGCCCCTCGACGATACCAAGCCGTTACCTGATGGTGGGGACGAGGATCGGCCGCAGTTGAAGGAACCCTCCTCGAAACCGCTGAAACCGATTCTGCCACCAATAACCGGTGGAAATCCGGCGCCAGCTTAATCGTGACAACAACTAACTCGAAGGGGATGAGTGAAAACTCATCCCCTTTTTGTTTGTTACAGCGAACCTCGGCAAAGGACGCCTCCTTGGAAAGCGGTACCAGGCTACCGCACTCCAAGGAGGTTAGTTATTATCAGCGCATGACTCGATCCTGGCAGATCAAAGACCGCGTGCTTCCAATCGGCGAACGAACTCTGGTCATGGGCGTACTCAACGTCACCCCTGACAGCTTCAGTGATGGCGGACGGTTCTTCTCACGCGATAAAGCAATCGAACATGCTCAGCAAATGATCAACGAAGGCGCTGACATCATCGATATAGGTGGTGAATCTACGCGTCCAGGAAATGAGGGGCCAGTTTCTATCGAAGACGAGATCAAACGTGTCGTACCAGTCATCGAGGTCCTGGCAAAGACTACAACCATTCCGATCTCTGTCGACACTACAAAGTCTGAAGTCGCAACTGCTGCCCTCGATGCTGGAGCCGCAATCGTCAATGATGTCTCAGCACTTCGTTTTGATTTCTACATTGCTGATGCAGCAGCGAAGGTAGGAGCGGGCTTGATTCTCATGCACTCGCGAGGAACTCCAGCAACAATGCATAAACTATCGCCTGTCGCAGACATCATGCACGAGGTTACACACAGCCTGGGTGCCAGCCTCAAGATGGCGCAGCGACGTGACGTTAAAAAAGAGTCGATTGCTATCGATCCGGGAATCGGCTTTGGGAAGAGTCAGGAACAGAACCTCGAGCTAATCGCTAAACTCGATCAACTCGCAGCAGCGTTTCCAGAGTTTCCAATTGTGATTGGTACTTCGCGGAAGTCGTTTATCGGAAAGGTTCTGGTGGATGAAACCGGTAATCCGGCTCCATCCGACCAGAGATTGCACGGCTCTCTTGCTTCTATTACAGCGGCTGTGATGAAGGGCGCACACATCGTGCGCGTCCACGACGTAAGAGCAACTCTTGAAAGCCTCAAAGTGCTTGAAGCTATCGCTAAAACCTAAGCACTCATCGCCTTCTGATATCCGTGTTCTGCGGCCGCCGTATCGGTGTATTCAAGAAAATCTGTGACCGTCCCATTCTGAATCGTGAAGACGTGCGCCCAGTTGCCTCCGAAAGTGCGGCCGTTTTCCAGGACCCGCCACTCATATGTTCCTAACACGACCACGCGGTCATCTTTCGCGATAAAGTCGATTGGTTCAAAACGCAGAGCCTCCTGGGAAATGCCGACCAACCTAAAAAACTCAGCCACGGCGTCGCGTCCATTGCGTTTACCAGCGAATGGCACATTTGCCATTTCGGGGAGCTCCCAGGAGATGTTTGGATCTAGTTTATCGAGTAACCCGGGGATGTTACCGTTCTTGAAGTCATTGTAGATATTCTGAACGACATCTATGTTGTCTTGTTCACTCATAGAGTTCTCCTTATTCGGGGTAAGAGTTAGGGCGAGATGTTTGTGGCGCACGTTTTATCGCTGTTGCATTCAGGAGTCAAGTTCACGCTGCTCTCGACGGTACCCGAGTTCGGCCTTTTAACCGCAGAGCTTCACTGCCTGTCCCTTACAAGCAGATAAAACGAGCTGAAACTCCTGGGCATAAGAGGGGGCTGCGTCATCTGATGTTTACTCTCTGTGTTCCTCTGTGTCTCCGTGACTCTGTGGTTACCTAAGAACCGTTCATCACCACAGACACGGAGACACAGAGGAACACAGAGAAGAGCAAATGACCATTCCCCACCAAGTTTCTAAGAAGCAGAGGACGCAATTTTGCACAAGGAAGAAGCACATTAGGACACAACTGGGGGTAGCTTGCCTATGTTGACTTCGTGCGAGAGAATTCACGGCCGAAGCAACTGAACAGTAAAAGTCTTTTGACAATTCATACTGCTACTCAATTAACGATGAAAAACTTTGATTCAATCAGGATCCTGCGCGTTAGCGCGTTTGGATTGATGCTCTTCTTCGTAGCCGGTTTCGCAGAGTGTTATAAACCGGTTACCAAGAACCAACTTCCGTCACGTATCAAAACCGTCGCCGTACCTGCGTTTCAAATTGAGAGTCAGGCACTGCGTTACAAAATTGGGTCGCGCTTTACTGATGCAGTGATGCGCGAGCTCGTACATCGCGGCCGTGGACTGCGCGTGCAGGGCGAACGTGAAGGAGCCGATGCGGTTATCGAGGGTGTGATTAGAAGTTTTAGTTTCGGCGGCGTACTGCTCGACGACAAGGGTCGAGCACGTATTTTCGAAGTTACGATCACTGCAGCAGTGACGGTACGGGATCAAACCGAGAATAAGGTGCTCTACGACAATCAGAACTTCACATTTCGTGGCGAGTACGAATTCTCCAGCGACCCGCGCAGCTTCTTCAATGAAGAAGATCCAACCGTTCTGCGTATGTCGAGAAACTTTGCCGAGAGCATTGTTTCAACCCTGATAAATGCCGTCGAGATAGAAAAGAAATGAAAACTCTAACTCGCGTTGAACTCGAACGCTCATTACGGGAAGGAATCAGACCCCTCTATTTACTGGCGGGCCTGGAGACTTACCTGCGTGGTGCGGCAGCAAACATGATTGCCGACGCGGCGTTGAGTGGAACGCTTCTGCGGGAATTCAACGAATCAAGTTTTAGTTTGCTCACTGACGAAGCTCGAGCTGCAATTGCGGCGGCCGAACAATTGCCAATGATGTCGGAGAAACGTGTTGTCAAAGTCAGAGACTTCCACAAATTGCGCGAGACTGATGAGCAGATCCTAATTTCGTATCTCAACAACCCGTGTCCTTCGACCGTGATGATCTTTATTGCCAACGACCTGGATAAGAGAAAGGCTCTTACCAAAGGGCTGCTAGATTCTTGCACAGTTGTCGACTTCTCACCGATCAAAGACGCGGAAGCGAAGGCCTGGTGCCGAAAACGTTTCCAGGAGTTAAAGACGACCGCAGACGACGCCGTGTTGAGCGAAATCATCCGGCTCGTAGGAACAGACGTACAAACGCTCTATACCGAACTAGACAAGCTTGCTTCAGCCGCAATCGACACAGGTAAAATCACCCTTGAGCTGGTTGATGATCTGATTGGACGGTCTCGAGAACTATCCAACTTTGAACTTAGCGATCACTTACTCGCCAATAATCGCAAGCGGGCACTTGAGACCTTGTACCGGCTGCTTGATGATGGGGCTGAACCAGTAATGCTTGTAGGTCTGATCGCCGGTAATTATCACCGGCTCGCATTGGGAAAATACTTACTGGCTCGCGGCGGTCGTGATGAAGTATTTCGAAATATCTCGCTGCCACCATTCAAGCGCGACAGCTATCTTGCTACTCTGCAGCGAAGTGATGAAGCGAAGATCGCGCGGGGTATTCAGCTAATCGCAGCAGCTGACCTCGCGATCAAAACTTCGCAAGCCACTCCCAGACTCCAACTAGAAATGCTTGTTTGCGAACTGGCTGGTTGAGTTGTAGTGGGGGCACTCCGAAGGCCTTCAGCCTTCAGCCTTCCGCTCCGGCCTCCAGTGTTTCAAGTCTGGTTCGACAAACATCTCTCGAGCCCCGTCAGAAAACAACACCTCCGTCGAGTAGTACTCAAGAGCTAATCCAGCGTTGTTGAAGGATTCGATAATGGCATTGCATTTCTCCACGAGGGATGCTGTTGAAGGAATTCTTCCTAAGGCTTCGGACACGAGTTCGAACCAGAAGACAGTTATCGTTTCGTTGTACTTTCGTCTGTCGACGTTGTGATGAGCGATGAATCTCCACAACGAATTTCGCATCTTCTCGATTGCACCCTCGAGCGATAACTCCTGAAGGTAGTAGACTGCGACAGTCAAATGGTCTTGATGCTTGAACGCCGCCTTATCGGTTTCACACGATTCAAAGCCCCGGACTACGGTGATGACCTCAGCTTCAGTTTTGTAAGTAGACATAGATTCCCTTCTCATTCTCGCCGGGTTGAGAATCACAGGCTCTTTGATTAGCCAGCCATCCAAACAACAAAAAGCGAGGCGGATCGGAATCGACCCGCCTCGCAATCCTTTAAGAATACTCTTGGACTATTTCCCTGCTTGATTCGCCTGAACAGTCAATCTCGATTTGTACCGAGCCGCAGCGTTCTTGTGCAGAACGCCTTTCTGGACGGACTTATCAATAACCGAAACCGCCTCTGGCAAAATCTGCTTAATCTGCTCCTTCTCACCCGACTCGAGCACGCTGCGTAGCTTCTTGATATAGGTTCGCACTTTGGTGCGATGACCACGATTAATGGCGCGACGCTTCTCACTCTGCCGTACGCGCTTCTCAGATGACTTATGATTCGGCATTAAATCTCTCCAAAAACTCGCTTAAAACCCAATTTTGATGGCTTCCATTTACAATCGCGCCGCAATCGCAAGTGACGCAGTATAGGGATCGAAAAGTGAGGTGTCAAGGCGCCTCCTTGGAGTGCGGGGACTTGTCATCGCTTTGGTACAGGACGTCGTAGTTGCAGAGATTCACTGTACCAAAGCGGCGACAAGTCTCCGCACTCCAAGGAGAACCGCCTTTGTCGAGATCGTTTATTGACACTCACGCGACCACTGTAGTAGCGTCCAAGTTGCCATCTATGCGAAATCGGCTTCCTACTCACAACACCCCTGCATTGTCTAATCTCTTTTGTCCAATCGTTTGAAGGAGACAATTAACAGCATTTGAAGAAGATTGAACTTCCGCCTCGTGGTCTCGAAACGTTGTTTGGTGTTCACGATCAGAACATCAAATACCTCGAATCCTTACTTGATGTCCGCATTGACGCTCGAGGTCAGGACGTTTCGATTGATGGTGATCCGGTGGACGTCGAAACTGTCCAACGCATCCTGCAAGACTTCTCCGACCTCTTCAAAGAAGGCAAACATTTCACTGACAAAGAACTGCGTGAAGCCTTTGCGCAGATCGCTGAGGACCGCGCCTTTAGTCTGCGGGATTACTTCACCAAGGCTCGCTTTAATCCCGCAGGTAAAAAGCAGGTGGCTCCGAAGTCCGTCAACCAACGAAAATACATCCAGGCCATTCAGGACAAGGACGTCGTATTCGGCATTGGTGTAGCCGGCACTGGCAAAACCTACCTTGCGGTTGCCATGGCAGTTCAAGCGCTGATGCAAAAACAGGTAAATAGAATCGTCCTGGCACGCCCTGCCGTAGAAGCGGGCGAAAAGCTTGGTTTTCTACCAGGCGACCTGCAGGACAAAGTCGATCCCTACCTGCGACCCCTCTACGACGCGTTGTTCGATCTCATCGACTACGAACGCGTTACTCGTTTACTCGAAAAGCGGGTTATTGAAGTTGCGCCGCTCGCGTTCATGCGCGGCCGTACTCTTTCGGACGCATTCATCATCCTCGACGAAGCCCAAAACACGACGAGTGAACAAATGAAGATGTTTCTGACTCGCATTGGCTTCGGGTCGAAGGCCGTTATCACAGGTGACGTTACTCAGGTCGATCTACCCATGGGCAAACGCAGCGGTTTGATCGAAGCAGAACGATTGCTCTCACATCTTGAAGACATCGAGTTTGTTTATTTCACTGACAAGGATGTGGTGCGTCACAAGTTGGTTCAATTGATCATCCGGGCTTACGAAGAGCAAGGCAAGAAAAGTCAGATTTGATGGTCGAAGTCGTCAATCGTCAACGAGGCAAGAAGATCGCAACCGCGCAGTGGGTGGATCGCACGAACGAAATGCTCGAAGCGATTGGTAAAGCTGAGTCGTCGGTAACCATCGCCTTTATTTCCGACCGGACGATCCGCAACCTCAACAGACAGTTCCGCGGCCTCGACAGTGCTACGGACGTGCTTTCGTTTCCCAGTGATCTGGAATCTGACGAACTGGGGGAGATTGCAATTTCGATAGAAACGGCGGCGAGGCAGGCAAAAGAGAATGGTCTAACGCTGAATGGTGAGATTTCTCAGCTGATTCTGCATGGCTTGCTTCACCTCTCAGGCTATGATCACGAAACCGATAACGGAGAGATGGATAGGCTGGAGTTGAGGTTGCGGAAGAAATTGGGAATTTAGTTCATTGCGGATTTCCGATTGCCAATTGCCGATTTTGTGGTGTGCCTAAGATGGCCGCCTAATAATCGGCAATTGCAATCGGAAATCGGCAATGCCTTAACTGACAATTAACTGACTTTTCCATTACTATTCACCCCATCGATGGAAGTTGAAATAGGACTCACGTTCCTACTGCTCATTGTGTTATCGCTGCTGGCAACGGCAGACATGGCATTTGGCCAGCTAAGCGATGTCGGGCTGCGTCGCCTCCTCGGAGAGAATGGCGATAAACCCGAGCGCCGTAATCGTGCCTTTCTCCGTCAAGTACTCGAGAATCGACCGCGTTTTGGTTTTGCTCTCTCGGCAATGATCCAGATACTCCTGGTCGTTGTTGCTGTACTTGTCACCTCGATCTCGTTGTATCTGTTTCCAGATCCGCGGCTGGTTTTAGTTGGCCTATTTGCCGGTTTAATCCTCGCCGGTGTTTTCCGACAACTCATTCCGCTTTTTATCGCAACCCGTAATCCTGAAGAAACGCTACTTTTTCTTATTCCGGTTATTCGTCCTTTGTTCCCAATCATGACTTTTCTTGCCGATCCTTTTCAAAAACTGTTCGATCGATCGCGGAAAGGACAGGTAGCTGAGGACACTGAGGCGGAAGAAGACGACGACGATAGCGGTGTGCAGGCCTTGATCGACGTCGGCGCCGCGGAAGGAATCCTCGAGGAGGAAGAAGGTGAACTCATTCATTCGATCATCGAATTTGGCGATACGCGCGTAAGCGAGGTCATGACCCCACGACCCGATATCGTTGCTGTTTCAGAAACGGCTACAGTGCGCGAGGCTCGTGAGGTGATGCTCGATTCTAAATACTCACGTCTGCCTGTATACCGCGATCAGATGGACAATGTAGAAGGGATTATCTATGTACGCGATTTGCTCCAAGGCTGGTCGGAAGGTACGGAAGATGAAAACATTCGCCCGCTAATTCGTCAGGTTTATTTTGTTCCCGAGACCAAACCCGTCGATGAGCTGCTCAAAGAGATGCAAAAGGCACACGTGCAGCTTGCGATGGTGATTGATGAGTACGGAGGAGTTTGTGGACTGGTGACGGTAGAAGACATTCTCGAAGAGATTGTCGGTGAGATTGAAGACGAAGACATTGTCGGCGCGGAACTGGAAGAAATCGTCAATGCCGGCTCTGGACAATATGAAGTCTTGGGCTCAACTGAGATAGGAAAGATTGAGCGCCTCTTTGATATGGAAATTGAGGCAGACGATTTCACTACTATTGCCGGATTAGTTATCAATGAATCAGGGAAAGTGCCTCCGGTTGGCGAGCGATTTACTTTTCGTGGGCTGGAGGTGGAGGTGCTGGAGGCAGACGAACGCCGCATTGGGCGGTTGCGTGTGAGTAAAGCGGAGGAAGAGAGCGCCTCAGAGATGGGCGCGAGGTAAATGATTTCCCTGCGAGTCTTTCTGTGTTGGCTGCGTAACAGTTTTAAGATCTCTTTTTTGGCAAAGGCGTTCGGCGCTTGGATACAGTGTCGCGACGTATGCTCAAAGTCTTAAAAGTACTAAACACAGTCGTCAGTGGTGGCCGCGATCTGAAGTGTGAATCGTGCGGCAACGACTTTGTCTGCGGTGTTTCGCTCAAAGGCTGTTGGTGTTCAGAGGTCAAACTCGTCGACGAGACACGAGCGAGGTTACGTTCTCAATACAAAGACTGTCTGTGTAAAGACTGTTTGGAGAACTTAGCGCGGCCGGGAGAATAGACACACCTAAATGGCGAAACACAAAAGTAAGTTTCTGCAAGGACGACGCATCGATCCTGCGCCGATCTCAAAGTCGATAAGCGTTGCCGATCTGATCGACGAATCATTTCTCGCCTACAACGCTGCGCGACTTCGCGAAGCCTGCCAGTTGTTCACTAAAAAAATGCTGGAACCCGAGGTGACTGTTGGCTTGTCGCTGACCGGCGCTTTGACCCCCGCGGGACTTGGAATCTCCGCTCTTATTCCGCTTATAAAAGCGGGTTTCGTGGATTGGATCATTTCGACAGGAGCGAATCTCTATCACGATACTCACTTCGGCATCGGACTCGCGATGCATCTCGGGAACGCAACCACCTCAGACATAGTGCTGCGTGAAGAAGAAGTAGTTCGAATCTATGACATCTTCTTCGACTACTCGGTGTTGCTGGATACCGACGCGTTTTTCCGCAAGATCATCGAGGGTCCGGAATTCCAGCGCCCCATGTCAACCGCCGAATTTCACTTCCTATGTGGGCGATACGTTCATGAGCGAGAACAAAAATTAGGCATCAAAGAGAAATCACTTTTGGCGGTCGCCTATGAGTATGCTGTACCTATCTACACTTCATCACCTGGCGATTCATCTATCGGAATGAACGTCGCCGCAAAAGCGTTACAGGGGAATAAACTCGCATTCGATCCTTCTCTCGATGTGAACGAAACCGCTGCGATAGTGCTGGCGGCCAAACGCGGCGTTGTTAGTTCGCAGAAAACGACAAAACGTAAACGACAGGGTCGGTCGGCAGTCTTCATCCTGGGAGGCGGTTCACCAAAAAACTTCCTCTTGCAAACTGAACCACAGATTCAGGAAGTACTGGGAATTGACGAACGGGGTCACGACTACTTCTTGCAGGTGACTGATGCGCGACCTGATACCGGTGGGCTTTCGGGAGCAACACCAGGAGAAGCCGTATCGTGGGGTAAGGTAGATCCCGATCGATTACCTGATGCTGTGGTTTGCTATGTTGACTCTACTGTGGCGCTTCCTTTAATAACAGCTTATGCTCTGACACGTCACGAGCCACGCAAACCAAAGCGACTTTATGAACAGCGTGTTCTGTTTATGAACTTGTTGCTGTCAGAGTACAAGAAATCCAGAAGGAGATAATTTGATCCGGGGAGATACTTGAGTGATCATGGGCAATAATTCCTCGAACGGTAAGACGAAAGCCACTTACGACTGTGTTGATTGTCCCGCGTATTGTTGTTCAGTTTATGAGCGAGTTCAGGTGTCGCCACGCGACATTCGGAGACTTGCGACATACTTCGGCGTAACTGAGCAAGTTGCAATAACGCGTTACACGAAGATGTATGAGAAGGAGCGGATCCTACGTCGTAAGAAAGATCCACTCTTTGGCGAGGCGTGCCAGTTTCTCAATCCAGAGACCCGTGGCTGCACGATTTATCACGCCCGCCCGTCGGTTTGTCGCGACTTTCCAAATACGAAGCGTTGTGCTTACTACGACTTGTTGACTTTCGAGCGCGAGCAACAGGATGATCCAAAAGCAGTTCCGCTCGTGAAGATAACGTTTAAGAAATAGGACATTGCCGATTAAATGTCCGATAAGCTTCAGCTTGTCGTTGCCATAGTGGAAGTGCTGCCGCGAGTATCGGATTCTCGGAACATCAATGTAGATGACCCAACGACAAGCTAAAGCATATCGGACATTAAATTGGCGATCGGAAATGATCTAATGGAAAACTTTCTTTCTAGGTTTATTGGCAAACGCGTCGACATCTACTGCGGCGGCTCAGCGAGTCTGCGCGGAGATGTCATCAAAGTTGAGGACGGAGTGCTTCATCTACGCGACGCTGAGGGTAAGAGCTGCTATGTGGCAATCAACAAAATAGTTGTCGTCTGGGAAGCTCGAGACGACACCCATCATGCTGGATTCATGCCTCGTCCAAACAAAGACTGACACTTCGTGAATCTCAGATCGCAGATCTAAGATCTCAAAACTGAAAACCTTTAACTAAGAGTCGGAATAAGCCAGCGAGCTTGAGATCTGAGATTCACTGAAGCGACAACCACCCTTCCTTACTTGTTAATTCTAGTCAGGTTACCTGTTGGACAAAATCAAAACGCCGGCACTTCGAAAAGGCCGGCGTTTTTCTTTTTAGATCTTAATCGCTTTAATCAGTTATTCGACCGACCGGCAATGGCACTCGTCGGAAGCCATCAATATGTTTTCCCCAGTAACCTTCAAAAGGTGCGTAGACCACTCCGTTATGACGCGAGGCGTGGTAAAAACCGTGCTCGTCAACAACGACTCCCACGTGAGAGAGATTGTTGAAGAATACCAGCGTGCCAAACTTGTATTGTTCTTCCGGCGCCGGGGGTGTGAAACGTGAGAACAGCGTGCGTGCGCTGCCTCGTTCAAAATCGATCCCGATCGATTGAAAAATACTCCACACAAACCCCGAACAATCGAAGGCTCGTGGCCCAGTACCGCCCCAGTGATACGGAGAGCCCAACCGTTGATCGATTGCCGCCAGCAGTAACGGTTGCAATTTTGGCAGACCGGAGGCTGTGGACCCGATACTCGGAGTTACGTCAATTGTCGGCTTAACTGGCTTGGCTTCCAAAACTGGCTTTGACTCGGCGACGCTAGTAGATGCGATGAGTGCGGGATCATCAATCGAACAAGAAACATCATTATTATCAATTGGGGTCGCGAGTCGTGCTCGAGTTTGAGCAAATGAAGTTGACGAGAGAACTCCGAGCGCCAGGAAGGCAACCACAGCTCTAGGAAATAATTTGCGAAACACCATAAACGGGGAAGATCCCTTCTCCTGCGTGAATTTCTTACTTTTTTTGTATTTCTACGTGAGGGGAGCACCGCTGAACTGCACAGGCATCTTAGCGACTGAGAGTGTGTGCTTCAACAAGCAATGTGACTGTTTCGCGACGAAACGCTAGTGTTCAACGCAATCCGGACTGAAAGAGTTCAGCGATCCTTTTCGAAGGCGTGATTCGTTTCGTTAGCGATCGGACCAGAGTGTGCGATCCGAACACAACACGGTCAATATGAGTGAAGCTAGACGATGAAAGTGTGAGGTTGTCGCCGATGGGTGACAAAATTGAAGGATCAGAGCCTCGAATGATTTCTCAACGACAAACTAAAATCTGTCGGACAATCTGACATGGAGCTTACGATAGAGATTCACCGTAAAAAGCAGCGTGAGAGCAAGAGTCATGGGGCAAACTCCTCACAAACATTCTTCGTTGTATGCTTTTTTAAAGATTCAATTGGTTGGTCGTTCCTGAATAATCTTAGCGATCATCGAAATGCAAGAATCGAGTGTCGGGCGCCTCCTTGGAGTGCGGGACCTGTCACCACTTTGGTACAGGGCGTCTTAGATGCTGAGATTCGCTGTACCACAACGGTGACAGGTCCCCGCACTCCAAGGAGACGCCCGAAGGCCTTAGGTTCCTCGTCCTGCGTAGTTCAATCCAACCGTGATTATCTTCTGCAACAACTGGTCATAAGGAACGCCACTATACTCAGCAGAGTCAGCGAAATCCTCTTTATGAGCGATCTGGGGATTGGGGTTCGCCTCAAGCAAATAGAACTGTCCTTCTTCAGTCATCCGATAATCAAGTCGCGCGTAACCACTAAGAAACAAGTAGCGGTAGATGCGTTTCGAGAGCCGCTCAAGCATCTTGTGTTGCTCTGGAGTCAACTCGGCTGCGCGCGTCGCAAGACCAACTCGTTCCTGGTACGCCGGATCCCATTTCACTTTTAGCGTCGCGATGTTCTCAGCGCCTTCAGGAAGCTTCTCCATTACGAGCTCCCACGGCGCGTAAGTCTGGATATTCTGATTACCAATTACGCCCACATAAATCTCGCGACCTTTTATGTACTGTTCCGCAATAGCCGCAGTCTTGTTCTTACTATGAATAAACTCAACTCGTTGGGTCAGCTTTTCATCGTCATGAACGATTGAAGCCTGGGCAATTCCAACAGAGCCCTCCTCACTAATTGACTTCACGAGCAACGGAAACTTCAAACGCTTCGGCCGGCGAACTTTTCGGTTCATGGGAAACACCGCGAAGTTTGGCACCTGTATTCGGTGATACGACAGAATCATCTTTGTCAGAGCTTTATCGTGAGCCAGTGTCATCCCCCGCGGATTGCAGCCTGTGTACGGCTGCTTCATCAGTTCGAGATAACTAACCACATGTTGATCGTAAAGCGGGTAACCGTGAAACTCTTCAAGCAGGTTGAACGCAATGTGAGGTTTGTGTTCCATCAGCGCATTTCCGATCACGTTGAGTTGATTGTAGAGGCCGACCGGATAGACGTCGTGGCCCATCTTCTTCAGAGTTGAGATGACATCAAACTCAGTTTTGACTTCCAGCTTTTCTTTATCGGATAGATCTTTCAATGAATCGGGAGGCACGAGGTCTTCGTGAACGAGGACGATAATGCGAAGTTTCTTTCGTGGCTCAAACGTCATACGGCTATACGATGATAACCTGAATGGAGCACGTTCATTACTTGCACTGTCAGCACTATCATGACACGACGACGGGCTTCACGTGAAGGTGTTGCTACACGAAGTTTCAATTCTTTACAACGATCGATCATGTTCTGCAACACGTGATCTATCGTGTATTGGTGCACGCCAGTTCCCTCCGCAACAATTTGACGTACCTCGCGACGCACCTTGCGAATAAAGCTCGCAGCACTTGGTCGTGATCTACGTGCTGGTTCGTCGGAAAAGATTCGATATAGATCGCGATCGTAAACGGCAGGCCATTCAAAGTCGTAACGTTCACGTTTGCGTTGATAATGTTCGCCCAGGGTCATCCTTAACGCCGACAGGGGTTCAACTTTCGTACGCGTTCTATTTCTCGGCTTCGTCCCGGCAAGTTCATTCATTAGCTCATCGATATACTCTAGCTTTCGCAGTGCCGGCCAACCTTTGTAACGTCTGCGCCATTGCGAGCGCGGCGACAACCAGACCGCAAACGTTTCCGCGAAATCTTCCGCCGGGTGTGCTTGCGCGTACCACGCGGGCAGATGCAGAACGAATCGGCGACTCTTTGGTTTTGGTTTGTAGAAGTCCGGATAGGGTTGGGCGAAGGAGCCAAACAATTCGCGGTGCTGTCGTTTAAAGTGCAAACGAAATGCGGTATCCAAGGCATGGCCGGCCTCGTGACGTAGAATGCGCATGCACTCCGTATCGCTGCCCCCTTCAACTTCCAGCATCTGTTTTCGTTCCAACTTCATCAGACGCGGATGTGCCAGATAAAACGGAATAGCGATGCCTGGGACCCCGTCCGGCGAGAACCATTCTTCGGCAAGCCACACGTGGGGTTTGAAGCGAATTCCTCTACTGTTGAGCTCGCTGTAGAGACGCTTGATATGTGGCTCAAGAAACGAGCCCTTAATCTTGATCGGGAGATCGCAGATCCGAAGATCGAGTAACTGATCGTCGGTCAGGCGGTGCCAGGGGAATCGGTAGCTCACTCAGGGGCAGCTTCCTTTCCCGCGGGGTTCAGGTGCGTTGGTGTCAGGCAGGGGACGGCCAAAAGAAACTGAGGTATTAACAATAAAAGTAGCGCCACCGTCATTGTTTATGCGGCAGAGTCGGGATAACTCAGGGTTCAGGATAGCGGAGCGGCCACATTCTAGACGGGAATGCGAAATTGCGGAAATGCGCGCGCACGAAAAGGGCGCCTCCTTGGAGTGCGGAGACTTGTCGCCGCTTTGGTACAGCGATACTCGTCACTCTGTACTCTGGTTTTGTGTTTCTGTATACGCCTAGGGTGTGTGTTTCGGAAACTCGCTGTACCAAAGCGGTGACAGGTCCCCGCACTCCAAGGAGGCGCCCTATGTCTCAAAAACTACATTCCCGGCGTGACTCCCGTCTTCAAATGAGATGATGGACAGTGCCTCTCCACTTCACATTCAGCACACTGAGGATTACGTGCCTTACATACCTTTCGACCGTGATAGATCAATAGATGCGAAAAGATCACCCAATCTTTCTTTGGCACTATCTTGACTAAATCCTGCTCGATCTTTTCGGCAGTCTTCTGTTGGGTCAGATTCAGGCGATGAGATAACCGCGTAACGTGAGTGTCGACTACCACACCCGACTTGATCTCGAACGCATTTCCCAAAACGACGTTCGCGGTCTTTCTCGCCACCCCCGGAAGCTCTAGCAGTTGTTCCATTGCCCGGGGCACTTCCCCGCCATACTCTTCGGTAAGCATCTTCGAGGTTCCCTGGATCGACTTTGTCTTGTTGCGGAAGAACCCCGTCGACTGAATATCCTTTTCAAGTTCCCGCGGGGAAACTTTCAAGTAGTCTTCCGGCTTCCGATATTTCCGAAACAGATTAGCAGTCACAATATTCACCCGTTCATCCGTGCATTGCGCCGACAGTATTGTCGCGACGAGCAACTCAAACGGAGTCGAGTGATTGAGTGAACACTTGGCGCCGGGATACGCGCGCTTGAGCTTACGTATGATCTGACGCGTACGCTGCTTCAGATCGTTGTGCGTCTCTTTCGGCTGAGCTTTCTTTCGGGTCATCCGGTTCTTTTCAGCTTCCCTGCTCGCTTGGCCCAGGCTTCTACCTTCAAAAACACCCAGAGCCCAAACGGCAACAACACTACTCCCATCAATGCCAGTATAAACAGTTCATGCGTGACCGCAGAAAGCGGCGCTCCTGCAAGACTTTCCGACGTAGATCCACTCATACCAACGCCAAATAGCTTGCGGCAGGCAGATAGCGTATACGTCGCCGGCGAGATTGCAGACAACGGCTGCAGCCATCCTGGCAAGACTTCAATTGGATAATAAACGCCAGAAACCAAGAGAAGCGAGCCTTGAAAGATGTGTGTGGCCTCAGCGCCTCTTTCAGCGCTCATTACCGGGAACACCGCGGCAATCAAGCCGAGACCCACAAAGGCCAGGGTGCTTACCGCGACCACGACCAACACCCCAGGAAGATTCGCGCCTCGTAGATTAAGCTTGGTAAACAATACAAGTCCCACCAGAACGATCAAGGTAGTTATCACGCTATTGATGAGTGAATACAAACTCACCCCAAGCAGATGTATCAGACGTGACACGGGCGCCATGAACGTATATTCCAACGTTCCCTCCCATCGTTCATAAGCGATCGACATCGCAATCTCGTTATAGAGTGAAGACAAAAAGTTCCATAACAGAGCGCCGACCACGAGTGTGATTGTCAGTTGATAATTCCCTGCCGCGACGCCGATCAACGCTACCGTAGCCGAGGTAACGAGCGCGTAAAAGTTGAATACGATCACCCAACCTATGTAGCGGCGGGTCAAGTGATAGCCTCGGAAAAGAAAGGCCCACGTCTGCCGCATCATTGTTTCCATGTTCTATGCCTCCACGGCGACCAGTTCTTCGTCCGAGAGCTCTTCGCCGGTTAATTTGATGAATGCGTCATCGAGCGTCTTTGCGTTTGCTCTGAGGATCAGATCTTTGGCTGTTCCTTCTGCAACCAATTTCCCATGTGCCAGAAAACCGATGCGAGCGCACAGTCGTTCGGCCTCAGCCATGTCGTGAGTGGTAAGCAGGATCGTTGTTCCTTCGCGACGTTTCAAGTTCTCCAGAAATGTTTGCACGTCACGACGGCTCTTTGGATCCAATCCGGTTGTAGGTTCATCCAGAAGCAACAATGGGGGATTCAGTACCAGCGCTCGCGCGATGCTGATCTTCTGTTGCATACCGCGACTCATCTCCTCGAGCGGTGTCGAGAACTTCGAGTTCTCCATTCCGAGTTGCTCGAGAATGTCCAGGGCACGTCGTTCCGCGTCGCGCGCTTTCTGCCCATACAGCAATGCGGTGTAAAGCAAGTTTTCGCGCGCTGATAGTTTCTTGTAGAAAGCTGCATCCACACTGACGCGGCCGATGATTCGCCGCACGTGCTCCTGTTCTTCCGGCAGTGAATGGCCAAGCATCTTTACTTCGCCACTGTCCGAGATAAGCAACGTCGAGAGGATGCGGATAAGACTCGACTTACCTGACCCGTTGGGCCCCAACAGTCCGTAAGTTTCGCCTTCAGCAACGGAGAACGAAACATCGTCAAGCGCCCAAAGCTCTGAGACTTTGCGGAAGCCGTTGCGTTTGCGAAAGCACTTTCGCAGGTTGCGCACATAAATAGCCGGTTGTTGCATGATGACCTCGCATGTGGATCGCCGAAAGCAATACCACTTGGAAAACAGATTTTGTTGTGTTGGGAAACGAGTGGGTAGCTGGAGCGCACACAGGTAACGTTTGCAGCAGAGCTGCAAAACGCTACCGACCAATTCCGATTGCCGATTGATAAAAACGCAATCGGAATTAGGTCAGCGCAAACTCAGTTTTTGCGGTAAAGGAGTAACATCATCACAATCCAGTACGGAGCAGACTAGCGGAAGGTTCAATTGTTGGCAAGAAACAAAGCTGAGCTTTGACCTTTGGTCTTTGGTCTTTGACCTTCGACTTTGGACTTTGGACTTTGAACTTTATCTCTTCCCATGCGCGATCTTAGCGGCCTCGGGCAGTTGCCTCAGGCGGAGCATCGAGATCACGCCAAAGAGCGGTCCAGGTGCCAGAATCATGAACGCATACCGCCAGCCAACTAGATTGACCGCCCTGGGAATCAGCTCGATCGAGAACGTTGTCAACAGAAACCCCAAGCACATTTGCAGGGTCAGTGCGGTACCGATGTATTGCGGGTCGCCGAGTTCGGTAATGCAGGAAGAGAATTGTGCGGAATCGGCTACAACACTCGCGCCCCAAATTGCCGCGATAAAAACAAGCAGATACGGATTTCCACCATGAAGAAAACCAACAACCAGGCAGCACGTGCCGCTGATGGCCATTGCCCATGAAGTTACGATCGTTCTGCCAACCCGGTCGGCAACCAACCCCGCAATCACACAGCCAACAGCGCCAAAACCAATTACTAAGAAGGAGCCTGCTTCAGCAAACTTCGGACTTCCGCCAGAAACAGCGACGCTGGCTCGCATCATTACCGGAATCCATATCCACATGCCGTAGAGTTCCCACATGTGGCCGAAGTAACCAAAACTCGCGAGTCTGACGCCACGGTTGCTGAAAACTCGAGTCGCCTGTTTCAAGTCAAACGTCGCGCGTGGGAGCGCATAAGGTCCGTCCTCAACCAGCACGACGACGATAATTGAGCCCAGCACAGCTAACGACGAAACAAAGAGTATATTGGTGCGCCAATTGCCGCTCCCGAGTGCGTTCACCAGATACGGCGTTGCCTTACCAAGCGTTAGCGCACCAACTAATACGCCAAGTGCCATGCCGCGTCGTTTTCGAAACCACGTGGCCATCACCTTCATTCCCGGGGGATAAACGCCCGCCAGGCAAACGCCAGTCATAAAACGTAAGCCAATCGCAGAAGTAGCATCGTTTGCATAAAGGCCAAAACAAGCGTTTGTAATTGCCCCAGCGAGGCCTGCCACAGCGAATAGATGTCGCGCGCTGATAATGTCGGAGAGGTTGAATACCGCGCTGATGAGGGTGCCCGCCACAAACCCGAGCTGCACGGCGATGGAGATCCAACTAATTTGTGATTCTGTTAGATGCCAGTCTCTGGAGAGTGCGGGGACAACGGCAGAGCCACTAAACCATAGCGACATGCCTAACAACTCAGCGAAGGCGAGTAGAGCCAATGCTCGCCATCTTCTTGGCTCCGGGATGAGGGGACTGTTATCCACAGATTACATAGATTACGCTGAGCTGGATTGGCTTTGATCGAAGCATTCGAGCAGTAGTATTTTGAACTCTACGCAGTCTTACAAAAATCTGTGTAATCTGCGTAATCTGTGGATAACTCATCTTAAGCCAAATCGAACAACAAAACCTCCGCAGATTCTTTCGCCTGAATCGCCAACTCCGACTCGGCAACGATGACTACACCATCACCCTGTTCGGCACGCTCACCGTTGATCTCCACAGCGCCGCGCGCAACCTGTAACCAACCATACCGAACAGGATTCATGGTGTGCTCAACAGCCTGGCTACTGTCGATTATCGCGGCATACAAGCCCACATCCTGATGCACGACAACCGAACCCTCGTGACCATCGCTCGATGCAATTAGCCGCAGGTGATTCCGACGTTCATCAACGGAGAAAGCTTTCTGTTCATAACCAGGTTCGAGATTGTCGGCGTTGGGGATTATCCAGATTTGCAGTAGATGCACTTGCTCATCCGACGAAGCATTCTGTTCGCTGTGTCTGACTCCGGTTCCAGCAGTCATCCGCTGCACATCGCCCGGACGAATGACCGATCCGTTGCCCATGCTGTCTTCATGTTTGAGAGCGCCCTCGAGGATGTAGGTAATGATCTCCATGTCGCGGTGGCCATGTTTAGGAAACCCGCGACCAGCTGCAACAAAGTCTTCATTAATAACGCGCAGGCTTCGAAAGCCCATGTAGCGAGGATCGTAGTACTGATCGAACGAGAAAGTGTGGTAAGTATTCAACCACCCGTGGTTGAAATGACCTCGTTGGTGCGAGTGTCTAACGGTGAGCATAGTGTTTTGAGTTAATAAGAATCATTGATTTGTTAACCGTCTAGTCCCTCTTCATGCGCCACCAGCACAGTCACCATCTCATTTAACCCTTCTGCATCCTGGTCGTCGAACCTTTTTAACGTGGGACTATCAACATCGAAAACCCCTAACACCCGTTCACCGTCGAATAGCGGAATGACAATTTCAGCGTTCGAAGCAGCATCACAAGCGATGTGGCCCGGAAACTCATGAACGTTTGGGACGATCACAGTTTCACATTGCTTCACCGCAAAACCACAAACACCTTTGCCAACCGGAATCCGCACGCATGCTGGTTTTCCCTGAAACGGACCCAGAACCAGCTCGTTCTCGTGAAGGAGATAAAAGCCTGCCCAACTGACGTCCGGCAGCGAATTGAAAACGAGGGCAGAAAAGTTTGCGGCGTTGGCAATAAAGTCATACTCGCCCTTCAGCAAGCTACGCAGCTGCATCACGAGAGACGCATATAACTGTCCTTTGGCCGTCACAGGCTTCTTCTTCTTACTCGTCTTCACTATGTTCTTTTTGATCGCAGTTTTCTTTTTAGCGGTTTTTGCAGAACTCATGACTCGTATCCCCGTTCTGATTATTTGAAGTGTCTTGAGTTGATTCTCTCTGTGCAACCTCAGTGATTTCTGCTTTCGATCAAATTATCGGCCTAATACTGATCACAACTGACTTCGAGGCTGGCGTATTACTCTTTTCAGCAACGTGACCAACCGGTACCAGAACATTGGCCTCTGGAAAGTAAGTGGCAGCACAGCCCCTCGGAATATCATACGGCACTACCGCAAAACGCGAGGCGATCCGTTCCTCGTCCTCAAAGTGGCTGACAAGATCAACCTGCTGACCCGCCCGGAGACCCGCTGATTCAAGGTCTTGCTCATTGAGGAAAACTACTCGTCGTCCGTTCCTGATCCCTCGATAACGATCGTTCGAACTATAGATCGAGGTGTTGAACTGATCATGACTGCGAATAGTCATCATCAAAAACTTGCCCGGTTCCAATAGATGCTGTGGTAACTCGTGGACCGTAAACATCGCCTTGCCGGTGGCGGTATTGAACACCCGCTGGCGAGCTGCGTTTGGAAGGTAGAAGCCTCCAGGGCAGCGGACCCGCGAGTTGTAGTCTTCAAAGCCTGGAACAACCCGCTCGATCTTTACTCGAATCCGATCGTAATCGCTCGCTAACGCTTCCCAGTCGACGTTTGTGCGCCTATCGAGCGTGGCTTTGGCGAGATTGCAGATGATCCGAGGCTCGCTCATTAAATCGGTTGATGCCGGTTCAAGTGACCCGCGCGACATCTGAACAACTCCCATTGAATTCTCAGTTGAAACAAATTGTGGGCCACTTGCTTGTTCGTCTATTTCAGTGCGACCGAGACATGGAAGTATCAACGCAGTCTCGCCGGTAATCAAATGAGAGCGGTTCAATTTTGTGGAAACGTGGGCAGTCAGACGACATCGACGTAGCGCCGCTGCGGTGAATTCCGTGTCAGGAGTTGCGGAGAGAAAATTGCCGCCCAGGGCAAAGAAAACTTTTGCTTCGCCATTGTGCATCGCTCGAATTGCGTTGACCGTATCAAACCCGTGGTTGCGCGGCGGTTCGAAATCAAATTCTGTAGCGAGCTTATTTAAGAAGTCGGTTGTCGGGCGTTCCCAGATACCCATTGTGCGATCGCCTTGAACATTGCTATGACCTCGCACCGGACAAAGACCCGCACCAGGAATGCCGATCTGCCCGCGCATCAACATCAGATTAACGATCTCCTGAATGTTAGCGACTGCATTTCGGTGCTGAGTTAATCCCATCGCCCAACAAAAGATCGTTCGCTCAGATTCAATGAAAATACGTGCGGCCGCTTCCAGTAATTCTCGGGATACTCCACTTTGCTCGACAATGTCATCCCACTTGATCCGGTTTAGCGCCACTGAGAAATCATAGAAACCGGATGTGTGCCGAGCGATGAAGCCGTGATCAAGAACGCGCCGTGGAAGCCGTTCCTCGGCAGCGAGCACTGCCTTCATGACTCCTTTCAGCAAGGCAACGTCGCCGTTGATCTTAACCTGCAGGAACAAATCAGCCAGCGGGGTTCCGCCACCGATTAGCTTGGTCAATTCCTGGGGATGCTTGAACCTTACCATCCCTGCTTCAGGAAGCGGATTAATGTGTACGAGCTTACATCCGTTTCGCTTAGCGCGCTGCAACGAGGTCAACATGCGCGGGTGATTTGTTCCCGGGTTCTGACCAATCACAAAGATCGCTTGCGCCTGGTCAAAATCTTCCAGCCGCACAGTTCCCTTCCCAACTCCAATTGTTTCTGTCAAAGCGGAACCGCTCGACTCGTGGCACATGTTTGAGCAATCGGGAAGATTGTTAGTGCCGAATTGCCTGACGAAAAGTTGATACAGAAATGCCGCTTCGTTGCTGGTCCGGCCAGAGGTATAGAAGATTGCCTGATCAGGATAGTTGAGTGAGTTGAGCTCTCCAGCGAGCAATTCAAAAGCGTCGTCCCATGCGATTGGCTCATAGTGCGTTGCTCCGCGTCGCAATAGCAGCGGATGAGTTATTCGGCCTTGTGCACCCAGCCACTCATCGGATTGCTGCGATAGATCAGCTACGCCCCACTTCTTGAAGAATTCCGGCGTGACGCGTTTAGTCGTCGCTTCGTCGGCGACATGCTTGGCTCCATTTTCGCAAAACTCAAAGTGCGAGCGCTCTTGGTCAGGCTCGGGCCATGCGCATCCCGGACAATCGATACCGGATTGCTGATTGATCTGTAACAGGGTTCGCGTGCCGCGGATAAGACCCATCTCGGAGGCGGTAGCTCTTAGCGTAGCAATGATGGCTGGAATTCCGCCGGCTACTTTGCTGGGCGGTTTTACATCTGGGCCACGCTCTTCTTTCGGAGGTAATGCGGAAGGCAAGCCCCGTTTGCCGGTTTGGTCTGACATCTCGACTTCAGCACTCTTACAAAAGATTGGAGGCTAATGCAAATCGAGACGTTGACGATTGCCCGCAGTGGCCCGGTGCAGTAGCCCGACTGTCAAGGAGGGCTCAGATCTAATTGGAGGTCTCGTGGCTGATTCCGAGCCCTCCTTGACAGTCGGGCTACTGCACCGGGCCACTGCACCGGGCAATTGGAAATAAATTGACTTCCCGTCCTTCTTTAGCTTAAAAGCTTGTACTCCTCTTGAATGGTTTCAAAAAAAGATTCCCAAGCTGTAGACACTCGTCTGGGAAAACAGCATTTGAACGCGTTTCTCTATTATCAAACCGAGGAAAATAAGATGAATCTGTCCCGCCGTTTGTCTTTCTCCCTTTTAATCCTGGTATCGACCGCCGCGATCGCCAACGCCCAAATCAAACCAGGTCGGGATCCAAATCAACCAATCGATCAGGAATACACCAACAAGATTCGCGAATACACTACCGCGCCTTACTTCAACTCGCCCTTGACCGATTATTTGCCCGCCTCGAATGTTCCCACACCTAAAGCGGTGCTGGGCGACGTGTCAGGTGCACCTGGGAAACTGCCGTACGCCGAAGATGTCTACAAATACATGCGCATGCTCGAACGTGCGACACCTCGCGTAAAAGTTTTCTCCATTGGCACCACTGAGGAAGGCCGGGAAATGATTGTCGTCGCGGTTGCTTCAGAAGCGCTACTGTCAAAGCTCGAGGAAAATCGTGCTCGCCTCGAAAAGCTTGCTGATCCGAGAACGATCAATCTGGATGAAGCTGAAGCTGATCGTCTGGTAGCCGCCTCCTTTCCCGTTTATTACATCACCGGAACCATTCACTCACCTGAAACGGGAGCGCCAACAGCATTGATGGAATTGGCGTACCGCCTGGCTGTCGACAACAGTCCGTACGTCAAATTCATCCGCGAAAACGTCGTCACCCTCATTACGCCTGTTGTCGAGGTCGACGGTCGTAACCGCATGGTTGATGTCTACAACTGGCACCTTGCTCATCCTAATGACAATTGGCCATCACTTGTTTACTGGGGTCACTATGTAGCACACGACAACAACCGCGACGCGATCGGTTTGTCGCTCAAGCTCACGAAAAACATTCTGAATACCTACATCGCATGGAAGCCCCAGGTCCTTCATGACCTACACGAGTCAGTTCCCTACCTCTATGACAACACTATCGGCGATGGTCCTTACAACGCCTGGGTTGATCCGATTCTCACTGATGAGTGGCAAATGATCGGTTGGAACAATGTTTCGGAAATGACGAAGTTTGGGATGCCTGGCGTGTTTGCACACGGAAACTTCGATACGTGGTCACCGGGTTACCTGATGTTCATCGCTGCAACCCACAATGGCATCAGTCGTCTGTATGAGACGTTTGGCAACGGCGGCGCAGATACATTGGAGCGAACCCTGAGCCCGAGCGAATACCAACGCACATGGTACAGGCAGAATCCACCGCTGCCGAAAGCGAGGTGGTCGCAGCGAAACAACAATAATTATGAACAGACTGCGCTGCTAACTTCGCTCTACTACTTCGGTAACAACAGTAAGTTGTTTCTCAAAAACTTCTATATCAAGAGCAAACGCTCGATCGAGAAACCCAAGAATGAAGGACCTGCTGCTTACATTCTCCCAGGCGACGATCCGCGCCCCGGCAATCAAGCAGAACTGCTGCGCACTCTGAAAGCACAAGGCGTTGAGATCAGTAAAGCAACGGCGGCGTTCACCGTCGCCGTCAGAAAAAAGGGTGGAAGTGCTGGAGGCGCCCGACCAGCGGCTAGTCCGTCTCCATCTCCTGCTTCGAAAACCGAAGACCGGACATTTCCGGCCGGCAGTTATATCGTGCGGATGGATCAACCATACAGTCGGATTGCGGATGCTCTGCTTGATTACCAGTATTGGGCCCCGAACGATCCGCAAACAGATATTTACGACGACACCGCATGGACAATGGGTGAGTTGGCCAACGTGGAAACCGTACGTGTTACTGATGCCAAAGTGCTGCAAGCGGCGATGGAGCGCGTGACTGGGTCGATCAATTCTCCGGGTGGAGTTAACAGCAGCGGTTCCGTGTTTCTGATCAACCACAACGCCGACAACTCACTGGTGACACTTCGGTATCGGTTGAAAGATGTGGAAATGGAAAGTGCAGAGGAGCCATTCGAAGCTGCTGGCCGCAAATTCAATCGCGGATCCTTCATCATCCGCAAAGGATCAGATGAGTTGCGGCGCGGCGCGGGAGAGCTTGGGATACAGGTTTACGCCGTTGCCGATGCGCCATCAGTCAAAACACACCCTGTTAGAGCCGCACGTATTGCGATGATGCATACCTGGCTCACGACTCAGGACGAGGGTTGGTATCGAATCGGTTTGGACCAAAACCAGGTTCCGTTTGCGTACATTAGTACTCAAGACGTCTCGAAAGATCCAAATCTGAAGAGCAAGTACGACGTGATTATCTTTGCTCCCGTAGGCCGCGGCCCGTTGCAGATTATCAACGGTCTACCGATGTACGGGAATCCGATTCCCTGGAAGACGACAACGTTAACCCCGAATCTTGGCCGCACTGACGAAACGGATGACATGCGACCGGGCCTCGGTTGGTCTGGTCTGCAGAACCTGCAGAAGTTCGTGCGTGATGGTGGGTTGTTCATTACCGTCGACGACACGTCTGATTTCGCGGTGAATCTTGGTTTCACTGCTGGTGTGTCAGTCAGTCGATCGCAACGTCTACGCGCAGTTGGCGTCATCCTGCGAACGAAAACAGTGGATGCGTCGAGTCCGATAGCCTATGGGTACGGCGATTCATTAGCGATGTACTGTTCGAATGGACCCATCTTCGGTGTTAACAACGGGGTGGGTGGGCGAGGACGGCCACAAGGACGAGCGACGGGCCGGGGGACTCCGGATGATCCTGATACGCCGCAAGGTCGTCCTCCCGCAGAAATACCCGAACCGCCGGCGCGAGTCGAACCGTGGGAAGCAACACCTGTCACGGATGAACAACGGCGCAACGCAATCGGTTTGATTCCGCCCGCACTGCGTCCTCGCGTAATCGTTCGTTATGCGGACAGCCGAGAATTGTTTGTTTCTGGCTTATTGGACGGGGGTGATGAGATTGCGCAGAGACCCGCGGTCGTCGACGTGCCATCAGGAAATGGGCACGTGATTCTTTTCTCGACCAACCCATTCTGGCGAGGACAAACAAAGGGAAGTTATTTCCTCGTTTACAACGCCATCATGAATTGGGACAACTTGAACGCGGGAAGGAAGCTGGACGCGAAGTAAAGCGGGCAGAGACGGGGAGAGTGGGAGACGGGGAGAGTGGGAGACGGGGCGACGGGGAGAGTCTCCATGTCTCCCCGTCACCCCGTCACCCCGTCTCCGTGTCCCCCCGTCTCCCCGTCTCCTGTCTCCGCCTCTCCCTGTCTCCCCATCTTCCTATTTCCGGGGCAACAGGCCCGCTAGTTCCTCGAACGAGTCATGAACGGCGGTGTAGGAAGTCTTCAGATCGGCATCAGTTCCCGATTCCGCGTCAGCTCCATACTTAGCAAGGGCTTTGCGAAACGTCGCTAGCTCTTTCTTGAAACTCTCAACGTTCTCTGCCTTCGTTCCTTCTGGAACGCCAAGTTTCAAAACCTCATCGCCTAGTTTGATCAGCTCCTTCGCTCTGGTGCGAATCGTAGCCAAATCATTTTTCGGAAGCGCTTCGTGCTGCAGGTGGTGCAGAACACGATGAAATTCATCGTATTCCTTCACCCCGAAGTCCTCAGCCTTACTGTTTAGCATAGCGGAGAACGTGCTGGCTTGAATTGAGGAAACAAAGGCTCCGGTAAAAAGAAGAGCAGCGATTAAAAGTAACGGTTTGAACGAGAGCAGTGGACCTTTCAACGCGCTAAACCTCCCACTCCTTCAATCCCTCAACCACCCGCAACACTTCGCTCCGTTTTTTCTCGAATACTGCAAACATAAAAATGATCGTGGCGCCGGTTGCAATTCCAGCAACATACCACAGCCACGTCCAACCCAGGTTTGCTGATGCATACCAGATCATTGTGATGATCGACAGCAGTAGAAAGACCGATCCCAGAAACAGTAATCCGCGAATCCTAAACATGATTCCCGAAAAGACACCGGCAAGTGAGAAGGCTCCGAGAATCAGTGGCAGCCAGGGCGAGTTGGCAACGCCATTGATGAATATGTCCGCAGTGGATGAAGCGTAGACGGTCACAAGAGAGAGATAGCGAATGCCAGCCAGCTGATCGTCGCTGAGATTATCTTCGTTCAGGTAGCCAGCCAGCAACACAGACAATGCGACCGGAATGAGCCACAACTGAGGATGCTGCAGAAACTGATAGTCCGCTGTGCGATGGAGTAGATACCAGAGACCGGCATTGCCGGCGACAGCCGCCAAAGCACCAAAGACGAAAGAGCGCCGCAATAAACTCAGCAGTCCATAGAGTCCGCCGACTACGAATAGCAGCGACGAGTAATCAACTTGCGAGGTTGCTAACCAGAAGCCTAAAACTGGAAGCAACGGGAGAAATGCTCCTGTGCGTTCGATTGGTTGGGCCAGCACCAACACTTTGCGTCGGCGCAACGATTCGCTGGAGACCACACCCAGATACGCGACGGCCATAACGACAAGCGGCCAGTATTTCTCGAAGAAGCCACTAAACAGCCACGGCATTGTCAGGCGAATGTGTACGAATAACAATGCCAACATCAGCTCGGCCGCATACACATACTTCATGCGACCTTGCTCACTAAGACTCAGTGGGTCGTGAGCGGGTGACAGAGCAAATAGAACCGGAATCAACACCGCCGCGACTAGTGTGATGCCAATCGCAAACAGCGAAACTGGATGAATCCGCACCGCCCCAAAACTGAGTTGGTAGAAGACCTCCGTACTCAGGCAGAAGAGCAGTGCAACAACTCCTGCCGAGAGCAACCCGGGCACACAAGCCCGAAACGAGTTTGTCCAATCAACATGAATTGACCGGGCCTTGTCCAGGAACAGACCATACAGTGCGGTGAACCCAAACGCCTCAACGAGGAGAATGACGCTGCGATTCAACCAGGTGGCATCGAAATCAGGTGTGAGCCATGCCCAACCGAACAACACCATTCCTACGAGGAAGACTGCAATGGACGCACGTCGCCATCGCTCGCTCCAAACACCTTCCGCTAACAAGCCAAAGGTCGTTGCCTGCGCGACAACAGCGATCGCGGCCGTCGCACGCAGACCAAACTCGAGAAACCGTAAGTCAATCCAATAGGCCATCAATCCAACTAACAACACTGAAATAATGGAGACGACTGACAGCCAGTTGAGCTGCGTTGCGGTAGGGTCGATTCGCACGGGAATACCGACGCGTTCTGCGAAGCCAATGACGACCGCCCGTTTGCGCCACAAAAGACTGGTAGCCAGGGCGTAGAGCGTGAGAAACATCATTGCTGACCACGTCTGGTTGTTGGTTGGAAGATCGAGTTGTTGTAAACCGATCGCCCCGCCGACGAGTCCAAGGGTGTACAAGCCTGCCGTTGTGTATTTCGCCCGGCCGTCCCAGAGCGTTGCAAACATCAATACCACGGTTGCAAGCCACGCAATCCAGGTAAACTCAAGGTCCGACGTTGCAACCCCATCAAAAAAGAATCGAAACAATGTAACGACGATGAGCAGAGTCGCTGAGATCAGTACGACAACGTCGTGGTAACGTAGTCGAGTGGTCTCTGTCAGGCCTTTCACTCTGCGTCCGCGCAAATCCAGCACCAACCAAAGAACTCCTGCAAGACAAGCGGCGGTAATGTTGATCTCGAGGAACGCTGGGAACTGAAGACGGTCATCGCTTTCATATGCCAACCACCAGGTCGAAACGGCTATGTTGAAAAGAATCCCGGCCGCGTACAGGAACCCGGCCTTCTGCGTCCGCCATTGCAACGCAGCAGCCAACGCACTTAGAGAGACAAGCGGAACTATGGCCCACCAATACCCGGTGCCATCGAGAACCGTAAGGACTCGCAAACTCAGAAGTGCGGCAACACCGCCGATGATCGCACTGACCTTGATCGCAGTTCGGGACCAGTTTTCCTCGAACTTGAGGATTGCTGTTTGTTGAGTCTGTATTGTCGTTAAATATGACGCGGCAAACATGAAACCAGCTGCGAGTGCAGTGCCCCCAGTCAGAACTCGCAGCTCAATGGAATTATCGCCGCCAGTAAATCCAAAAGCGGTTAAGCAAACGATAGCCAACAGCAGCGATGACACAATTGCCGTCGAAAGACGTTTACCCAACGATTGTCCAATCAATACGACTGCGGCGGCCGTCATTGTCAATGCAACCCATCCGGTCATCGATGCTGCGGCATGCGTTGCACTCTCAGGGTCGTTGTAAAGAATGATCGAGAGCGTTAGCGGCGCCAGTATGAGGATGTTCAAACCGGCGGCCAACGCTACCTCAAGCTTAACCAATGAATCGACGTCGCGGGCTCGACTCTCCAGGCCTTGAAGCCATCGACCTCGCAGGCTCAGCCATAACAACGAATGAACTGCGAACGTGATCGCATTTAGCTGAATTGCCTTTACAAGCACTACTGAGTCAATTGGGGCATTCACGGCCACAACCGACAGAACGTAGGCAAGGGTGACCGTCAAGTTGAATACTAATCCAGAGTAAAAATTGAACCTCGGCAAGCATTCCCGAACCGCATAGCCAACGAACACCATAGCGACAACAACGAGCGGCACTGAGTATGACAAATCGTTATTGAGCCATGAAAAGATGCCAGCTACCGGTACTAAAACTGGCTCATGGGCAATCGCTCGAAGTGCGGGGAACAAGGTCAACAGCAGAAGCGGTGCAACGGTCAACAAAATGACCAGCGTGCGTGCACGACTTGAAAGCTCACTGTGACTTTCATCCAACTGCGGCCAGCCAAACAAACTCAACTGAGCGAGAATTCGTTCGCGGCTCCAAACCAAAACCGAAGTGACAAGAAGGAACAACGCGGCAAGGAATCGCCACGCAGTTGCAGTCGCCAACTGGGCCTCAAATCTTCCGGCGAGCAATGGAATCAAAGTGGAAAGTGCAACTAACGCCCCGGATAAGTAGATACGTTGCCGGCGTTCCCATGCATTCGCCAACATGATGACCGCTAACAGCCCGAAAACTATCCATGACCCAAGCGCAAACGCATCCTGGTGTGCGAATCCAGCTATGTTCCACCCAGAGTAATTGAGTCCGCCGAGTCCAAACTCACTAATCACTCCTGACATGGCACCGTAGGTTGACAACAGCACGAACGCACCAAGTAGCAGCCAGGAAATAGCTCGATCGATCGAGTATCTCGTGTCAAGCATCCTGCAAAAATCACCGACGGAGGCGGGGTGAGTGTTCGCGAATTTCTTCATTCCAAGCCGGAGCGAAATCCAAACAAGCGAAAGGAGTGCGAGCATCGTACCCTGGATTTGCAAGGCCGACGGGTGAAGAAATGCGTGTGGACGGTACAGATACCATTCGTACTCTTGAAGTGCTGCCTTGACCGTCAAAATAACGCCACTTGTCACCGCAATCTGAAAAGCCACGAACAGTAGTTGTCGTCGCGTCAACCACAACGAGAGCAACCAGATTCCCGCAATCCAGAAGACACGTTCGGCTTGCATGGCGGTTACTTGCCAGGGGTTCGTTTGGAATAGTGAGCCGACGGCAAGTATCGAAGAGATTAGTGCCGCATAGTTGAGAGGCTTGGACATTGACGCGAAGGTTGAACGTCGGGAAGCGATGATGGCTACTACCGCACAGATGGATGCGTGAACGAGAAAAGCTGTCTGCCATGGGAATGAGTACTGCCCATTCCAGGCAAACTCACTAGCCAGTGCGAACAGTAATAGTGCTGAACCTACCCAGGAGAAGGCCGTTAGTCTTTGCCGCCAGGCAATCCAGAAAGCCCCGAGTGCGTAAATCAAATAAACAATCCAGACTGCTTGCAGATTGTTTCCGGCTATCGGACCAAAAGCCGTGACTGTCACCAGACTAATAACTGCCACTGAACAAGCAGCAATTCGGTAGTAGTAGCTGTCGCGGTGTCTGTCGATTCGTTGTAGCCACTCCGATGCGATTACGAAACCGGCGAAAGCCCCGGTCAGCGCCTGACCGCTGGTGATATCGAGGCTGATTTCCAGGAGCGACGCGACACGCAGGTTTATCCACCGCAGATGACCAGCAAAAACGTGGAAAGAAACAAGGTAGGCTAGACCAAAACAACCTGCAGCGATGAGATGTGCAAACGACACTTCTAAAACGACGGCAAGGATGGTGAGGATGGCAAAGTTTAAGAGCGCCGCTGGAATGATGCTCGCTGGATTAGGCCAGGCCAGGATCATCCCTGCCACGGCAATCAGCAAACCCAAAATTCCCAACGCAGTTCCAGTTGTTCGAGACGCGACCAGGTTCTTGTCTTGGATGCGACGCCACAAGACCGTTCCCGTCGCCAACATCGGCACACCCCAAAGAGTGACAAGTGGCGCAAGGTACATCATCGTCATTCCCAATGGCCCGGCTTTGTGGAGTAGCAGACCAAAGGGAAGGAGTGCTGCAAAGCTCATTGTCCCGAGGATTGTGAATACAATCGACGTTTCACTTTCGTCGATCTGGCGATCTGCAAGAACCTTACGTAATGCGAGGCCGACAGTGACGACATAACAAGCCACCGGAAAGCCTCCGAGAAAGACCAGCAACTCGGGTGGGGCATCGGTGGAAGCGAAGTGCCGAACCAGCAGCTGACCGATCGAAGAGCCAAGAATTCCCCCTGCCAGCAAATGGGCACAGCCTCGAGTGATCACGCGACCTGCAAAATATACGAGACACAGAAAGATTGCTGGTGCGAGGAATTCACTGGCTAGAACGAGAGCGCCAGATGTGTCGCTGGATGAAACTGCGGCAATTGCCAGGAAGTTAAGTGGTACGAGCAGTGTGGCAATAGTCAGAATGCCCCGACTCGTGGTCGGGAGTTTCCATCGATGTTCTGTATACATCCCGATTCCAAACAGAACAGCGGTGACAGTTGTGAAGATGAGGAATTTCAAAACCGGAATCTGCGAAATCTGTGACCACAAACTGACTACCAGGGCTGTGGAGCACCCGATGATTAGCAGGCCGCCGATAATCTCACCCCAGCGAATGTTGCTTTCTTCCATGAAAGCGTTGAGCACTTCGGTGAATGATCTGCGTGGAGGTCGAGGTGGGGGCTGGGTAGGTCGAGTTTCAATGATTGCATGTGTTTTGGAATCCGCACGGTCAGCAAGAAAGGATGGAACCGGTGCGATATAGGATTCTTCTGCTTCCACGGCAGCTCCGTGCACATCAACGAAAGAGTAAGCTCGCTGTTCTACCTCGATCTCTGGAACGGGTGTGGGTACTTCATGAACCGTGCGGTTTACATCCTGTTTGCGCGTGGTCAGACGGATGCGTTCATCGCTGAGTGCCCGACTCATCTTTTGAAATGTTTCAGGATCGATCTTTTCGTCGTCGCGCAGTCGTTTGATCTGCCGCTCAGTAACCGACAGGTCTCGCAACATATCAACCACGAAGTCCGAAGCCTTTTGTGCGCCGCACAAACCGCAGAAACTCCAACTCGCACGCACTTCGGAATTGCATCGCTCACAACGCCAGCTGAGAATGCTGGGGGCTGCCTCTGATCGGCTTCGTGATTCAGTTAGCGCACGGATAACCGCGGCGCACATTAACCAGATCACGTGTCCTGTTACGGTCATCAGCGCGATCAAAACAACGATCACGAAAAAGATAATTGGGAGTAATTCCATTTGTGTACCTACTTGGGCACTGGAAGTAAGATGTCTGGCTCAGTCGAGAAATTAAGGACATGTATTAGAAAAGATCTGTACAGTCCACCAACGGCCGAGACTGTGCCAAAAATCGAATCCTCCACACGGCAGTGTGGAGATTGTTCAGATCCTTTCTACACAAGAGCGCCCACAGAATTCTGACGCTTCGCGCGGAGAACAATGCGCCACTTTAAATAAAACGAGCTATCAATAGTTTCAACTGGTCCTCCGCGCGAAGCGTCAACAGATTCTTCTTTACGTCGTCTGTAGAAAGGATCTGAACAATCTCCACACTGCCGTGTGGAGGATTCGATTTTTGAAACGGTCTCTGCCGTTGGTGGGATTTGGATTTCTTGTGCGAAGATGAACATGTACTCGACATCGCGGCCATCAGTTCTACCTGATAAGTCTTTTGCTGTTGGAGTTTCGCTTGACTATTGTCGAGCCAAACTGACAAACCGACAAGAATCTTTGGGTTGTAGCCGGACATATCCGACTTAATGATTTCCAAACCCATGAATCTCTTTCAGGTCATCTCTAACAACGATCCCTCTTCAATCGCGATAGTCCACGCAGGCCGCGAAATTACTTACGACGAACTCCACTCGGACATCCTTGCGACAGCGCGGGCACTCACTTTGTTAGGTGTCGCGCCTGGCGAACGCGTTGCGCTACTCCTTTATGATTCTCCTGAGTTTGTGGCGGCGTTTACGGCCATATGTTCGCTCGGAGCAATCGCTGTACCCATCAACCTTGCCCTTCGCCTCGAAGATCAATGTTCGATCCTTAACAACTCCGGAGCCCGTCTAGCGTTGGTTGAAAGCGACATCTGCAATGCATTGCTGACAGATGCGTTGGAAAAATTGCGGCAACTCAAAGATATTGTGGTTATCGACCGAAATCAGGTCCAAGCGTCGCCTGGGACCCTCCAAGCCTTGCAGGCCGAAGCGGCAGCGACGAAATTGGAGGAGTTTGCGGACCCCGCCGAGCACCAGCCGGCATTTATTCTCTATACGTCGGGTAGCACGGGGGAACCCAAGGGAGCGGTTCACACTCAACGCCACATCTTCTACACCAACGACACTTTCTGCCGTGAAGTCCTGAGATTAACTACCGCGGATCGATTGTTTTCATCATCTCGCTTGCCGTTTGCGTATGGACTTGGCAACAGCTTTACGTTTCCATTGTTGAACGGAGCAACAGCCATTCTGTGTAGCGAGAAGCCAACGCCGGAAGTGATCGGTCGCGTCTTCAACCAATTTCATCCAACGATCTTTTTCGGCGTTCCTGTTGTCTACAATCTGTTGTTAGAGCACCACCGAAGCGGCAACAAGATCGACTGTTCGAGCCTACGTCTTTGCGTTTCCGCAGGTGAAGCCTTGCCCGCGCATCTCGGTGAAGAGTGGGAGAAAGAGTTTGGTGTACATCTCCTCGATGGCATTGGTTCAACTGAGATGCTACACATGTTCATGTCGAATCATGAGAACGACGTACGTTATGGCAGTAGCGGCAAAGTGCTGGCTGGCTATGAGGCGCGGTTGTTGAATGAGAACGGAGAGCCGGTTGAAGGTGAAGGCAACTTATGGATCAAGGGTGAGAGCGCAGCAATGGGTTATTGGGAGCGCCCTGATGAGACCGCGCGAACATTTGTCGACGGTTGGGTGCGCACAGGTGATTTGTACCGGTGCGACGAGAATGGATACTGGTTTCACATGGGACGAAGCGACGACTGCTTCAAGTCAAGTGGGCAATGGGTATCACCGGTAGAAGTCGAGGGTGTTTTGGTGCGACATGAAAAGGTTGGACGAGCGGCTGTCGTGGAAGACCTTGATGGGAACCAACTTCCCTGTGCGTGTGCTTTTGTGGTTTGCCAGGATGTAGAATCCGATTCAGCCGTGGTTGAAAAAGAGCTGAGAGACCTGGCAAGCGCGTCATTGCCGCGCTTCAAACAACCGCGACGTTACGTGTTTGTTGACGAGCTTCCGTACACAGCGACTGGGAAGATTCAGCGGTTTAAGTTGAGGCAGGCGCTGCGGAAACAAGAATAGCTCTCATTCTCACCGGGCTTTTAGTCCGGTGCTCAGTCGACCCGGATTTTCTGGAACCGTTTCAACGGTTTCATTGCGTTCGAAAGTGCAGCGGGATAAGAAACCGTTGAAACGGTTCAGAGTTCTATTATTGTATCTGCACCGGGCTGAAGCCCGGTGAGAATGAAATGGCCGACAAAAGCATTCAGGAAACGTACGCTCCACACAACGCTTGCTTCGGCTGCGGCCCGGCCAATCCCAAGGGTCTGCACATTCGCAGTTTTCCGCAAGGCGAGGAAGTTGTAGCAGAGTGGCAACCGAGCAAGGAATACGAAGCTTTCGAAGGAATGCTCTGTGGTGGAATTATCGGCACGTTGTTGGATTGTCATTGCAACTGGGCCGCGACATGGCATTTGATGAAGCAGAGTGGCACCGACAAACCGCCTTGTACCGTCACCGCAGACTACACAATCAAACTTCTTCGTCCAACGCCCACCGACGAACCAGTAAGGCTTGTCGCGCGCAATGTAGAGTCAACTGCCGATCGAGCTATTGTGGAAGGTGAACTAATTGCGCACGATAAAGTGTGCGCCACCTGTCGTGGAACGTTTGTGGCGGTGAAGCCCGGGCATCCTGCGTATCATCGGTGGTAAGGATGGTTTTTGGTCTTTGTGCTTTGGCCTTTGGTCTTGGGCCTTTGGGCTTGGCGATATGCAAGTAGTCTCAGAGGCCAAAGACCAAAGAACCAAGACCAAAGACCAAACACACAAGGAATCATGGCCGTGACCACACTTCTCCATCGTCCTCGTCGTCTTCGCAAATCAGCGGCGCTACGTTCGCTGGTTCGCGAAGTGCGGCTTACGCGTGATGATTTTGTTTTGCCCTTGTTCGTCTGTCCCGGTTCGCACGTTCGGCGTGAAGTCTCGTCAATGCCCGGGGTTTTTAATTTGTCTGTGGATGAAGTAACGAACGAAGCTGCAACAGCGTACGACGCCGGTGTTCGCAGTGTGATTCTCTTTGGCCTACCGGAAACTAAAGATGAATTGGCGACTGGCGCTTATGCCGAGGATGGCGTGGTGCAACAGGCCATTCGCTCCATTCACTCGGCCGCGCCCGAACTGATAATCATTGCCGACACCTGCTTATGCGAATACACCTCGCACGGACACTGTGGTGTTGTTCGCAATGGCGAAGTTCTAAATGATGAGTCGCTGGAGCTGTTGGCGCGGACTGCGCTGAGTCAAGCGGAAGCTGGCGCCAACGTAGTGGCACCTTCCGCGATGATGGACGGTCAGGTTGGCGCGATACGTGAAATTCTTGATGCGTCCGGATTTGTAGACACAGTCATCATGGCTTATGCAGTGAAATATGCTTCAGCTTTCTACGGACCATTTCGTGAAGCTGCCGACAGTGCTCCTGCATTTGGTGATAGACGCGCTTATCAAATGGATCCGCCAAACGCTCGGGAGGCAATGCGCGAGGCGGAGCTCGACTACTCCGAGGGCGCTGACATCCTGATGGTCAAACCAGCGACCGTCTATCTCGACATCCTCAAAATGGTTCGAGATAGATTCGATCTTCCTATCGCCGCGTATCACGTGTCTGGTGAGTATGCCTTGATCAAGGCAGCCGCCCAGAAAGGGTGGATTGACGAAGAACGCGTCATGTTGGAAACGCTGACGAGCATCAAACGGGCTGGCGCCGACATCATACTCACTTACTATGCACGTGAAGCAATTAAGGCTCTCTCGAGATAAGGATACTCCTTGGAGTGCGGGGACTTGTCACCGCTTTGGTACAGGGCGACGTTGAGTGCATCACCGTGACTGGTGCTTTAGCTTAACGTCTCGCTTTAACAAGGCGGTTACAAGCCCCCGCACTCCAAAGCGGCGCCCACATCGAAAGTTTCAAAATCGATGACTTTGTTTCTACTCAATCTCTTTCTTGTTTTTGCTCCTCAATTTGGAGCTGGTCAGTGCGGTTGCGAAGATAAACCTCAAATCAACATTCTCGCGGTGGTAAATGGCACAAAGATAACGAAACAAGAACTCGGAAGCGCTGCACAAAACAGAGTCAACGAGCTTCAAAACGAAGTTATAAAGGCGCGCGAGGTTGAGCTCGATCAGCAAATAAACCGCCTCTTGCTCGAAGCCGAAGCAAAGCTGCGTGGCATTAGTTCCGAACAGCTTTTGCAATTTGAAGTCGTTTCGAAAGTACCGGACCCAACTGATGCCGAAGTGAAGGCATTCTACACTGAAAGGAAGGAGCGAATTCCGGGAGATTTCAAAACCGTGAAACCCCAGATCATCTCTTTCCTTCGAACTGAGCGCGAACATGTGGAGGCGAGGAAGTTTGCGAACGCACTAAGGTCGACGGCGAATGTGACGGTCTTCGAGCACAACGTCACTCCTCCGGCAAATGAAGATGACCTTAATCGAGTGTACGCCAAAGTCCGCGGTCGAAGTATTACATCCCGCGACATCGAAAAGAGCCTCTCGTCACTGATCTTCAAAGTCCAGGAACAAGTCTACGCAACACGCAAACAAGATCTGGAGTTGAGAATCAACGATCTGCTGCTCGAACAAGAAGCAAAAAGGCAAAACACGACTCCAACTATACTCCTCGCAAATGCGGTCAGATCTAAGTTGCCTATCATTACAGACCAGCAAGCGAAGGCGTTTTATGAACAGCACAAAGCTGAGGTTCGTGAGGATTTTGATAAGGTAAAGTTTCAGATCATTGAGTACCTGATCGGTCAGGAACAACAGAAGTTGAGCACTACCTTTGCCGCACAACTACGACAGAACGCCGCCGTTCAGATCTATCTGACTCCCCCGGAGCGGCTCAAGCAGCCGTGAAATTGCAGATTGTAGATTGCAGATTCCTAGTTATGCTCGATTGCAGCCAATTAGCGAGCCAAGGGTTAAAATCTTCAATCTTCAATCTGCAATCACAGATTCCCAAGACCCGACACAACCTTGTAGACTTACGCCGCTTCTAAGTGGTACCGCTGGAAAAGAAGGAACTGACTATGCTCCGATTCCCCGGCATTCAGCGATCTCGTCGACAAAGAGGCCTCCTGGCAGCATCAAGTCTGCTTCTGCTGCTTTCAAGTCACAGCCTCGCACAATCGGGTCGTAAGACCGTCAAGCCGACCCAGAATCCGACCAATATTCCACAGCCGAATGATGACGTCTCGGCTCCGCCAAACGCAAGAGACCTGAAACACAAGGTAACTTTGCTAGTCGGTCGACAGCCAACTTCGAAACATCTGATAAGCGAGGATGCTATCTTCGAACAATTCCTAAAGCGCTTGAACGAGATCAAAAACGTAACCGCAACTTCGATTGGCGACCTCAAGCGCGACGCCATGATCAAACGGACCAAAAGTGAAACTGAGACGATCGCTGTGCTAGTGAGGTTTGACATAGACACCTTTCAGAAGGGCACCATCTTTCTCAATTCACCGGACATGGACGTTGACGTTTCAGTTTTTGCGCCGGTGACGGGTCAGGAAAAGTTCAAAGGCAAGGTTTACTACAAGGCCGTCGGCGGTCCGATGCTCAAAAAGGACAATTGGCCAAACGGGACGCCGATCAGAATCACAACTGAAGCGGTAGGAATCGAGGCAGCCGAACAAGTGCGCGACTGGTTAGTATTGGAAGACCTCAAAAAGAAGGACTAACTTAGTTCATCCAACGCCTCATCAAGACGTTCCAATCCCTTTTCCAACACTTCGCTATCGCCCGCTATACCGATTCGAAAATGATCCGGCAGCTCAAAGAAACGACCCGGGACAACTGACGTCTCGTACTTCTCTTGCAGCAAACGGCACAGCTCGTCGGCAGTTCCTTTAGCCACTCGCGGAAACATCACTGTTCCAAACTCCGGTCGAACTACCTCCAAGTCTTCGCGGGTGTCAAGAAAGTCATTTAACGTTTGGCGGTTTCGCGTCAATACTGACTTGGAACGTGCAGCAAGCTCATCGATCTGTTGAAAGGCAATGACGCTAAGTCGCTCGCCCGAGTGAACCGGCGTCGCCGCAAACAAGTCGTTGAGCAGCCACATACGCTTCGCAAGTTCTGGTTCGGCGAATATCCAACCGCACCGAAGACCGCTGAGTCCAAAAGTCTTTGTCAGACTGTTGCTAATCACAAACTCGTTGCCCAGATGGAACGCGGTTCGGGGTTGAGTCTCAAATAATGTTTCGATGTAGACCTCATCAACGAGAATACGAGCGCCGACACGCCTTGCGATATTGCCTAATGAATGCAAGGTTTCGACATCCGTTAGAACGCCGCTCGGGTTATGCAGATTGGTCAAAACAATCAAACGAGTTTGGGAGGTAACCTGCGAATCAATCTCGGCGAGGTCAATTTGAAACTTGTTGACGAACCTTCGCGAAAACCTTTTCACATCTGCACCGAGATAACGCACCGCAGCCAACATCGGCTCGTAGGCCGGTTGTTCGAAGAGCACTTCATCGCCGGGTCTGACAAGGGCCGCCATTGCCAGATGATTAGCGAACGTCGTTCCAGCCGCGGTAACGATCGAATCAATATTAACCAGATATCTCTCGCCAATAGCCCGCATCAGCGGCTCATAGCCGTATCCGCCATCCGTTATCTCAAGATCATCGAGTGAAACTCTTAGATCGTTCAGAGTCAGATTTGCCAAACCGCTCGTTGCGAGGTTGTACTTTGCCTGCGAGCTGGTTTTTGCCCAATGCATATAATCCGAATGCATTACGCGATCCGTCACCATTAAGCTAAGTCCTCCTGCTCCAAAAGAAATAGGCGGGCACGCCCGCCGCAAGTATCACCATTCCGATTAGAGTGTTACCGGGATAATGAATGATCGTGTTTATGACAACCGCCCAACAAGCGACAATGAATAGTAGCGTCGTAAATGGATGACCTGGTGTGCGCGTTGAATGTGATTTGACGTCTCCACGCTTTCTAAAAACGAAGAGGCAACAGGCTGTAAGTCCGAAGAAAATAAAGTCCATTGATACGACATAGTCGAGGATATGTTCGTAGCGTCCCCAGAAGGCAATGAGAATAGCGAGAGCTCCTTGTAGTGCAATGGCCACGACTGGTGCACGCGTCTTCGAATGAACCTTTGCTACTTGCTTGAAAAACAGTCCGTCCTGCGCCATTGCAAAATACACACGCGGCGCAGTCAACATGCTCTGGCTAAGAAAGCCCACAGTCGAGATTGCTATACCGGCGGCAATGATTCGCGCTCCCGTTTTTCCCAAAGCTCTTCGCATTACTTCCGACGCTGGGGCGGTTGCACTCGCCAGACCTTCAGTTCCCAAAACACGGACGTAAACGAAATTTGCAGCGAGGTAAAGAAGAACCACTCCGATAACCCCAAAGATCAATCCACGAGCCAGGTTTCGGGCTGGCTCTTTGATTTCCCCGGCTACAAATGTGGCGGTCTGCCATCCACCATAGGCAAAAAGCACGGGAACCATTGCGGCACCGATTGCTGTTAACAGATCCATGGAGACAGGTCGATCAAATAAACCAGATGACGTCGGAGCCACGGCATTTGGTGCTACTAAAGCGAGTCCGCACACCACAAGACCGACTATCGCGACTATCTTCAAAACCATGAAGATACTTTGCACGGTGCTGCCAGCGCGCACGCCGAGACAATTGATTATCGTCAAAACAGCCAACACCACGGCGGCGATAATCGAATCACTGATCTGCAGCTGCGCCATTTCGACGAAGTACCGCGAGAAAGTGACGGCAACGGCCGCCATACCGCCGGTTTGAATAACCAAAAGCAATACCCAGCCATATAGAAACGCTATTGAGGGATGAAAGGCTTCGCGCAGATACGCATATTGGCCTCCGACGTCAGGACGCCAGACAGCCAGCTCCGCCCAGATAAACCCGGCTATGAGCGCAAGCAGTCCCCCAAACGTCCAAACGCCAAGGATTAGGAACGGAGTGTGAACACGTTGAGCAACAACGTATGGGTTGATAAAAATTCCGGAGCCAATAATGCCGCCCATTACAATCATGGTGGCGTCGAAAAGACCAAGCCGACGAGCTAGTTGTGTATTTGAGTCAACCGACTGAGAAGACATGTTTATTGGTCGATAGACAAGATGGCAGGTCGGCGCGCACGTTATCGCATTAGTTGGTGAAAGAGCAACTACAAATGTCCGATATGCTTGCGTCTTGTCGTTGTGATGAGGATGCCGAACCCTGTCTTCTTCTCTGCGCAACCTCTGCGTCCTTTGCGTCTCGGCGGTAAATCATTTCCGGACGCCTTCTAACCGCGGAGACGCAGAGGACGCAGAGGTTGCGCAGAGAAGATCTATGACAAGTCGAACACCTTTGATATAAGACTCCGCGTTGTCAATCCCAACCACGGGAGTTTCAGGATGCTCAAAAACGTACTCGTCCTTATCGCAACCTTCTTGTTCTTCGTTCCCTCACTTGCGCAAACGCCACCAGATCGTCAACTGCTCGCGGAGATCAATAAGATCAAGGCCATCGACAACCACGCTCACCCATTGCGCTATGTCGCTGAAGGTGAGACACCCGATGATGAGTACGACGCGTTGCCGCTCGAAGCAATCGATCCTTTTCCATTACCCCTACGACTATCACCAGAGAATCGTGAGTTCATCGACGCCTGGAAACACTTCTACAACTATCAACACAACGACATGGCTGCGACGCACACGGATGAACTACTGTCCGTGAAGAAGAAAGTTTTTCAACAGCATGGCGAGAGCTTTCCAAACTGGGTACTTGATCAACTCAATATCGAGACTATGTTTGCAAATCGCGTTGCCATGGGACGCGGGTTAAAAGCGCCGCGCTTCCGGTGGGTTTCTTTTGTCGATGCATTGCTCTTGCCGCTTAGTAACGAAACCGCAAAGAAATCGAACCGTGACTATGCGGGCTTTTATCCGGGAGAAGAAAAACTACTCAAACGTTATCTCAACGATCTTGGACTCAAGACCTTGCCGCACACTCTCGACCAGTACACAGCCAAAGTAGTCACTGGAACGCTTGAACGTCAAAAACAACAGGGCGTTGTCGCATTGAAGTACGAGGCTGCATACCTGCGCCTACTCGACTTCGATAGACCTGATTCTCGAAAAGCTGCGGTTGTGTATTCACGGTTTGTTCGCGGCGGTGAGCCCTCGCCCAGCGACTACAAAGCACTTCAGGATTATCTCTTCTACCACATCGCCAAAGAAGCAGGTCGACTCGGACTCGCGATACACATCCATGTCATCGACGGTGCTGGCAGTTACTATCGTGCGACAGGTAGCAATCCCCTGCTGCTCGAGCCAGTCTTCAATGATCCGGAACTCAGAAAGACAAACTTCGTGTTGGTTCATGGCGGACTTCCTTACACGCGTCAAGTGCTATCTATGTTTGGCAAGCCAAATGTGTACGCGGATTTCTCAGCGCAAACATTCTTTCTTTATCCGCGGGGGTTAAGCGAAGTTTTGAGGAGCTGGCTGGAAACATATCCAGACAGAGTTATGTTCGGGACTGATGCATTTTCATTTGGCCCACTGGTCGACTGGCCCGAGGTGGCGTGGCTGTCAAACACAACTGCGCGTCAGGCCCTGGCAATGGCGCTTACCGGCATGATGAACGACGGGGAGATTTCACGTGAACGTGCGTTGGAACTCGCTCGGATGGTTCTGAGGGAGAATGCGATGAAGCTCTACAAACTTGGCTAGCTATGGTCTTGGGTCACCGACCAAAGACCAACTTTGACACCCCAGCGAATAATCGATACCCTTTCGCATTTTGTTGATGTCCCTTGTTCCGATAGTACGCCAGGAAGGAACCAAAAACGTTTGTCAGCACAAGCAGAAGCGATAGTAACGGCGGGTCTAAGACCCGAACTGTTTGCTGGTCGAGGAGTTCTGTCTGCGAGCCGCACACTCATCTTCGCCGCCCTCACCGTCTTGATCATCACCGGTTTTGGCGTTCGTGTAACGGGTCTCAGCGCAGAAGGTCTTAGCGAAGATGAACTCAACAAGCTAAACGCCGTTGCCGACTATCGTGCCCATGGATTGACTGGCGCAAATGGCGAGCATCCGATGTTAATGAAAGCGATGCAGGCAGGAACCATCATTCTCGCCGAGAAATGGAATAACACGTCGTTCGTAGCTGCTCACCCAGGCGAGAGTATCGCTCCGGAAACAGCGTTGCGTTTACCGAGCACGATCCTGGGAGCCTTCACAGCACTCTTAATCTATCTAATTACAGCAGAACTCTTTGGCGCTGAAGTCGCACTGATTGCTGCAGCCTTGTGGGCGTTTGATCCAAATGCGATCGGCTTCAATCGAATCGCCAAAGAAGATACGTTCCTCCTGTTTTTCTTTCTTCTTGCCAATGTGTTCTGGTTGAGAGGACAACGTGTCGCTGAAAGCACAGATCGCAGTCCAAACCGTTATTACTGGCTGACTGGTGCCGCGTACGGAGCAATGATCGCTTCAAAATACGTTCCGCACTTGATGTCGATCAGCTTCTGCTACTACTGGATGTTTCAGAGACTGCCGGAAACTCATTGGCGCCTGGGGACGAAACGTATTCTAAAGTTATTTACGATTATGGGAGTTGTGTTCCTGGTTTTAAGCCCGACAATTCTGTTACCTGAGACCTGGCATCAGATGGGTCTGTTCGCGGGCAGTAAGCGAATCAGTCACGACGGCTATGAGTTCATGGGCAAACTCTACACTCAGAGATTTGACGACTGGCTCCAAGGCATTCCTGTTTACTTCTACTTGATATTGACCTGGGTGAAACTTCCGCTGCTAAGCGTGGTTGGGTTTCTTATCGGTCTTCCACTCCTGTTCCGGCGCAGGCTTGGCGATGGGCGCTACTTTGTCATCTTCTGGCTTTACTTCTGGGTGATCGCATTTTGCTTTCCGGGTGGCAAGTTCACACGCTACTACACAACCGTGTTGCCGGTGGTTCTTATTACTGCGGCATTGGGAATTCAGTTTGCTGGGCGTTGGTTGGGAAAATGGATCGCGAGGATTTCGTGGGGAGCGAGAATACACCACTACATACCTGCGACCCTTGCCTTTGTCGCCATCAGCTGTTCGGTGATTGCCTCAATTCAAGCGGCGCCTCACTTTCGACTCTTTACCAATAGTCTTGGAGGCGGAATCACACATGCGGGCAGTTACTTTCCCCACGATGAGTTTTACGACGCGAGCATGCGCGACGTCATTGTCGAGATAGCTCATCGTGCTCGGCCCGGTGCGCGAGTAGCCAGTGAAAGTCCACTGCTGGCGACATATTATGCACAACGAGAGAATCGAGCGGATCTTGTTTGTGTATCGTTGTCAGATGCTGACGGACTTAAGCAACTCGCCGTAGGTGATTACGTAATCGTTGCCCGCGGTCGCCGATACTTCAGCAACGACGCATTAATCTCAGCTCTTCACTCAACATCCAAGTCGGACTTTCAGATATTCTTGAATGCTGTGCCTTCGGTTGAGGTGTACATTCTCAACGACACCTCGCTCACAACCGTCAAAGCCGCTGCTCAGATTCGCGTCGCCGCGAAAACCATCTCAACAACCAAAGGCTAACTGCGGCACCCTTTAGTGACGCGATCGGGCAAAATCGGCACCTTCATACTGGGACCGCAGGCGTCCTCGCCTGCCAACGTCGCCCCTCAAGCCATCTGAATTCGATCGAGAGTACCAAGGAAAACCGCAGACGAGGACGAGACGCGACAATTCCACCACTGCCTCGCCGCCAACTAACCCACTTCCACCAAGTTCCAAGGGACAACCGTCTGCAGGCGAGGACGCCTGCGGTCCCAGCACGATGGCGCGCTTTCCACTGCTGAAGTTACTAAAAGCCATCTTCTTCCCTGACAAGATCCACGATTTCCTCACGCACGCAGATTGGTTGCACGCCTATCAAGCGTTGGAGTTTTTTGATAAACATCTACGTAAGTAAGAAAAGATCTCTGTGAACAGAGTCAAAGCAAACTTCCTAGTGCCGCAGTTCCACCTCCACCGGTCGCGCATCTTTCGAATCGTATCCTTCCGGCCAGTTGGAAATGTTCACGCCATACAACCAGTCAGTATCTGGGGTAACTTCGAAGCGAATAGTCAGCGCTAGTCCACGCATCGCTCTCAGTCGCAACAGCAGTCCCGTCATGCGCCACTCTTGAATCAACGGCTGACTGTCGAGCTCGAATGGAATCAAACGCGAACCGCAATCCCACCCATTTACAAACAAATTCACACGTGTCTTGACAAAGTCGCGTGCGGCATCGACCGGTGCTACGGGTTGAATATGAGCGCGGACTACTATCTCACTCACTCGCCGGCGATCTGATCGTTGAGGAATGGAATACTCCACAAAACCGCTGCCAGATCCCCAAATATAGCCCGGCCCAAATCCAATCTTTTCGAAACGTTGGGCTGATGCCATTTGCGGCTTGAACTTGTATAGAACCGATTTGTCTTCCCGAAAGATAATCTGCGGTAACGTTGTCTGATCTTCATTACGCAGCCAAACGAACTGGCGGGGAACCCAATGTCTGGGCGCATCTTGCAGCGCGGTTGGCGGCTCCGCAGATCGCAATGAAGTGAATTTCTCCGACGCCAGTTTGACCTCAAGTAGTAACGGGCGATCTCTATCGCTTGAGTAGGTGACACCGTAACCACGTTTCGAATCAGGCGTCAGTATCCAAAACATCGCACCAGCACTACCAGCTCGCAGGTTGGCATCGAAGAAAGCTTTAAACCACTCGAGCTGTGCGACGTTCTGGTACCCGTCTGGTCCCATGCCAAACTCTCCAAAAACCAGCGGTCTACCAATGGAAAAAGCCGCGGCGACTCGGTTATCAATAAACTCCTTCAAAGCAGCCGGTGCTTCAACAAAGCTGTCGTGATCATCCCTTGGATAGAGATGCACGTCACAGTAGTCGATTGTCGGGATTGCATGGTCCAGCAACCATTCACGTCGCTCAGCCGCGGAACGATACCCCCAGTCGCCCGGCGCAATCATATGATTAGGATCGAGCGATTTGAGATATTCACTCATCTCGACAATCCACGACCGACGCTCCGACCAACGACCAGTAGTGACTTGTGCCTCATTCATCAACTCCCAACCAAAGATCCAGGGATCATCGCGGTACAGAAGTCCCGTCACAGTGTTTTTTCGAGTCGCCAGCTTGTGGAGATGTTCGCGATAGAGACGGCGAGTTTCGGGGTTCGTGTAAAAGAGGATCGCCCTTTCATTATTGATTCCAAAAGGTCGAGAATCGTCTGCAGCGTCGTTGATTCCGGCCCAACGCAAATACTGGGTCACACCGCCCGTGTCACGCCACCAGTTTGTAAGACATAGCTGCACATAGATGTTGTTCTTAGCTGCTTCAGCAATCACATTGTCGAGGTGAACAAACGCCTCTTCATTCCATTGATCAGGAGTGAACCGAAATGGATGATGGCGCGGCCAATCTGCGAAATCGGCGATGGGCTTTATATCGTTGGGTCCACCTTCGCCCGAGGCCCACACGCGAATGACTGACATTCCCGCTGCAGCAGCCTGCTTCAGAGTCTCCGGCATCATTTGGCGATCTTCATCACGATACATCACCGCGACGTTAGCCCCGACAAAGCGAAATGGCTTACCTCCAAGCACAAAGCGACCACGACTTTGGCGTACAAACCTACCGGCCGGCGAATCGCCTGCGATTGGAGAAAGGACAAAAAAAAGAACCGCCGCGCTCCCGATAAGGATTAGCGCGGCGAACACCAGCGGTTTTTTATTCTTCAAGACAATTAGACAAGGGGTTGAGTGATTTAACTAACGCGGGTTCGTCATTCGGACAAACCCCATAATCGCGCAGAACGCACCAACGACAACGAAAAGATTGAAGAACGCAGCAAAACCCAGAGCTCCGGATAGGTCAGCCGAATTTTGAGTCAGACCCACAAACGCAAATATTCCGAACAACAGAAAATGGAGGTGGTAAATGATCATGCAAACAGCGGCATATGAAAACCAACGCGCTGATGGCCCAAACGCTGGAGACCTGGCAAAGCCGAGCACGGCAGCGATTAACCAAGCAACTCCGCCGCCAATCAGCAGTATCAGCAGCACAAAGAAAAAATAGGGTGGCGGGGTAGCTCGAAGGTTTTGAAAAAGGATCACGAGTGGGAAGAGCATTTGTAAGCAGTTTCTCCTTTGACGGGCGAATCAATTACAAAAAACGAGCGCCGCCTGCGCACGTGAGCCGCTTCAATTGTGCACAAACGGCGTCCAGATAGTGTCGGGGCAAAGGCGTAAGTTTCACCGCGGAGTCAGCTTTCGCACTCTGCTAATGTCATCAGTTCACGCCCGCCTATTGAGTTATATGGATCTCTTCTTCCTTGTTCACGTGACCCAGGAAATAAATGAGGCCACAGACAAAGGCGATGGCAGCTAAGCCCAGTGCCATCCATCCGAAAGTGTGTCCACCAGCTGGATCTGTGAAGGTGACAAACTTGTAGAAGTAGAAGATCGCTCCGCCGGCTGCGATCAATCCTACGATCACAGCCAAGATGTCCTTCAGGCTTTTCATTTTGAACCTCCGGCCAATTAATCAATATGAAGGTTAAGGAAAAAGCCGCTCGTTACTTTATGATTCCGCATGTTAACGCCGCACAACGGGTTAAATCAAGTCCGCGATTCGAGGGAGAAGATTATCCACAGATTACGCCGATTACATAGATTTAATTACATGTATGAGCTAGCGGTAACTTGGTCTCAGTTCTTAATCAAAAACCCGCGTAATCGGCGTAATCTGCGGATTACTTATGGCTTCAGGATCAATCTCTTGTCCCCGGTACGCCGGGTGACACGTTCCCGATCGAAATACTCGAGTAGCGGTATGGCATATTTTCGAGAAACGCCGGCCAGATCCTTAAAAGCCGCCACATCAATCAGCCGATCAGGCTCGTTTTGAGAGGCATACTTTAGCAACTTACTTTTCAAGTCATCGAGTGTGCGCCGGTGGAAGAACATGTCATTGTGAACCCGCACGATGCTCATATCATCAATCAACAGCTGTAAAATCTTTCGACCTTGCACCCGAGAGGATGCCGCAACTCCTGCGCGGGTCAGGGCCTCATCAATTGTGGGGGCTTCTACAGCGGCGCCGAGGTAAACCTGTTCGATCTTCTCGCGCAAGAGTGAGTCTTCACTTGACAGGTCGACTCGATGACTCGCGGCGCGAACAATGTCTTTCTCGGAAAAGAGTTGACCTGCCGCTTCGAGTTTGCCAATTACTGCCCCAAACAACTCGGGAAGTGAATGCGCAAAAACTTTCTCGCGCAAAGTTTCTCGCAACATGCCTCGAGCGAGCGGTTCGCGGTTGTGATGGCTCTCGAGTTCGTTCAATACCTTTGTGGAAAGATGATCAAAACTCCCCGGTGACAGCAGAATTCCCCCAGCATCGATCAATATTCCCTGCTCTAATGTTCTTGACGTGATGTCTGTAACAAATTCGCGCTTCCATCCGGTTGCGGCAATCAGATCCTCTATCTTGAGACCTCTTAGCGCAGAGGCGTCAACAAATGCTGCGACCTTGTCAGCCTGATTAGGGCTCATCAGCCGAGCAAGTTTCATCCGGGTCTTCACGACTTCTTTGCCACGATGTTTCGAAGCGAACGGATCGAGAACAACTCCACCTCCGATCGTTTCTGCAGGTGAATAACTGCGCAGGATGAACCGATCGTTATGAACTGCCATAATGGGCATTTCAAGTCGCAGTTGAGCAAAGGCTGTCTGCCCCGGTGCTATCTCTGTCGATAGCTCGAGACTTCGCACACGGGCTAAGACCTCTGCTGCCCCAATATGCAAACGAACCCGCGATCTCGATTTCACCCCTCGTGAGGCGTGGGGTAAAACACTGATTCGCGCGTCGATCATTTGGGTTGAACGAAGCGTGTTACGTTCCGCGAGTAACATCCCTCGCTCGAGCTGTCCAACGTCGACTCCGGCAAGGTTCACGGCAGTCCTTTGGCCCGCTTGCGCCTTAGGAACTGTTGAGCTGTGAACCTGCGTGCCCCTAACTCGCACATTGATGCCGCGAGGCAGCAGTTCCAGTTCCATGCCTTCCGCAATCTCACCCGAGATAAGGGTGCCAGTGATCACGGCACCAAAACCCTTCATCGAAAAAGCACGATCAATGGGTAAACGCGTAACTAGTTCCGCGGGACGTGCGGGAAGTTTTCCTGCAACTTCCTTGAGCTTTGTACGCAAGTTCTCGAGACCAGCTCCAGTTCGAGAACTAACAAACACGACTGGCGCAGTTTCGAGGAAAGATCCGGAGACGAGCTCCCGTGCCTCCTCTTCTACAAGCGACAACATTTCCTCATCGACTAGATCACTCTTCGTGATTACGATGATGCCTTCACTGACGCCTAGTAGCCGGCAGATATCGAAATGCTCGCGAGTTTGAGGCATTACTCCTTCGTCAGCAGCTATAGTCAGGGCGAGTACATCAATCCCATGGGCACCCGCGAGCATGTTTTTGACAAACCGTTCATGACCCGGAACGTCAACAAATGCCAGACGAAGATCATCGAGTTTTAGATCTGCAAAACCCAGATCGATCGTAATGCCGCGTTTCTTTTCCTCAGGAAGGCGATCCGGATCTGTACCGGTAAGTGCCCGCACGAGTGCACTTTTACCGTGGTCGATGTGGCCGGCGGTACCGACGATTAACGAGGGCATGCGATTACTTCACTATCTCAAAATCCATCCATTGCGTCGCCACTCTCGGCTTCTCTTTGGCGATGTCGGTGACGATGATCTGTAACACGTATTCCCCTGGCGACATTGCCGTGCCGAGTTGAATTCCACCTCCGGCAGTTAACCGTTTAAGATCCAGTTGATCTTTCGGATCGTAGGGCAGCTCATTTCCCGAAAAGAGTTGCTCGCCGTTTCTGAAGATGCGCACCTGGGTTTTCAGATTGGGCTTTCCTGTAGCTTTATCTAATTGCGCGTTGTAAATGCTGAACCCATACAACATTGCCATTCCGGTGCGAAATTGACGGACAGCGGGGCCTGAATTGGGAAGCGCGTCGGCACTGATGTCATTACCATTTTGCTCCTCGGTACTCAGGCTGGTTCCCTTTAAGTAGGCTTCGAGTGGTACGCCTTTCATCATCATTCCCGAAAGCAGAAGTTTGTTCTTCTTGACGTCAGGCACCTCAATAAACTGAGTTGCCGACCCGACTCGTTCCGATGAATGATCGCGCAACGCGGTCCGCAGTTGATAGGCACCAGGCTTTTTGATGGGAAAAGTCATGTTGTAAGTGAATCCGTTGTTCATCAACTTCGCGAAGTTTTGCTTCGAGATTTGAAGTGTCTGTGTATAACTAAACTGTTCAATGACCTGACCATTATCGCCAAACGCCAGAGCCAATATGTCGATCACAGCTTTGTACATCCCATCAGGACCTTCTTTGAAATCAATGTCGCGCGCGTCCACATGTAGCAATGAATGCGTAGCAGAACCGTTCCTGGCACTGTTTGCAAAAAGAGATGTCAGACGCAAATGAATCCCTGACGCGGCAAAAGGCGACATTAGAGCGCGATAAATTTGCATCTGAGGTGTTGCCGCGACTGGGGCTATTCCCTCGTCGCTGACACCATAAAAACCATTGCGCATTCTTACCTTGTACTTGCCAGCCCGCTTGATCTTGAGCGAAATGCTATGGAATTTCGTGCGGCCATTAACTCGATCGAACGTCGAGTCGTCAGGCCGATAACCAATCAAGTAATAGCCTTCTTGATCGGCGATGATCCGCTTCAGGCCACCCGACAGATCGTTGGAGTTTTTTATGGTGAAACCGCCTGTGCGCTGCGACAAATAATCCAATCCTGCTTGTGAATCAAAGAATGCGTTTCGTCGATTGCTTATTTCCTGGTCAACCTGAGCTGGTGACATGTCGCCGACGGAGTCGGCGGCAGTAAGACCCAACGTCGCCAATCCTCGCGGATCGATTGTATAAATCACCACCGACGCCCGATTCGCCTGATCAGTTAGATGACGTAACGCTGCGATGATTCGAGCGTTGCCATAGGGATCGCCGTTACTGAAAACGCGAAACCCTTCTGACAATAAGACCACTGACTTTCTACCAGGAAGGTCTCGCAATCCTCGAACAACGTAATTAAGTGCTCCCAGCGTTCCTGCCGCAAATATGTCTTCGCGAAACTGATTCAAGTCGTCGTCCACTTGATTTACGCCCTGCTGCAGTTCTGTGCGCGTCGGCTGTGTCAGTGGGTTGCTTTGTATGGGGGCAAAACTCGAAATGCCGCCACGTCCTATTGGGTTCCATTTCACCCTTTCAATTGCGGCGTAAAGTTGCCCTTTGTTTGTTGTGAATTGCTGAAGCGCACCGACACCAGCGCCTGTGCGAATTATCGCAACCAGGTCACCTGACTGCATTTGCTCGTCAACAAACTTCCTGAGACTCCTGCGCACGTAATAAGCACTCTCAAACGAAATACCCAGATCGTCAACAACCAGCGCCACTGTACGACGAACTTGGTCGGGCCGAACTTTCACTGGTGGCACTGGAGGAGCATTCTTATCAACGGTCTTCGGAGGAGCATTCACGATCTCAGTTGGTTTCGACTCGAGACTAATGTAAGAAAAGTTTGTAATCTTCTGGCTCTTGCCGTCCTCAAGCATTTCTACCTCGTCGGGCCTTAGGTCCGAAACGCGGCGGCCTTCCTTGTCGGTAACGACCGCATCAACCTGAACCAGATTCGTAGTGATCTTAACGACATCGAGATCATCAGTGCGCTCAGGGATTTTCGACTCCGACGGCTTTTGGCTTTCAGGTTTCGTTTGTGGCCGTGGGGACGGCAGTGGTTGCTGTGCAAAACAAATCGACAAGAACTGAAAGCACAGAAGCAGGGCGGTGAGAAGTCTTCTCATCACAGTTCTCCAAATTGTGATCGTCGTTAGGGAGAGTTGATCTCCGGTGCCGTAGCCCGACTGTCCGATATGCTTGCGTCTTGTCGTGTGCTGACGAAGAGGTACCTCTAATGGAACGGCGACAAGACGCAAGCATATCGGACACGGGCTACGGCACCGATGATCCCTTAGCAATTACCTTTTCATAGAATTCGATATATTGCGGAATGACAACGTCGGTTCGATAACGACTAATCGCCGATTGACGAGCCTGTTTACCAATGTGCCTCCGGAACTCTTCGTCTTTTAGCAACGAAACTGCGTCGTTTGCCATTTTCTCAAGATCGGCGACTTCACTGAGAAAACCAGTCTCACCGTCAGTGATTACTTCTGGAATACCACCAACTCGCGAGGCGATCACCGGTACTTCGCAAGCCATTGCTTCCAACGCAGCCAGACCAAATGATTCCTGTTCGGAGGGTAACAGCAAAACATCCGCCACTGAAAGGTAGTCGACTATTCGTGGCTGTTTACCAACGAAAGAACAATGTTCATAAATGCCGAGACAGCGCGCACGATGTTCTGCATTGGGTCGCTCGCTGCCGTCTCCCACCATTACCAACCGCGCTTTGATTCCCTGCTTGAGTACCCGTGCGAATATCTCCACGCAATCAACTGGTCTCTTGACTGGTCGAAAGTTTGAAACATGAGCTAGTAGAGGTTCACCCTGCGGAGCTAAGGAATCTTTCAATGAACTGACCGGTTGCCGTTGATAGTCCGTCTGGCAAACAAAGTTTGGGATTACAGTGATGTCGTCGAAGTGAAACGTCTCCCTTGTGGCTTCCTTCAGGTAATGGGAAATCGCAGTTACGCCATCTGATTGTTCAATGCCATAACGTGTAATTGGAAGATAGGAACGATCAGCGCCAACGAGTGTGATGTCGGTTCCGTGAAGCGTGGTGACCACTGGAAGTCGTCGTTTTGGTTTCAGAGACTCACGTGCAAGGATCGCGCTTATCGAGTGTGGAATCGCGTAGTGAACGTGGAGCAGGTCGAGGTTTTCTTCCTCGGCAACTGTCGCCATTTTTGTTGCCAGAGCCAGCGTATAAGGTTGATGCTCAAAAAGCGGATACGACATCATCTCGACTTCGTGAAAACGTACACGCTCGTTTAGCTGCGTAAGTCGAGTAGGCAAGGCTGACGAGATAAAATGGACTGTGTGACCGCGCTCGGCAAGTTCTTTGCCGAGTTCAGACCCAACGATGCCACTTCCTCCGTATGTTGGGTAAACCGTGATGCCGATGTTCATGGTGTTTTGGTCTTTGGGCCTTTGGTCTTTGGATTTAGTCAAATCCTAAATCACGATTGCCCGACTCGCTAGTTCGCTCCACTGTGAGAATACAAGCGGGTACTCCAAAGACCAAAGACCCAAGGCCCAAGACCGTAAACGACGAAAGGCAGGCGACCCTCGCTATCGCCTGCCTCTATCTCAACTTGTCTCACCTTGTGAAGGGGGGCAAGTGAGGCCGGGAGTATAAGCGCGTCGACGATTTTTAGCAACGGTTCTTGCATGTAACTTTTTTATGTTTTTTCTAAACAACTTAACGCGGCGTTCAGTTTGAATTTGCAAACCACTCCTGCCGTGCGCATAACCACGAGAAACCGTTATAATGCCGATGTATCAACGAGCTGAAAGGTAGTTCAAATGCCCAAAATCAGTGATATCCAAGAGACGCCGAATCCCAATGCGGTGAAATTTATTCTGCGTGAGCCAGTCAGCAACGGAATTGCCCATTCGTTTAGCTCTTCGTCTCAAGCAGAGTCGGACCCGCTGGCTAAGTCTCTTTTTGACGTTGGCCACGTGATGTCAGTCTTTTATATGGACCAAATGATCACAGTGGAAAAGGATGACGAGGGCGACTGGGACGACTTACTTCCCGCGTTAGCCGTTCCGATCCGAGCGACTGAACCTGCGGGAGCAGCGTCCGCTGCGGCCGCTGCAGCAGCTGTTGGAGGACCCATAGCAGCTGTCACCAGTGACGATCCGAGGCTTTTGAAAATAAACGAGATCTTGGATGAGCGGGTCCGCCCAGCGCTCATGGGTGATGGTGGTTATCTCGAAGTATTAGGTTTGTCAGACCACACGCTTAGTATTCGATATCAGGGAGCCTGTGGTAGCTGCCCCAGCTCACTAACCGGTACATTGATGGCAATCGAAGGCATGCTGAAACAAGAAGTGGATCCGGAGTTGGAAGTTGTGGCGGTGTAAGTCTTTGGTCTTTGATGTCCGATATGCTTGCGTCTTGTCGTGACCCTACCAAGCGTTCGACGACGCAGTCACGACAAGCTAAAAAAGCATATCGGACTTTCAAAGACCTCTTCTTTTTGGAACTTTTAAGTTTCTAAGTCGTGTAAACCAACCGGCTGTATCCATCCCGAATTCCGTCAAATTAGGAGTTACATATGTTTCGTCGGCAACTTCTTGCTGCGATCGTTGTCACGTTTTGCGGAAGTCTCTGCGCAAACTTCGCACTTGCCCAACCGAATAAATCCAAGAATTCGAAGCCCGCAACCACTGAAGCGGATGATGAAGCCGCTCAGAGGCGTGCTGTGGCCATCTCCCTGGTAACTACTTTGGCGGACGAGGCCCGTAGTTTCAAAGATCAAACCCGCCGAGCGCGTGTCCAAGCACGAGCTGCTGACGTTTTGTGGGATACCGATCCAGATCGGTCGCGAGAACTTTTCCGACGCGCCTGGGATGCCGCGGCAATCGTCGACGAAGAGACAGCAAAAACCCGAGAGGAAGAAAGAAAGAAAATGGAGGAAGGTGGTGGCCCAGTCATACTTCGCGGCGGCCCAGATATAAGAACTGAAGTTTTGCGCTTGGCAGCTAAGCGAGATAAGAATCTGGGCGAAGAGTTTCTCAAAATTTTGGATGAAGCCAGCGAGAAACAACGCGACGAAGCCACAGCCGCCATGCGACGAAATGGATTGGACTCTCAATTGGGTGCCTCAAAGCGACTGCAACTAGCACGACGTCTCATTCAGGATGGTGAAGTCGAGCGGGCGATGGAGTTTGCGGGCCCGGCGCTTGACCGAGTCAGTCTCGATTCGATTTTCTTTCTGTCAGCATTGCGTGAGAAGAATGCGCAATTAGCCGACGCTGCATTTAGTACTCTCCTGGCCCGAGTCGCGCGCGACGCTGCGGCAGATGCCAACACCGTTTCGGGCTTGTCTTCCTACCTTCTTACTCCGTTCCTCTATGTGACGTTCGGACCTGACGGCGGGGCGAATCAAAATCGTGGTCGCGGCCCGACGCCTCCACCTGATATTCCCACCGCTCTGCGCAGAAATTTTTTGAGACTCGCAGCGAATATTCTGCTGCAACCGTCTCCTGCACCCGAACAAGATCAAACAACGGCTGGGCGTCTGGGAAAGTATCTCGTGATAAAACGCCTCCTGCCTGTCTACGAGCAACATGAAGCCGAGCTGGCAGCCAGTTTGCGAACTCAAATGACCGCACTGGCTTCATACGTCCCAAATGACTTTCAACAGGGACCCAATCGAGCGGTCACCGTTGGACTTCAAGCTGATTCGCCAGAAGATGATCCAGTGGAGCGAATGCAGGACCGCCTTGATCGTGCCAGAAACAGCGGGATTCGTGATGCTATTTACGCCGATTACGCCGTCGCTCTCACACAGAAAGGTGATCCGAGAGCGCGCGACCTCGTGGACAAAATCGAAAATGCCGAACTTCGGAAAAGTGTCAAAGCCTACACGGATTTCCAATTGGTCCAAGTTGCTCTTGGAAACAAAGACGCGACTGAAGCAACGAGGCTTGCGAGAACGGGCCAGCTGACAAGTATCCAGAAAATCTGGGCATTAACCACCGCGGCCAAACTGGTTGTGGCTAATGAGCGATCACGCGCAAGTGATTTGCTGGAAGAGGCACTTAATGAAAGCCGTCGAATCAGCGGTGCCGATCCTGACCGCGCCCGCGCCTTGACTGCGGTGGGCGCCGGGTTGGCAGAAATCGACCCGGTTCGCGGCTGGGAGACACTCAATGAAGTGGTTAAGGCTGCAAACTCAGCTGAAGGTTTCACCGGCGAAGACAGTTCCATGTCAGCTCGTCTGGAGACCACCGACATGGTTATGCAGACAAGTGCAAATGCTCCGGAGTTCGATCTGCTCACTGTATTCAGGCTACTGTCTCGCGCCGATCTGCTTCGAGCTATTCAAGTGGCAAAGGGTTTCACGGGCGAAGCGCCGCGCGCCGTTGCAACTCTGGCAATCGCTCGGTCTGTCTTGGATAAACACGAACAATTGGCAATCGGTCCAAACTGAAATATCCTCTGCGGGTCGTAGGTCATCAAAACAGACGTTCGTAAGTGTTGTAGGATTTCTTTGTGTCTTATGTCTTAGTGGTTAATCGACCGGTCAGTCCACTTGCGTAGGAGTGTTTATGAAAACCGCACTATTCGTGGCGGCAATAATCCTGACACTTTCCGCCGCTGCAGCCACCGCCCAAACGTCCGAACCAAAGCCAGCGGTTCAGGAAAAGACAAAATCATCCAAGACCACCGCAACCAACGAAGTCGACCCACAGGAACGAGCACGGCGCGCACAAGCGCGTTCGTTGCTGGTTGCGTTGTCGACGGATGCACGAACTTTTGGCGATGCGAGATTGCGGGCCAGATCGCTCGCCCGGATTGCTGACGCGCTCTGGCAGGTCGACGCTGAACAGGGTCGTCTGATGTTCCGCAAGGCTTGGGAAGCTGCTGAGATGTCAGATCGGGAAAGTGATCTAAAAGTTCAAGAAGACATCCGGCAGCAGAAAGCGAAGAGTGGCGGCTACGTGATGAATAAGCCACCGGACGTACGTCGTGAGGTTCTGCGACTGGCGGCGCGTCATGATCGTGTCCTGAGTGAAGAATTTCTCGAGAAACTAAAAGCACAAAAGTTGGAAGCAGCTAATTCGGCAACCAGTCCGGGTCGAGATTCGGGTTTGTCTGAGGACTTGCGTCAAAGGTTAAACGTCGCACGTGAGCTGTTGCAAACGGGCGAGATTGAACGCGCACTCCAGTTTGCTGATCCCGCGCTGACAGTGGTGAGCAGAGAAACCCTGGACTTCCTATCGGATGTGAGGGAGAAGGACGTAGCAGCGGCCGACAAACGTTACGCCAATTTACTGGCGATTGCCGGGGGCAACCCACAGTCCGACGGAAACACAGTTTCGCTGCTCTCGTCATACATCTTTACTCCACACCTGTTTATTATCTTCGAGGGCGGGGGCACCTCAACTTCACAACGATCGGACAAGATAGTGCCAGCCGACGTATCGCCTGATTTGAAGCTGATGTTTTTTCAAGCGGCGGCTCAAATTCTCTTGAAACCATTGCCCGCGGCCACAACGAGTACAGCGCCACCCACTACGCCGAATACTAAGGCCGTCGACCCAAATGGATTAGAAGCTCGTTTTCTAATCATGAAAAGACTAATGCCATTCTTCGAACAATCAGCTCCGGCTGATCTGGTCGAATCATTACGAGGCCAGTTGAATGCTTTGAGTTCTCTGGTCTCAGACAGCGCACGCCGGCGCGACGACGAATGGTTCAACAAGGGCGTCAAGCCCGACGTCCCGGACGCGGAACGAGAGCAAGCCCTCTTGGACCGAATCGACCGCGCTAAGACCTCGGCCGAACGCGACTCACTTCATGTCCAGTTAGCTTTCATGCTTGCTCATCGAGGCGACATGAGAGCACGCGATTACGTAAGCAAGATCGATGAATCGGAGCTGCGCAAGGGCGCCCAGGCTTATATCGATGCCCAACTAGCTTCGTACGCCGTGCAAAAGAAACTAACTGATCAGGCGCTGGAATTAGCAAGCAAAGGAGACCTAACACACCTGTATCGTGTTTGGGTTCTGACTGAATGCGCCAAGCAGCTTTTTAAGACAGACAAAGAGAAAGCATTAGAGTTGGTCGAGTCGGCAGCAACGGAAGCTCGTCGGATTGAAGTGTCTGACCCAATGCTTCCGAGTGCACTCTTCGCAGTCGCAAATTCACTGGTACTTATTGAGCTGTCTCGCTCCTGGGATGCAACATTTGACGCCGTGAAAGCTGCTAACTCGGCGGTGGGCTTTACTGGCGAGGACGGAACATTGGTTAATACGTTTCAGAGCAAGAATCAGCGATCGATATCGAACAGCGACGTGGCTGAATTTAACGTAGAAGGCATCTTTCGAGAGCTCGCGACAAAGAACTATGATCGGGCCGTTGAACTTGCCCGCGGATTTCAAGGCGAAGGACCGAGAGCCGTAGCAACGATTGCGATCGCACGGGCCGTACTGGAACCAAAGAAGCCTGCCGTAGCGGCGAAGAATTGAGGGATGGGTTTGGTCTTTGGCCTTGGTCTTTGGTCTTTGAATTGGATTAAACGTGTCGATTGCGAGGTTGTTAGCAAAGGCCAAGACCAAAAACCTAAGGCCAAAGACCAAAGACCTTCACGAGTAGATATTCATCGGCCTCGTCAACAGTGCCAGGGGATCTTCAACATTCAAAGCTTCGCGAACATAAAACGGCTCGCCCGCGCTGACGCCGATCAGTGCGCCGAAATATTCCATCCGGGACTGAATCTCATCTAAAAAACCGCGTTTACTGATTCTGGTCGTGGGCTCACTCGAGCCGGCGTCGTAAAACTGTGACCCGTAGGCTCGAATTGCCTGCATCTTCTCATCAACAAACTCGCTAACATCGACGATGAATGAAGGCACGATGCGTCGTGAGAAAAGCGAATGCATGATCGCCGGCATCGGAACGGCCGCGAGTCCCGATTCCTCGTCATATCGCACCATTGTGGCGAGGCGTGCGGCTTGACGAACAATTATTGAAGTGTTCGCGTGATCAGGATGGGGGTCATCTTCATGAGTGGTTAACAAGACTTTCGGCTGATGTTTGCGGATTACGCGAACCAGCGCCGTGCGCGCGGTCTCGCTGGGCCAGACGTGTCCATCCGGCTGTTCGAGGTTGATGCGGATGTCGAGCTTGAGCGTTCGCGCGGCGTCGAGAGCTTCCTTTGCGCGAACCTCCGGCGTGCCGCGCGTTCCCATTTCACCTCGGGTAACATCGCAAACTCCAGTTCGATAACCGAACGACTTCAGTTTCAGCAGCGTTCCGGAAACAGACAACTCTGCATCGTCTGGATGAGAAAAGACGGCCAGCACATCGAGTTGAATTTCGCTTGAGCCCATGGTTGAGGTTTAGCCTAATGACGACCAGCGGTCAAGTAGAATAAAGTGACCGATCTGCTTCAGCTTGTCGGGTGGATTGCAAATTTCAGCTTGCAGATTTCAGATTAGAGTAGCTTGTTTCGTCGATTTCGAAATTCTTCCAATCTGCATTCTGCAATTTGCAATCTGAAATTTCAATCCACCCGACAAGCTAAAGCATATCGGACATTATTGGGCATCGTTATGAAACTCGTTGTATTAGGGTCTGGTACATCCGTTCCACATCCCCGTCGCGCTTCCCCCGCATTCTGGCTCGAGACATCGGCGGGCAGCATCCTGCTCGATATCGGACCAGATGCCCCGCATCAGATAGCTCGGCAACAACTGGATTGGCCAAACCTCAACACCATCTGGGTCAGTCATTTTCACCTCGACCACTGCGGAGGGCTTGCCCCGCTTTTGTTCGGAATGAGATGGGCGCCACAAACGCAAACACGCACGAAGGATCTGAGCATTGTCGGACCTAAGGGCCTCAAAGACCTGATAACCACCATCAACGACGCAAACAATTATCGTTTATTCAATCAAACTTTCACCGTTGAGATAACTGAGGTCGATCCCGCTGAAGAGTTTCAAATTCTCCCGGGCATAACGGCTACCTCGATGAAAACTCCACACACAAAAGAGAGTTTGGCACTGCGTTTGAGGGAACAGGGCGGGAAGGAGTTTGTCTATACCAGCGACACCGGATTCACCAGAGAACTTAGTGAGTTTGGCAAGGGTGTGGACTTACTCTTGGTGGAATGTTCTTTCAGGAGAAATAAACCTTTGCAGACCCATCTGGAGCTCGGCGAAGCGATGCGCCTGGCTCAGGACTGTTCGCCGAAGAAACTCGTACTTACTCATCTCTATCCTGAGTGGGACAATATCGACGTGGCGACTGAAGCCAAACTGTTGTGGGCGGGAGACGTAATCGAAGCAACCGATGGTTTATCAATAGCGATCTAAGACAGCTGGTGCGCTGGTTTCACTCTTCAAATTAGGTCACGCCTCTAAGACAAAATGTCACTGGCAATTCTAGTTCTGATTCTCATAGTGCAGTCCCTTCCCTTGTCTTGCGTCCAACAAACATCCAAATCCCGCGAGGCAAACAAGCCTTCGTCCAAAGAAGCACACGCCGACAACTCGTCGCTGTTCGAGTCTGGTCAGGCTGGAAAACTGCGGACGCCGCCAATAAGCGCGGAGCTAAGAATAGTTTCTTACAACATGCGCTGGCGCAGTGGAGAAGATCTTAAAAAGCTGATCAACCTGTTCCGTGAAGATGCGGAGATTGGCAATCCGGCGATCGTCGCCCTGCAGGAAGTTGATCGAAAAAAGGAGCGCAGCGGGAAGACAAACACGGCGAAGCTACTAGCAGACGAACTTGGTCTCTATTACGCGTGGGCTGCTCCTCCATCCCCAAAGTCAGGGGCGGAAGAGGAAACCGGAGTAGCTATCCTGAGCATTTATCCACTGCTGGATGTGCAACGTATAGTTCTTCCTCATGAAGGTCCAGGTCATCGGCGACGAGTCGCCTTGGGAGCATCCGTAAAAGTCGGGGAAACCTTACTGCGAGTGTACTCGGCTCATGCTGAAACAAGGATCTCGATGGAGAAGAAGCTCGATCAGCTAAATGCATTGGTGGATGATCTCAACCATCGCCAGTCTGCAATCCCGGCGATTGTTATGGGCGACTTCAACACCTGGCAAGGTGACGCGGAGCGAAAGACGATTAAGCTATTTACAGATGCTGGGTTTGTCACGCCATTTGGTAGTCAATCAACCTTCGTACGACGAGTGCTCTTCGTTCCCATCGAACTCAGACTCGATTGGGTATGGATGCGGGGTCTCGAAGCGGTCAACTATGGAATCGATCGAAAGGTCGAGGTCTCGGATCATTGGCTACTCTGGGCCAACGCTAGATTACGGACGAAGTAGCGACTGGCTGACTGGGATACACGGCGACGCGGTGAGCTGCTTCTGATGATCTAATTAAGGCTAACGTAATTCTACTAAAAATACGTCCCACGCCCACCGACCCAACTGCGCTCCATATGCATCTTTAACCTTTCCTCGATAACGGAACTGATTACCGTACTGGTCTCTTTTCAGTGACCACTTATAATCCAACTGAATTTTGTTTAGCCCGACTGCATCCATGGAGAAAAGTTCGACCGGTTCCGAAATGCCGTTGTGATTCCAATCTCGCCACAATCGCAGGGCCTGAAAGATCGCGTCTTGATGGCTGAGCAAGCTATCGCCATTCCCCCCGTTGGTGGCTTTGTCATACTCAGCCAAAGCGAGAAAACCATTCCTTTGTTCGCCGAATGGAGGGGGCGGCTGGGGGGTGAAGTTTCCAAACAACTCAGAACCATTATCGATTTGACCGTTCAAGTTCCTGTCTAATGCAAGCCATGAGTCATCAGTATTTAAGGCTGTCCAACTCAGTTTCTCCTTCACACCGTCGTTATTCAAGTCGAAATTCACGCCAGCTAAGGCTGATGTCAGATTAAAGCCATTACCCAGAACATCGATCAGTATTGGCGAAGGGTCTGAGTAAAACTCGCAGGTACAATGTCCTGCTTCCCAATCTTTACCCGCAGCCCTGCATTGTTGCTCTCGCAGCCACCCACAAGGACCAAGTCCTTGTTCATCGTAATCATCTTGACCGTTGCAATTTCGATCTTCTCCACCGGAGGTTTCATTGTCCAAAGGCGCGCCTGGATAGATAGTTGGGTCTGAATCGTTACAATCATTCCCATTACAAAAGCCATCCCCATCTAAGTCAAAGCTGGACCAAACATTGGAATCGTCGCAATCTTGCTGGGCGCAAACTCCATCGTGGTCGTTGTCTGTGCAATCGATAACCGGCGGAGGAGTAGGGGTTGGCGAGGAAGACCCTCCGTTATTCGCGTTCCCTTTGTATACCACCTGACAGTTTCCAGTTCGATAGGTGTTGTCCCATTGACGCAAATTGATAACCTTTACGTCTTGCGGCGTGATTTGTCGATGGTCAACATGACCACAAGCTACTCCAGTGGGCGTCCGTGTTATTGAAGGATAACCGGTCGGACAAGTATTTGACGGGTCATTTATGTGGTAAAGCCCATAGATGTGGGATATCTCATGCTCGATGATTTCTTTAAGCGCGGCCTCGGTACAATGGTAATATCATCTGGACGTAAGTGGATGTAGTATGGACCAGGAGCTTTTCCGGTGATGCCTTGAGCGCCACGTATATCAGTACCGCGTGGCCACTGACTTAGTTTGTCGTCCTTAATTACAATTATGTTCACCCCATTAGGATTGGCCTGAGTGAATTCGTCAAACTTTATCTGATAATAGGTCCCATGGCCGGTACTGTCGCCGGTGTCCGTGGCGGTATTCCATTCTTGGACCGCTCCAGTAACTCCATTCCAAACTTGAGGACGAGTGGTGTTCGTGTTAGGCGTGTTCCAGCTTGCGTCTATCCGCAGCGTAATAATAGGCCGTCCGTTTGCGGACCTCGCGCCGGTATCCGTCACGTTCATTGGCGTTGAAACACATGGAGGACAACTGCCTGCGTAAGTAGATATTGGAGAAATACTCAGACACAGCGCGAGAATTAGAGGAACCGTGGGTTTCATTGGCGCTCCTATGAGAGCGTTCGAGAGGGGGAACTCGGAACTGGTTATGGAGTGCTTAAGGCTGCTCTCAGTTGGTTAATGGAGTTGTTGTATCGAGTGCTTAGATCAGTTTCAAAAGTGCTCCCGTTTGGACTTATAGATTCAAAGGTTCCGTTTGAATTGATGATGTAAGCGCCAAACGGACCTAATGCGTTATTGGCCATTTTTGAGCTCGCATCCAGTTGCATAACCATTAAGTATTGCTGACCCATCGTAAATTCAGGAAAAGTTGGTTCCTCAGCTACTAACTGGACGCCACTTAAACTTAGTAAACCACCCCATTTGAACATGAAAAACTCATTGGGTTGAGGCGCGCTCATATCGGTTGGTGGATTAGTGACAGCAAACGGTGCAGGACGCGACCGCAACGTCTCTAGTATTCTAAACTTATAGAAAGACGTAATAGTCGTATCGTTACCAGTGCCGTAGCTCCTTTTCTCCAAGGGCTCTGCTATGACGAAAGAGAAGTTATTTAAAACCTCATCCCATGTTTCCGGCACAACGTACTCATGAAATCCTGACGGGAAACTATACTGCGAGACGCTTTGTGCCTGGGCCTCTTCCACATAAGCCGCCAAAGTTCCTGGCTGCGACTGTTGTTGCGGAAAGAGCAAATAGCCCCTAACAGAGCGGAGGCTTGCAACGGCAATCAATATTACTAATGCAATAAAGAGGAGTGAGTTTCTGTGATTAAATTTCATAATGAACGCCTCGTTTATGGAGGACAGCGTTGCATTGTCACTAACGCGACCGAAGTCAAAGTCGTTTGAGGGGGAAGCTGAGCGTTAAACGCCTTATACGCCTATCCTTGGACCAAGTCAATGTCTTAAGGGTTAATTTAGAAGTAATTGATAGTTATGAAAGAGCTCTTTGATAAATGGGAACGACGACTATTTAGTGACCATGATTCGCCGACTTCTTAAGCGCTACGCACTTTCAAAATCCTCACAACATCGGTAAGCTAAATTATCAAAATCGATTGCCCAGACGCGTCGCGCACCTTTTCTTCATCAAAAGCGTAATTGCCACCTGGTCTGGCCTTCATCGGTTTGATGGCTTCGAACACTTGAAAAGGAACCTCCTAATAGGGTGAAGTGTAGAAACTGTGAACGGCGCGCAAGGTGGTCGCGAACTCGGTGTCCCGCTTGTCAAACTAGATTACTTCCCTGGTACGTCATCGCCACTGTCTTTGTTGTGCTCGGAATCTATGGCGCTTTTCTGGCCCTGGAGAATCTCTTTTAATTGTAAACGTTCTTCCTTTTAGGTCTGAGAACCCAGATCAGCGCACACTCACCACGATACTGTTGACATTCAGCGAATTACCCGTCGCCTT
>DASYRR010000227.1:0-10052 GCA_036004125.1 Pyrinomonadaceae bacterium | reverse complement strand
CCGGCGAGACCAAGCTGACTCGCGAGTTCCACCGAGAAGTTGCCGGTGCTGTATTCCTTCGCAGCATTCAGTTCCTCATCGGAAACTGGAAGGACTCGCATTCGGTCGAGTTCATAAAGAATCTCGAGAAGCGTTGGGCCGGTCACTTCATTGCGAACAAACGCACCAGCGACAAAGGAGCCGGTCTTCAATTGCGTGTTTGAAAAGCTGAATGGTGAGTAGGTGTAGCCCTTGCTCTCGCGGATATTGCGAGTTAGTCGCGAATAGAATGAGCCGCCATAGATCGTATCGGCGGTTCTAATCGCAAAATAGTCGGCGTGATTTCGTGGGATGCTGGCGTTGCCAATGTAAATTGCCGACTGAATTGAGCCTGGACGATGAACGAAATAGATTTGACGTTTGTCTCGTACTGGAACCGCCGGATTCTCATCCGCTGGTATGGTGCCGGCTTTCCAGCTACCAAATGCTTTTTCAATCTCAGCGTAGGTCTTGTCGACGTCAATGTCACCGACGACGATCAAGTGTGAGGAATTCGGAATGTAATACTTCGCGACGAACGATTTCAGATCTTCGCGGGTCAGCGCGCTGATCGACTTCTCGTCCGGAACAACGAAGCCATATGGGTGATTGCCGAACACCGCCTTTTGGAAGCGCTCGTTGACCAGGAAGTTGGGATTGGCACGACCCGCCCGAATCTGTTGGATGGTGTTCTCCTGAGCCAGCTTCAATTCACTCTCCGGAAAGGATGCATGTTGTGTCACGTCACTCATTAGCTCAAACATCCGACTCGAAAATTCTGACAGAGCAGTAGCTGTCAGCGTGGTTTGATCAGCATCGCTGCCGAGACCAAGAGTTCCGCCAATGGATCGCAGCTCTTCTTTAATCTGCTTACTTGTTCGCGTGTCGGTGCCTTCATTGGCGACGCCGGCCGCAATTTGAGCAATGCCCGGATGTGCTGTTCGATCTGTGGCATTGGTTGCCGCTCTAAACGTGAGAATCGATGATAACTTTGGCACATTCGGTAACGGAGCAAGAATGACTGTTAGACCGTTTGACAGTTTTTTCTCAGTGATCTTTGGGAGATTCAACGGTCTGGCAGCGCCTGGCGGCGGCGGAGTTTTCTGTTGCGCGACCATGGGGAGAGTCGAGAGTATTAAGAGAATAGATGCAAGAAGGAGTTTCATTTGAATGCCTTTCAAAGAATTGTGCTTGTCCTGAACTCTTCTCTGCGCAACCTCTGCGTTCTGAATGTCCGATATGCTTTAGCTTGTCGCTGTCGTTGTTCAGCAGGCCTTTTTTATTAATCGCGACGACAAGCTAAAGCATATCGGACATCAGAACGCAGAGGTCGCGCAGAGAGAACTGATTTAGGAACCCGATGTCATAATGTCGGTTTACTTCTGCTGTTGACCGCTCTGACTCTTCGGTTCGGGAACACGATCAATCACGGTTCGATTGCCAGCTACAAGATACTTCGCAGCAGCAGTTTTGATTTGCGCAGCTGTTACGCCCTCAAACGGCGTCAACAATGAATTGATCTGATTCGGATCGTCCCGAAAGAGAGCCAGCACCGAAAGCAAGTGAGCTTTGCCAAAACTCGATTCCAATTGACTGTAGAAGTTTGATCGGAATCGAACCTTTGCATCTGCAAGTTCTTTCTCAGTGATTCCTTTTGCGACCAAGTCGGCAGTTACAGCATCCATCTCCTTCACGATTTCGTCGGCTGTGTGGCCCGGTTTGTAGGTAGTGCGTGTTGTCATGATCATTGGACCCGTGTAGTCGAATTCGTTTCCGAAGTAATTCAGACCGCCGGTTAGATCGAGAGTAAGTTCTTTATCTTTGACAAGGCGTTGATACCAGCGTGAACTGTCATCGCCTTGAAGAATCTGTACGAGTAACGCCATCGCCGGAAAGTCGGGAGAGTTTTGTGCTGGAAGGTGATAGCCGGTGGCGAGTGCAGGAAGATTCGCGAGCTTGTCTGTTTGGGAAACTCGTTTCTCTTTCGCTTGTGCTGGTTCGGTTAAGTCCGGTGGTGGTGGCGTCGGTTGTGATGGAATGCTTCCGAAGTGTTTTTCGACCATCTTCTTTACGTCGGCAACGTCAACATCTCCGACAATTGTAAGAACTGCATTGTTAGGCGCGTAGTAGGCTTTAAAGAAACTGCGCACGTCTTCGATTGTTGCAGCGTTGATTTCAAGAAGATCGCCGTAGCCGTTGTGCGAGTTGTTCCAGTTTGTGAATGCATTCTTCCATAGTTCGATCAACTCGAAGAATTGATACGGCTGGTTCAAAACGTTGACCCGGACTTCCTCACTGACGACGTTCTGCTGGTTCTTAAGATTCTCTTCGCTGACATCGAGTGAACGCATGCGATCCGATTCCAGCCATAGGGCCAATTCGACGCGATTGCTGGGCAGCGTTTCATAATAGTTCGTGTAGTCGAAATCGGTGTGACCGTTAAGACTGCCGCCGTTGGCTTCCACAAACTTTGCGTGTTCAAACTTCTTCACATTGGCGGAGCCCTGAAACATCATGTGCTCAAACAGATGTGCAAAGCCGGTTCGACCCTTCGGTTCGACACGGAAACCAACGTTGTAATAGACGCCGACTGTGACGACGGGCGCCATATGGTCTTCGGATATAACCACCTTCAGACCGTTGGGAAGTTTGTAGTAGACGACGGGAACGTTTAGCGGCTTGGCCTGTAGAGACGACGCTGTGATAGTCATCGCGAGAGCCAAGACAAGGAGTTTAATTACTGGTCGTTGCATTAGATTCCTCACTTTAGAAACGATGAGCTCGTTCATTGCGGAGTGGAAAAAACAAGTAATCGACCAACCAATCCCTTGAAACGTGAAATTGGGATAAGTTGATCCGAAATACAAGATTGAGCTACGCAGAATTGTAACGAGTTAGGTTACTTCTTACTCGTGGTCAGTTTATTACGCAAGCCCCGACAGGAAAGTTTCGCTTGTCCGATATGCTTCAGCTTGTCGTGACTGCAGAGTTCAGCCGCAGATTTCCGCAGATAAACATTGATCAGTAGGAAGGCTGACGTGCTAAAGGTAACTTAAGATCAACGTTTCATCAGCGTAAATCTGCGGCCGCCATCTTGCCCAGTCCCGACAAGCTCAAGCATATCGGACATTTTTGATGATTTTGTTGTCAACGACCTCCCCAGTTTGCCATAATGTTGGCGAGGTCATTCGACCTCCCATCAATAAAGCCCCAAAAAGTTCCTCAAACACCGCGAAAAAGCTGCGTCGTAGTGTGATTCAGGCTTTGCCGACGGTGGACCCAATCGCAAACAGAAGTCAGTAACGAGCGACGGCACTGACCTCTGGGGGGAGCTCTATCATGCGATACCTGCTGTTTGAGTTCTTTGGACGGTCTTTTGGCGGGGTCGTGCGCATAGTCGTTATCACGGTCGCCTTTGGAGCATTAGTCGGGGGAGTGCTGCATTACTTCGGAATGCCACTTCCGGGCGCTGAACAACTTGTGCGGGAAATTCGGTGGGTGTTTTAAGACTCCCGCGAAGGTTCTTGTAAACGACGTGCGGACGGTTGCTTCTCCGTGAAAGACCTGAACGGGGAACAGCTGAGAATTTTGGACGCTACACTTCGCGGGTGGTTCGCGAAGCTTTCGAACTCTGCCCTGATCCTCAGTCTCTCACGCCCTGAGACCGCGAGCGTCTCGCCCGCAACACGTTGTCGGATGCGCGAACATTTGCCGCGAGGATCGAGGCCCTTGCGAAAGTGAACGCGTTAAGGGCACTGGAGTGGGCGAGACGCCCGCGGTCTCAGTAGATCAGAGTCGTCCTTAAAACGAAAACACGATTTGCTGTTGTAATCGGTAGCTGGTTGGCACAAATGAGCTAACAGGCACGAAGAAGTTTAGATACTGTCCACTGCTTCGAAGCGAGTTCTGAATGAAGAACAAACTCTGCAAGGTCACTTTCTTTGCCAGACCGTATTCAAAACGGAAATGATTGGTGCGGATGTTAACTCCAGTGCCGGTGCCCAGATCGTCGTCGGTTACTTGAGATATCAAAGCATTAGCACCCTTGATTGAAAACACGTACAGGAAAGACGTATCACCTTTCTTCGTGATTCTTCCCACTTGAAGAGACGCTAACATAGCATCACGTTCGTTCAGACCAATGGCTACGTTGCGCGAGGCCTGGAGATTGAGCACAACTGGGAACATGTGGTCTCCCTTTTGGAAGCCAGCATAGTTCAAGCGGTAGGTGAGTCTGGCGATTTGAAATCCAGGTGCTGTGTAGATTGTTCCGCCGGCAGTAGTGGTCGCGTTGCCGGTACCCGTCAGTGGACCCGAAAGCGCGATTCCAAGCGTTGGTTGAACTAGCAAGACAACTCCATCCGCCGTTGAAGCCAATTGAATCTGGTTAGGATGTCGATACAGTTGAAGGTCACCACCAAACTGATCACTCCATTTTTTATTGAACGACTGATTGAAGAGTACGCCTTGATGGAACAGGTTTGCTGAGCGGCCAGCTGTACCTACAACTTCGCCCGCACGAGCCAAGGGGCTACCGGCAGTGATGATCGCAACGTTTGGATTACTCAGAATGTACTGGCCGGCACGAAACTCAATACTGGAAAAGTAGCCCGCATTTTTCTTTAAGCTGGCAACATACTTTTCATTGAAACCGTTGAACCGGACATCGTCGTCAAAAAGGAAGCGAGAGTTATCAGCAAACACTTCCTGAACGCGGCCACCCTGAAGTTGAATCGCTTTTGTCGGGTGGTAGTCGATCCACGCTTCGTTAATGAAGAAGGGATGACGAGCTGTAATTCCAGCAAAGTCCTGGTCTACAGTCAGAGCATTGTTAATGGGCCCGGTGGCAAGCTGGCTGTGAAAGCTGAGAGTAGGATAAAGATCACTATCGAAGTTGATTCGCAAGCGATACCGCATGCGTGCGTTTTGTGTGTGAGCTACTGGCGGATCCGGAGGCTCTGCAGCTGAGCGGAAGATGCCGTCAAAGCGCAGACGGAAATCGCCGCTAACCCGAAGAGGCCCAATCTTCAGCGCCTGACCTTCAATCTTCGCGAGACGTTGCTCAACTGTTGGTGTTTGCTGTGTCGTCACACCTGGCTTAGAAACTGTGGCTATGGGTGCGGTTGATGCGGCGACGGATTCGGTTGTCTTTGGAGCAGCAGTCGTCGTTTTGTCGGTCGAGAGTTTCTCGAGGAGAGCCTGGATTGCGATTTGTTGCTCGCCAATTGTTTTTTGCAGTTGGTCAAGCTTTGCATTTTGCTTTTCAAGTTCACTTTCCAACACTCGGACGCGTTCATTGACGGTTGGCTCGGCAGGTTTGGTCGACACTTTTGCTGGATCCAGGGCCAGTTCTTGAGCGCTGACGGTTAGATTCAATCCAATAATCATCAGGAAAAAGCCGAGTCGGGCAGCGACATATCTGCAGCTTGAAAGCGTCATCGTTTGTGTCCTCGAGTTTTTGGGTTAATTGCTGTTTTAGGTCGACGAGCTGGATAACGCCGTAGCATATGGTCCCAGTCTTAAATCGACCTTGCTATGAAGTTACATTGATGTGAACAGCTTTTTGAACTTGAATTGTTCTCGCTTTGACCCCTCGCTCCTTACCGTCCATCGCAACATAGAACTTGAGACGAGGGAACTGAACCACTACCTTTTTTAGACATGCGTTGACAACAATCTTAACCGCCGCTTACTATTTTCGTGTTCATCAACGTCTTCGGCTTTTCTGCATGCGGGAACAATGCTTCTTCAAGCAGTAGTTACGACCGCAAAAACAAGCGTCGGCAGTCCGATCACAGCCTATTGGCCGGTGATGATCTTTTTCGCCGTGGCGGTGGTGTTCCCGGTGTTGCCGCTTATTCTTGGGCGTTTTCTACGACCAATCAAATACGAGAAGGCGAAGATGCGTCCGTACGAATGCGGCATCGACCCGACGACTGAAGCGCACGACCGCTTTACCGTTAGATACTACATCGTTGCGATGTTGTTCTTGATATTTGATGTCGAGACGATCTTTTTGCTGCCCTGGGCGATTATCTTTATGGGCGACGATTTTTCCTTTACGAAGTTCGCGCTGGTTGAGATGTTTGTCTTTATCGCGATCCTCGTAGTCGGTTATTATTATGCATGGCGCAAAGGCGCGCTTGAGTGGGCCTAGGAAGATTGCCGATTTCCAATTGCCAATTGCCGATTCGTTAAGGGCTAAGGCAGTTTCTGAAAATCGGCAATTGGCAATCGGAAATCGGCAATAACATATGTCTGAACACGAAGAAGGATTTGTTCTTACCACCATCGATTCGATCATGAATTCGCTTCGACGGACGGTTGGTGCGAAAGGCATGGACCTGGCTGCGCCGGTGGTGAACTGGGCCCGAAAATCTGCGCTGTGGCCTATGACTTTTGGACTAGCCTGTTGCGCCATCGAAATGATTGCTACCGGTGCTGGCCGGTTCGACATCGATCGCTTTGGCGCTGGCGTGTTTCGGCCCAGCCCGCGGCAAAGTGATTTGATAATCATTGCTGGTACGGTAACGTTGAAGATGGGCCCCGTGATCCGCCGTATTTACGATCAAATGCCGGAGCCAAAGTGGGCGATTGCGATGGGTGCATGTGCTTCAACAGGTGGTCCGTTTGATTCTTATTCAACGATGCAGGGCGTTGATCGTTGCATTCCTGTAGACGTTTACATCCCTGGCTGTCCTCCCCGACCGGAGGCTTTGCTGTATGGTTTGATGCGATTGCAGGACATCATTATGCGTGAAGCTCCATCCGCTTACATCTTTGATTCAGATGGCACCGTTCATAGACGTAGAACTTTTGAAGGAGAAGATGCTTTACCTGGAAGCTCTGATGCTGAGACAGCAGGGTCGGCACTATCTGCCTAGCGTTTGAAACATCGTTTTTTAGACATTTGACTGGCCCCCCGTGTGACGACGTGGGGGCCGTTTGTTGTATGGTTAACTCGTAAAGGTGGACAATGTTCAAGCCGATGAGTGTTCCATAGGAGGAGTTATGAGAACAAACAAGAAATCAATGATTTGTGTCGTACTTACGGTTGTTGTTTTGTTTTGCAGCGCTCTCACGATCGGTGCTCAAACAAAGCCGAGCATGAGACGACGAACGCCGACTCGGCGAGCAGTGGTTCCGTTGGTTCCCGTCGGTACAGATCTCAAGGTCCGAGTCAACGAGACTCTTTCGAGCAAAGACTCGCGCCTAAACGATCAATTCACCGCAACTGTAATCGACCCGAGTCGATTTGATGAGGCTCGGGTTTACGGCCACATCAGTTCAATTCAAAAGTCTGGCAAGATTAAGGGTCGTACGAGTATGAACCTCGCCTTTGATCGAATAGAACTTCGCGACGGTCGAAAGGGGACTTTGCACGGGTACGTTACCAGAGTCTACGGCGAGGGTTCCGGCCGTGCTGACAACGAGGGTGGCGTCGAATCCGGAAGCCGGACAAAGCAAACAGTCAAACGTGCCGGTATCGGTGGCACAGTCGGCGCCATAATTGGTGGGATAGCCGGCGGTGGAAAGGGCGCAGCGATCGGTTTGATTATTGGCGGCGCTGGTGGTGCAGGCTCTTTGGCTGTGCAAGGAAGCAAGGAGCTGAAGATCGAGTCGGGGACGGAGATGTTAGTTCACGTAACCCGCTAGTTGCGATTGCCGATTGCCGATGTATGTCCGATATGCTTTAGCTTGTCGTCGTGGTGTACATCGATTTTCCCAAGAACGAGCACTCCCCATCACGACAAGCTAAAGCATATCGGACATACATCGACAATCGGCAATCGGCAATATCCTAACCCCGCCCTAACTCGCCCTGAATCATCGAAGTCATCTCCAGAGTTAGCGCCTCCCGATTTGTAAAGAGATCCCAGACCATTCCCGAAATGAGTGGTCTAATCTGTGCTTATCTGCGTAGATCTGCGGCTCAAACTCGCCTCCTGTTGGACGTCGTCTCGTTGTGGTAGAGACCCGCCAGCCTGACAATCTTTGTGTCAAAACGGAAGAAACCTGACGTAAGCTTCGTCTAATGTTTGTTAGCTGCAGTAACGGGGGACCGAATGGAGCCGCGCGCCGTAATGGCTGAGCAGATTATCAATGGCCGAGTAATTGAAGCCTGCCAACACGGCGACCGCGACGCGTTCCGCGTCCTGTTTGAAACATACAAAGATAGGGTGTACTCGATCGCCGTCTATTCGGTCGGTGGAGACAAATCGATCGCTGACGACGTAACGCAACAGATTTTTCTAAAACTGTTTACGTCGATCAAAAAGTTTAGAGGTGAATCGGAGTTCACGACCTGGCTTTACCGGCTCGTAGTCAACGCTTGTATGGATGAACGTCGCCGGAGACGACGGCTGTTGTCATTTGGAGAAACGCGAGAAACAGTCGGAATGAAAAACGCGGCAGCAAAGAAACCGCAGGAGAAGCAATACGCGCGTAGAGAAGTAGCGCGGTCTGTAAGAGCTGCCATCAGCCAACTGAAACCAAAGTTTCGTCTACCCATTCTCCTGAAATATGTAGAAGGGCTCTCGTACGAAGAGATCTCCAGTGTGATGGGGTGTTCAAAAGGAACGGTAGCATCGCGGCTGAATCGTGGTCATGGACAGCTCGCAAAACACCTATCTCATCTGCGCGGACAGGCATTTGACGAGGATTAGTTTTGAGGAGTCCGAGTATTCGGAGATTTAGAATGTTTTCCAAGCACGTCACAAAAAGTATTTCAGCGTATTGTCACGGTGAGCTCAACGCTGACGAATCACGACAGTTTACTTCGCACATTATGTCGTGCAGTAAGTGCCGCGCGCAGTTTGATGAAATCAAGTTAGTCATTAAGTTTGCCGCACAGTTGCCGCTCGAATCAGCTCCCGAGAATCTCTGGCAGAACCTAGAGTCGAAACTCAGTACGACCTCCGTGCGAGATTCGAGTGCGCCTGGATTCTTTTTTGCTTCGTGGCAACTACGAGCTGCCGCGGTCGCCGTTGTGTTGCTGTTGGTTGCTGTTCTCGCGATCTGGTGGAGACCTGGGAGTCACGCGCCCGTTAATCAAGTAGCTTCATGGGAGGTGCAGCGTATTAATGGAACACCGCGGATTGGTTCTACCGGGCTCGCTAACAAAGGTCAACTCGCAATTGGTCAATGGTTAGAGACTGACGGCAATTCGAAAGCGCAGATTGCGGTCAGTTCGATCGGACAGGTCGAAATCGGTTCAAACACTCGAGTTCGACTTCTGCAAACTCAACCAACAGAACATCGGCTTGAATTGGCGCGTGGCAAGATGAGCGCCCGAATCTGGGCGCCACCCAGGCTGTTCTTTGTTGATACACCATCGGCTGTTGCCGCAGATCTTGGTTGCGCCTACACGTTGGAAGTTGACGATGCAGGAGCGAGCTTGTTGCGAGTTACTTCAGGTTGGGTTGCGTTGCAGTTGAAAGATCGCGAGTCGATGGTTCCAGCCGGTGCGGCATGTCGAACTCAACCGGGTGTTGGACCGGGAACGCCATACTTTGAAGATGCAGTCCCCGAATTTCGGCTGGCTCTTTCGTCGGTCGACTTCGCGAAAGATTCTTCTGCACGGCACTCTGCACTGGCGGTGCTGTTCAAATACAGTCGCAGGCGCGACACGCTGACGCTTTGGCATCTACTGGCGCGTGTTGATGGAGATGAGCGAAGTAGGGTTTACGACAAGATCGCTTCATTTACGCCACCACCGAAGGGCGTCACGCGTGCAGGAGTGCTCAACCTTGACCAAAAGATGCTTGATCTTTGGAGAGATGAACTCGAGTTTGATTGGGCCGTGAGCACCGGCATTAAGGAGCAAGTTGCGGGGGCGTACTGGCGTGTGCAGAAAGGGATTCGCCGAAGAGCCGATAATCTCGAGAGAAAGGTATTCAAGCCCTTTTGGCCTAAAAAATAGCTTTGCTCTAGAAAGGTTTTCCAGGTGAACTTCGAAAGTTAGGAAGGGGCGCCTCCTTGGAGTGCGGGGACTTGTCACCGCTTTGGTACAGCGAATCTCAGCATCTACAACC
>DASYRR010000226.1:0-19007 GCA_036004125.1 Pyrinomonadaceae bacterium | reverse complement strand
CAAATGATAATTGCATCGCAGTCACTAAGATGATCGAAGTCAGTAGTAGCGCTCAAACGCTTTTGCGAAACGAATTCATTAACGCGGCTTGAGGGAACATCCCCAATGTAGGAAGTACCGGCGTTGATCTGGTTTGCCTTGTTCTGGTCAACCTCAAATCCAATTCCTTCGAAACCGGAAGCTGCATATTCCACAACCAGTGGAAGGCCAACGTAACCCAGTCCGATGACTCCGACTCGTGCTTTCTTTTCAATTATTAGTTTTCTAATCTGATCCTTGATCATGCGCGCCTCGTCGCTCTATTAAGCTATCAAAATCATAAAAAGTTTATTTGATAGAGTTTCCCAGCCAATTGAAGGGTTTGTCGATATTAAAGAAGAATACTGCCGTTTCGTTGGTCTTTTGGTTGATGGTTGTCGGTAGGTTTGGTGCTGCATATTTTTCAACCCGAAGAGACTAGGGGAGCAAAAGTTACGTGTCAAGGACGCGATCTTTGACGGCGGGACGCAGCACTGAGCGATGAAAAACCAAAATCATCTTCCATATAACATTTGACATTTCTCAGTTGTCATATCGATGCCCTTTAGTAGTTTCTTGGAGCTAACGGGCGCGTTGTTACTGGGAGCGCAGGCGGTCCTCGCCTGCTGGTTACAACTAAGACTCCTGGAGGGTGACAAGCAGGCGAGGACGCCTGCGCTCCCAGCATATGGCCGCCTGAATCACTCAAAGAAGCTACTAAAGGTGATCAGTAGTTTTTTTCTTGACACTCGCCCGCCGCGCAACTATACCGACGCACCAATGAACAAAGAAGTCGCCAACCTTGTACGTGGTCTGGGCCTGCTCGATGCCACGATGATTGTCGTCGGCTCGATGATAGGCTCCGGAATCTTCATCACCTCAGCTGAATCGTCCAGGCTTGTGGGGTCGCCAGGGTGGCTGATAATGGCCTGGTCACTCGCGGGTGTGCTTACCATCACGGGCGCACTTTGTTGTGCCGAGCTCGCCGCGATGTGGCCGCGCGCTGGTGGTCAATACGTTTTTCTACGCGAGGCTTACGGACCATCAATCGGTTTTTTGTTTGGCTGGGGACTGTTCCTGATAATTCAAAGCGGAACGGTCGCAGCGGTAGCCGTCGCTTTCGCAAACTTCACCGGCGTTCTTACTGATTCCGTTTCCGCTGACCGGTATCTAATCTCACAACTCATAATCCTAAAGCCGTTCAAAGTCGGATCGGTGTCGTTCAACGGTTACGCATTGAGCCTCTCCACGCAACAGTTGCTTGCTATTGTCATGATTCTTCTGCTCACGCTGCTCAACACACGTGGCTTGAAGACCGGCAAACTCATTCAAAACACTTTTACGTTTACTAAAACTGTCGCATTGGTAGGCTTGATATTGATCGGACTCATTATTGGGTGGAATCACGGTAGTGCGGCTTACACTTCTTCTTGGTGGCGGCCGTGGGAGAACGGCTGGCAACCCACCGCAGCGCAAGTCGGCTTTGAACCCATGACACATGGACTGCTGCTACTCGCGCTGGTGATGCTGGTCGGACGAGCCATGGTTGGCCCATTGTTTGCCCAATCAGCGTGGAACAACGTCACGTTTACCGCAGGCGAAGTTCGTGAGCCAGGTCGCAACCTCCCGCGCGCGTTACTCCTGGGATGCGGACTTGTAGTGGGACTCTACTTGCTGGCGAATCTTGCTTACGTCGTCACCTTACCGCTCGCTGGAATTCAAAATGCTCCGCAGAATCGTGTTGCCACGGCTGTGATGCAGACGGCACTCGGCTCAAAGGGCACGATCATTATGGCTGTTGCGATAATGATCTCGACTTTTGGTTGTAACAACGGATTAATTCTCGCTGGAGCTAGAGTTTATTACGCGATGGCGCGCGATGGCTTGTTTTTCAAGCGAGTAGCGAGCGTTAACCAGCATAACGTGCCGGCGATTGCATTGGTGACGCAAGGCTTGTGGGCTGCATTCCTTGTTCTACCGCGAACGATAACCGTCAATCCACAGTCGGGAACGTACACCTACGGAAACGTCTATACGCAATTGCTCGAGTACATCGTTTCGGCTGATTTGATTTTCTATGCGTTGATGGTGGGTGTAGTAATCGTGATGCGCAGGAAGGCTTCTGACATTGAGAGACCTTATCGCACGTTTGGGTATCCGGTCGTGCCGTTGATCTACATCGTTCTCGCAGCGTTGTTTATTCTGGATCTTGCTTATCTGGCGCCGTCGACTTCTGGCATAGGATACTTGTTGGTGTTCACAGGTATACCTGTGTATCTAATTTGGCGACGGCGCAAATAAGCCTTTGGAAGAGGTGGTAACGTTCACTTTATCCATTCGTCGGCGATCTCAGTCTCAACCTTGACCGGCACACTCTTCAAATACTCCTCACCAGCGGCGCACATTACTTTTTCAACCTTCTGCGCAATTGACTCAGCTTCACTCGCATCCGCCTCCACAACAACTTCATCGTGAATGATGTTTACGATCTGCGCGGTGGAATCCTTCAGCTCACCCTTCAGCAATTTCAGCGCGCGTTTCAAAATATCCGCGCTCGTTCCCTGAATTGGCGTGTTCTTTCCGTTTCGTTGCGTCATTGAAATTTGTTGACGATCATTCTCGTCATACCGGAAGCGCACTAAGCGTCCCGAAGCTGTTCTCGCTTGTCGATCATTGACCGCCCGATTTGCTGCTTCCTTGAGGTAAGCATCAAGCTGTCGATACGTGCCAAAATAACGCCGCAACACATTCTCGGCTTCGGGTGTGGTTAGACCCGTCATTAACGCAAATCGCTGAGCGCCGATTCCGTAGACCACACCGAAGTTGAGACGTTTGGCAAAGTCACGCTGTTCTTTTGTCACTTGATCAAGCGATGCATTGAATACCTGCGACGCCGTCACACGATGTAGATCGGCGCCGGAGTTGAACGCATCGATGAAACCCTGGTCTCCAGAAAACTCTGCCAGAATGCGCAACTCAATTTGCGAGTAATCTGCAATCACAAGCTTGCGACTTTCAGGATAACCACTGAAGCAACGACGATACTCAACTGCGTGCGGCACCTGCTGAATGTTCGGATTAGTGCAGGCAAATCTTCCAGTGGGGGCTCCTATCTGACGAAAGTCCGCATGCAATCGCTTCGTCACTGGATTGATTAGCTCGATCATGTTGGTACCGTAGCTTGTCAAAGCCTTCTGAACGGTGCGGTACTCCAACAGCGTTCCGATTATTGGGTACTGTGCAGCGAGCGGTTGCATTTTCCAATTGCGGGTGGAATCCGGAACCGGAATACCAAGACGATTGAGCGCCTGGGTTAACTGCTGGTGAGAATCCAGATTGATGTCTTCGCGTTGTGGACCACCAAACAGCGAACCCTGCGTCGACTCTTCTGCAAGCACTTCCTGTAGCTGTTCGGCAAGCTCAATTCGACGCTTTTCCACAATCGACAATTGATCAAGCCAGCGATCCTTGTGCATGAAGAATCCCGCGAGCTCGATGTCGACGACTGTCATTACACACTCAAACTCGAGCTGCGCGACCTTGACGAGAGACTGAGATTTCAGTCGCTCGATAAGCTTTTCGCGCAACGGCAACAAGACCGCGGCATCCCGTGCCGCATATTCAAGTTGGGACTCCGACAACTCGAAGTCCCAATTACTCAGCCGCTCGGTTTTGTCGACTGACTCGTTCAAATAACGTCCGGCTACAGCCTCGAGCCCGTGACGTTCTTCGATATCGCCGGCGCCCACAAGTTGACTGGCCAACAACGTATCGAAAAGCCCGCCTAGATCTACACCTAAATTATGTTTGATGAATTTCGCGTCGAACTTTGAGTTGTGCGCGATCTTGATCGGGCGGGCAGCCTCAAGCAATTGACGCAAAGGTGCGAGTGTTTCGTTCCTGGCGAATTCGCCATTACGAAAGGCATCAAGGTCAACAATGAAGACTTTGTCGGGAGCGGCGAGCTGGATCAGGCGCAGTCGCGAAGTAAAGGGATCGAGATCGGTTGTTTCGGTATCCAGGCCCAGTGCAGGTTGGCTTGAGAGTGTTTCGATTGCGCGTCTGAGATCATGTGGAGTCTTAATAACTTCGTAATTTGTCATGTCCGATATGCTTCAGCTTGTCGATGCTGCCAGAACATTCATCCTAAAGAATTGAGGCCTCGAACACCAATCGTCAACGACAAGACAGACGCATATCGGACATCATCCGCAATTCATCGAATATTCATTATCCGTTTCAGCATCAGAATCTGACCCTTGTGCTGTGCTTCATGATCGATCAAGTGGTGAAGGATCCAGCGCAGACTGTGGTCGCTTTGTTCACCGTTACGCTCGAAGCTAATAATTCGTTCGAGGTCTTTGTCCGCGTAACCAAATAGCAAGTCGCGAGTCTGATTGCGAATTTTATCGACTTCTTGCAAACAGAACTCGGCGGAGTAACCGTGTTTCGCAAACGCCGATGGGTCGTCGAGCACATCCCAGTAGGGTGCCTTTGCGTCTTCGTCGGTTAGTTGATGACCGGCAACGTTGCATTTCATCCACCACCATTCGGCTTCACCGATGTGAAGCACCAGGGCGCCAATTGAATGCGCACCCAGGAAAGCTGGTTTCCCGAAATTTTCAACGTCGATATCCTTGACCGCTTGTCGTACTTGCTGGCGGACTTCCTCCATACCGCTCAGATAATAGCCAATGCCGGTCGCCAGTCCCGGATGCGGAGTCAGAACGTGTCGTGACATAAAAAACCCTTTCAAGCTGTTGTGTTTGACCGGAAGTTTCAGCCGCAGATGAACGCGGATAAACGCGGATCCAAACTGAGCAAGGCCATTCTGCTTTTTTGCCTTTTCTGTTATTTGCGTTTATTGGCGCTCATCTGCCCGGCTGAAAACTTCCGCAGTCGTCGGGTGGGGCTTCACCAAAACCAGAAGCAGCAGCGCGGCCGTCGCTCCCAAAACCGCACTCACGAGAAAGGCCGTGGTCGGACCTCGCCAATCCCAAATCATACCCATCATTAGCGAAGCAGGAAATACTGTAATTCCAAATGCCAGATTGTAGAGGCCGTACGCGGTGCCCCGCTGCTCCGGCTGAACGAGATCTGCTACTAGAGCTTTCTCCGCTCCTTCTGCCAGTCCGAAGTAGATACCGTAGATTAGAAAGAGTATCCAGATTGATGCTCGATGCGCCGCAAATGCGAACCCGGCATAGACGGCTGCGTACAAAATCCAACCTGCGACAATCAATCGCTTGCGCCCGAGACGATCCGAAAGATCCCCTCCCCACAATGAGGCCAGCACTTTCATTCCGTGGTGAGCAGCCCAAAGCAACAATGAATCTCTAATTGATACACCAATGCTACGCGCCCGCAGGATCAGAAAACCATCAGTCGAGTTTGAAAGCGTAAACAGAGCGAGGATCAAAAGGAACCTCTTGAAGTTGCCATCGAAACCACGCAGAGACAGCTTGGGAACCTCGGATTCGCGGGGCACTCGTAATTCAGACTCCCGCATAAAAAACATTGCCACTAATACAGCGACGAGGGCAGGAATACCAGCAACGAGAAAAACCCAGGTGAACTCTCTGACGGTAGGCGCATTTCGATTGCTGACCAGAAACAGCACCAGCACGTAGCCGAGTAACGGTCCAATCACCGCGCCTCCGTGATCCATTGCGCGGTGAAAGCCGAATGCGATCCCACGTTGCTCAAACGTGACAGCATCAGCGATCATTGCATCACGAGGCGCACTGCGAATCCCTTTTCCAATTCGATCAGTTAGTCGAATTCCCAGCACCTGATGCCAGCTGTTCGCGAACGCTAACAATGGCCTAACCAGAGCAGCGAGCGCGTATCCGGAAACCACCAACACTTTTCGTCGTCGTAAGCGGTCGCTGAGGTAGCCAGCAAACAGTTTGAGAAGACTGGAGATCGATTCGGCGGCGCCCTCGATTACTCCGATTGCCCGCGCCGATGCCCCCAGAGTAGAACTCAGAAAAATCGGTAGCAGTGGATAGATGATTTCACTCGAGGCGTCGTTCAGCAGACTGACGAGACTGATGGCGAAGACATTGCGCGGGAGCTTGCGGTAACGTCTCCACAAACCCGGAAGACCTTCATTTAACTTTCTGAGGCTTATGGATGCGTCGTACTGATCGGCAGCATCGGTGTCAGTTTCTGCCATTGTTATTGCCGGTTGCTGCTGACGCGTTGGGTTGGTACGGGGCTCGGTTTCGCTCGGGGTTGATGAGGAAAGTCATGAAACCAGAACCACGCGCCACCGAGCATTATCAAAAGAACGAGACAAATGATCGCGAGCCGGAACGCCCACCGCAACGCGACTCTGGCGACGATGAACAAAAGAACAATAGCAATACCGCCAAGGACTGAGTAAAGGAGGGTCGTATCCATTTAGGTAACCAGGGAAGGAGGAGCAGGAGCAGGAGCAGGAGCAGGAGCAGGACAAAGAGTAATACTTGAATCAATCTCGCTCAGCAAATCTTTTGGTTGTTCTTGCCCCTGCACCCTCCTGCTCCTGCCTCCTGCCCCTGCCTCCTGCTCCTGCTCCTGTTTCCTACGTCCTCTGGTAACTAGCCCTCACAACCGTCTTGATGTTTCCCCGCACGTGAAAGTCTCCCTCAATCTCCACCCTTAAAGGATCACACGCAGCAACAAAGTCTTCCAGAATTATATTTGTAACGTGCTCGTGGAAGACTTTCACATTTCTGAATGAATTGATGTAGAGCTTCAAACTCTTCAACTCGATGCAACGTTCATTGGGAACGTACTCGATGCGAAATGTGGCGAAGTCGGGAAAATCGGAAAAAGGGCAGACGGCGGTGAATTCAGTTATCTCGAAGTTGATTCGAATCTCTTTTCCCGGAAATTCATAAGGAAACGTATCGAGCGGAAAGAGATTCATTTCCTCGCGTGGCGTCGAACAAATGTCGAGACCTTGCTGGTTCACGGAAGGCATTTCTTTCGTAGTCATGGGCGTAACGGTTATGAGTATAGGTCGGATAGGTCCTATACGTCCTATAGTTGAGCTTAATACCCCGCGACTTCTGGTCGTCTTCCCATATCGAAAAACTTGATTAGCACGAGTCCAGCGATGAAGCCACCAATGTGAGCCGCATAAGCCACGCCGCCTTGTTGGGCTCCTCCTCCCAAGATTCCCAGGCCGCTAATCAACTGAAAGACGAACCAGAGTCCGATTGCCACATACGCCGGTACATCCGTGAGGAAGCGAAAAAGAATAACGGTGACGCGGCGAGTCGGATGAAGTAAGAGATAAGCACCTAGGACACCCGAAATCGCTCCTGACGCTCCAAGACTTGGAATCAACAGGCTATTTTCACTGGTTGCAAAAAGGCCGGTAGTGAAGACGTGCGCCAGGGAAGCTATCACTCCGCAAACTAGATAGAAAATGACATACCGCACGTGTCCCAATCTATCCTCAATGTTATCGCCGAAGATCCAAAGAAACAGCATGTTTCCGGCTATGTGGGCAATGCCGCCGTGCATAAACATTGAAGTGAATAGCGTCAGGTAAACAGAGAGCGGGGTCGCTTCCAATCCCGGAATCAGCAGACGTTGGCCTGTGACTGGATGAACCAGAACGCGGCTAGGCGTGACTATGTCGTGTCCGGTGAGAATCTCGCCCGGCACGGTCGAGAACGCATATGTGAAGTGCTCGTTCGTTCCCAGTTGTTGCAGAAAAACAAAGACGAGGATGTTCGCCGCGATGATTGCGTAATTGACCAGCGGCGTGATCGTCCTGTCGGAGTTGTCATCGAAGAGCGGAAGAACCATTTGCTAATTCATCCTGGTAAAGCAAAGCTAGTGCTTCTTCATTCGCAGAGTATTGCACACCTGTTTCTAAAGGATTAATCCCACGGGCGTTCAGGCATCGTTACACCGGCGTGAACAATCGCAGGTTCGTGGGACTTTAGTAGCTCATAGCCTTCCGAGCGTGCCACGTATGTTGCGGCCGTAATGTCCCCGGTAACATTAAGCGTCGTTCGACACATGTCGAGTATGCGATCTACCCCTAAGATAATGGCAATCAGCGCCGGATTCACACCAATCGTGACCAACACGCCAATAATGAATGGGATTGATCCCGAAGGAACTCCCGCCGTGCCGATGCCACCCAATATCGCAAGATAAACCACCATTAGTTGCTGGCCCAAAGAGAGATCCACGTTTGCCAGTTGCGCAAGGAACAAGACCGTAACGCCTTCGTAAAGCGCGGTGCCGTTTTGATTGGCGGTGGCGCCGACCGTTAATACAAAACTATTAATCTCTTGTGGTACGCCAAGGTTTTGTTCCGAAACGCGCAAAGCCGTTGGTAGCGTAGCGTTAGATGACGATGTTGAGAACGCAGTCAGGATTACAGTCTTTATGCGTCGGAAGAATTCGATCGGAGAGATCCGCGATAGAAAATAGATGGACAGTGAGTAAACACCAAACATGTGAAGAGAAAGACCCAACAACACGGTCACCACAAACCAGGCCAGTGCCTGGAGCAGATCCAAACCAAAACGCGCCGTGTTGGTGAAAAGCAAACACGCCACAGCGAACGGAGCAAACTTCATAATCATCTCTATGATTTTTGCCGTGATTTCATAGAGCCCTTGCATCACTCGCAACAATGGTGCTGTCGTGTTGGCAGGCAGAAGCGTAATTGCGATGCCGATCACCAAAGCAAAGAACATCACGTGCAACATGTTTGGGTCTTCCTTTGCTGAGACTGCAAAGAAAGGGTTTTTCGGCACAATCGTCTCGACCACCGCCATCAAAGGCTTCGATGCTGCGCTGCTCGCGGTTTTTGCATCAGCGACAGTCTTCGTGGCATCAGTGGCGTACCGCTGTTGCAGCGCCGCAGATGTTGCCGGATCAATCTTTTTGCCTGGTTTCAAGGTATTGGCGAGCGTGATGCCTATGAAAACAGAGATCGCTGAGAGGATAAGGCAGTATCCGAATGACTTGAGACCCACCCTGCCCAGCTTCCGAATATCACCTATCCCCGCCACTCCAACCACCAGAGACGAGAAAACTAAAGGCACAACGATCATGAGCAGTAAGCGCAGGAACAGTTGACCGATTGGCTGGGTGATATTGTCGATTACCCAAACGATTCTTGCGTGATCTCCGCCCCACTTATAGTTCACGGTCACGCCGGTGATAACGCCAACCGCGAGCCCAATTAGAATACGAGTGTGGAGCGCCATTCCCTTGGGCTTGTCGAACGTCTCTTCATCGAGGTCAGTATTGACTTCCTGCTCGAAAGCATCACGATCAAGCTGGTCAGGTGTTCTGCGCTTAGAGTCTTTGGCTTCAGGCATAAGTGATCGACCCTAACTAAGTGTTCGTTCTCGTAAGTCGGCGTTAGCGTCCCCAACGCAACTTGTCGCGCAGGACGTCGAAGTAGTTTCTATTGCTTGGTTGAATGAGATTGAAGGTAGTGCGACTCTTGCCAATGACAATGCGATCGTCAACCTTCAAGGGGAAACCTACCTGCCCGTCGAGAGTAAGAGCTACGTCCTCGTGATCAGTTTTCAGTCGCAGTTCGATGACCGCGTCGTCTGGAACCACAAGCGGCCGATTGGAAAGTGTGAACGGGCAAATCGGAGTTATCACAATTGCATTCATCGAGGGAAAAACGACTGGCCCGCCTGCTGACAGGTTGTATGCGGTAGAGCCTGTTGGTGTGGAAACAATTAGTCCGTCAGCGCGGAAGGAATTCACGAACTGCTCATTGAGGTAGGCCTCAATTTCAATGATTCGGGCCAGCGCTGATTTATTGATCACGACGTCATTCAAGACACGACTGCTGGATATGGTTGTATCCGCCCGTTGTAAATCAACGTGCAGCATTACTCGTTTGTCGAGACGATAATTAGACGAAAGGATCGATTTCAGCGCAGCGTAGAGTTCCTCAATACGAAACTCGGTGAGGTAACCAAGACCACCGTAATTGACGCCCAACACCGGCACCGCGTGATCGCCGATCAGGCGCGCAGTAGCGATCATGGTGCCGTCACCGCCAAGCACTAGAATCAAGTCAACAGATGCGGCGAGTTTCTCCGGCTCGACCTCGGTAACCGAGCAGCCGGTTTCGTGTTCGACTCTCTCACGTTCGATTTCAGCGCCACCAACCAGTTCGATACCTTTCTGCGACAACCATTGCGTCAATTCGCAAAGGGTCTTTAGGGCGTCGGGCTGATGCGGTTTTAGAACTATTCCGATCCGCTTAATTGCTGACATTTTGAATCGTGAAAGAGTGTAAATCGAGGCTTAAGAACGCCGAGCTAAGGGCCTCAATTCTTCCGGAGGAGAAAAGCGAAAGAAAAGTTTTATTTACGCCTTTAGATCAGCGGGGATGATACGCGGGCCAGCTTTTTAGTGTCAACGAAGTGGTCTGTGTCGTACAGCAGGTCCGATTCGCTTTGCCCTAAAAGTCAGGGAATGTGATTGGACTGGGTCAGTACCATCTCGCGGGTAGCGGGTGGGTCTGACCGGTCCAAGTTAGGTTCTGACTTTTGAGGCAAAGCCGGTCCGATTTGAGCCCAACGTGACGGAACGTTTTGTGAAACTGATTCGTAAGCGAAGGGCAGCGGGATCCAAAAGAAATCACACTAGTCAGAAGGAGAAGACCGTGAAGTCACGATTTTTAACTATCATCGCGGCGTTTTGTTTGTGTTTCTCAGCTGTGTTCCTTCCTAGATCTGCCAACCTGGCTGCTTCGACTTCCGACTGGCCCCAGTGGCGCGGACCGGAACGGAATGGTACGTCGAAAGAGACCGGTCTGCTCAAGCAATGGCCGAAGGAAGGACCGAAACTGCTCTGGCAGCTAAACAACATCGGCGACGGCTTTTCGGGACCATCGGTGGTCGGAACGCGAATCTATTTGATGAGCAATCGGGGCATGGACAACGAATTTGTCCAGGCTCTTTCAACCCAGGACGGAAAAGTTATCTGGACCACACGCGTCGGCAACGTAGGCAATCCCGAGCAGAACCCGAATTACCCGAAAGCCCGCTCCACTCCTACTGTTGACGGAAATTTCGTCTACGCCCTGGGCTCGGATGGTGACCTCGCTTGCCTCGAAGCCAAAAACGGCAAGATTCGATGGCAGAAGAGCCTCCGAAAGGAGTTCGGCGGTCAGCCGCACACATGGGCTTATGCAGAGTCGCCGTTAGTTGATGGCGACGTCGTGGTCGTCAGCCCCGGTGGCGCGCAGGCCACGATCGTGGCGCTGAACAAAAAAACAGGCGCGGTGATCTGGAAATCAGCCGTTCCGGGTGGCGACCCTGCGGGTTATGCGTCGGCGATTGTCGTGCAAGGGGGCGGTCGCAAACAGTATGTGAATTTTTTGAGCAAAGGCATCATCGGAGTTGATGCAAAGACAGGTGAGTTCCTCTGGAGATACAAGGAAGTTGTCAAAGGCCCAGCGCAGGTTTTCACGCCAGTCGCGCGTGACGGATTTGTGTACGCTGGGGCACTTTCTATAGGAGGCGGACTCGTCCGTTTGAAGCCGGACGGCAAAGGAGTCGCGGCGGAACAAGTCTACTTCGAGCGCGGCCTTCCGAACGGTTTCGGCGGGGCGGTGTTGGTCGGCGACTACCTTTATGGCAGTGACCCGGCGGAGCAGAACGTACTCGCGGTTGAGTTCACAACGGGAAAGGTGATGTGGAAGGCCGAGAGTCTCGGCAGGTCTTCAGTAGCCTACGCTGATGGGCTTTTATATGTTCACGCCTGGAAAGGAGATGTCGGATTGGTGGAGGCAACCCCTGAAGGCTATCGCGAAAAGGGGCGATTCACTCCGCCGGCTCAGCCGAAGCCTAAAGAGGGGGCGCCGTATTCGGACACCGCGTATGCGCATCCGGTGATCTCTAATGGAAGACTTTACATTCGGGATTCCGGGACACTGTGGGTCTATGACATCAAGGCAAGGAATTAGTTACTTATATCGATCTCGATACTGCCAGGGTGTTCCTCCCATACGACCATGGCCAACTTCTGACCAAGCCGTTGCCAAACCGTTTCCGTCATTCGTCATTGCGCCATAGCTGCTGCTCGCAAGACGTTGGACTCAGTCGCGCTTCTCGTAGAGAGCTAGAAACTCGACATTGCCTGCCGCACCATGAATGGGCGAGTCGATGACACCAATGTTGTCTAAACCCAGAGATGTTGCTGACCGATTAACCTCTTCAACAACACGCGCTCGTTGCTCAACATCGCGAACAATGCCTCCGCTTCCAACTGCACCTTTACCAACTTCAAACTGGGGTTTGATCAGAACTATCAGGCGCGCATGGTCTGTTAGGAGTGGAACAATTGCGGGGAGCACTTTTGTCGCTGAAATGAATGAGACATCCATTACTGCGATGTCAAACTTCGTCGGGAAATCTTCAGGTTGCAGATAACGAGCGTTAACACCCTCTCGAACTTCTACCCGCGGATCTTGTCGTAAACGCCAGTCGATTTGATTGTGACCGACATCGATTGAAAAAACTGTCGCTGCCCCGTGTTGTAAGAGGCAGTCAGTAAACCCGCCCGTTGATGCACCAACATCAAGACAGGTCAGGCCCTTAACCTCGACACCAAAAGCTTGTAATGCGGCTTCGAGTTTTAAGCCGCCACGGCCAACAAACCGCGACGTCGGATCGTCAGCCTGCTTAATACGGATTGGAGAGTCGCTGGAGAATTGCTCGGAAGGTTTATCTACTCGCTGTTCATCAACAAGTACGACGCCGGCCATGACCATAGCCTGCGCCTTGGTCCGGGATTCAGCCATGCCGCGCTCAACCAGCAGCTTGTCTATGCGCTCGCGCTTCACAGTGCGAGACATTACACCAAACTAAGGCGTCTTGGGGTGGGCTCCGGGGACTGCTTGTTCGCTTGGCTAGAATGTTCATCCAGCGTGACGTCTGGAAGCATGCGTCAGTGCTCTGGGAGTATCCGTCAAATGAAGCTGAGCAGCGCAATCGTTACAAAGCCAAACTAAAATGTGTGGGGCATCAGCCCAAAAAAATGAGCTGACTTTACTGGCGACCTGCACTGCTTCATCAACTCGCAATCTCTGCAGAGCTTGAATGTAAAAGGCCCCATTGTAGAAACCGCCGTCGGCACCCTCGTCTCGGTGAACGCACTCCCGCTCCCGAAACACTTGTCTAGTCATAAAGATTCACCATTCCCTCGCGCCGCATCGCGCGAAACACTGAACCGTTAAGAAAGTCGGGGATTTAATCTTTACGTGAGATAGAACGGAGCAAGCGATACCAACTAGTCTTGAGCAGACCCACATCGCTTTGATTGTGATGATGCCATCCGTTTAAAAATCCGTCAATATGTTGATCATTACAGTTTGAAGACATTGCCGATTGCCGATTTGCATCGCTTTCAGTCACGACTCCAAAGCGATTAGAAGCCCAAACGAACTTCTAAATCGACAATCGGCAATTGGCAATCGGCAATGACTTAGGGCCGTCTTCCTTCAAATATCTCTTCGATCCGGAGCAAATCTCGGTGGTGACGGGTGCCTCGCTCGCGACGCCAACGCCTCATTCTTACGCGCCGTGGCCGACGCTCTTGCCATGCATCAATCAGTTGTGCGCCGGGTTCACCAACCTTCATTTCATCCTCTGCAATTGGCTTATCCAACTCGACTGGCTTTTGATTTTCACTGTTGCGTAGCGGACTCTTGGTTGCTTCGGTCATGGTGGTTGGTGTTTTGGGTACGAGGATCGGTCCACCGATGGCGCCCGAGGCGATTGGCATTTCCGTAGCGGAGTTCGATAGTTCCACTGGTTGCTCCGCCAAATTATGCGGTGGGTTGACATCAGTATGCTCGGAAACATCAACACCAACGTCGCCCTTCGTGTCTCTTAGACCGACACCAGCCAAAGCAACCAACGCGCCTAGCACGATCGCAGCCATAAAGGCACCAACTAGCTTCAATGCGCTGTGTCGTTTAGCCGCTGAATTCAATTGGTCGAGCGGGACTACAGGTCGTGCTGATAGAACCGTCCACTCCTCATCGAAGTGCGGTTCATCAGGTAGCGCACTCTGGGGGCCAAAATCCAGGGCTTCTTCTCTTTGCATGACCTTCTTCGACATTTTTGAACCCTTCGGGCGGGAGTAACCCTGCTCAAGCATTGCAAGCACGAGGCCACAAAAGGCTGCAGCAACGTTTTTGAAGGTTTGAAAGCGAAACCCAGTGTAACGAGACGAGCCTGTCTAGTTCAGATAACTTATTTGGTGCATGAAAGTAACGCGCCCGTCTATGGCTTGCAGCTTGAGACGGGCGCGTTTTGCAAGAGTTTCACAAGAAAGAGTGAGGATTTACGACATAACTCGTTGAGGTTTCGCACGCCGTTCATCCAACACTTCGATGCTTTCTCGGACGCGATTGTAGATCCCGTCTGCATCAAGGCCGTACTTTGCGAGCAGCAGTTTGGGATCTCCGTGAGTTATCAAGCGATCGGGTATTCCCATACGCACAACCCTGACCTTGTCCTGCAACCCATTCTGTTCAAGCAGTTCGAGTACAGCTGCGCCGAAACCACCTGCGAGGTAGGCCTCTTCAACCGTAACAATCAGTCGCTTCGTACGAGCCAGGGCCAGTAACAACGGCGCATCAAGGGGCTTGACGAATCTGGCATTGACTACCGTGGTTTCGATTCCTTCTTTGGCGAGGTTGTCAGCCGCGGCCAACGACGGATGAACCATTGAGCCGTAGGCGACAATCGCTATCTCCCCGCCGTCACGTAGAATCTCGCCCTTGCCAATTTCCAGGTGCACAGGTTGCCGACTGATATCAGCTCCAACACCGTTCCCGCGAGGGTATCGCATGGCCGCAGGTCCATTGTGCTCGAGCATTGTGAACAACATGTCGCGCATCTCGCCTTCGTCTTTCGGCGCCATCACGATGATGTTTGGCACTCCTCGTAGATACGCAATATCCAACAAGCCGTGATGCGTTTGTCCATCCCCACCAGCAATGCCCCCTCGATCCAGGCAAAACTTAACATTCAAATCCTGAATGCAGACATCATGAATCAGTTGATCGAAACCGCGCTGCAAGAAAGTTGAGTAGATAGCACAAACGGGCTTCAATCCTTCACAGGACATACCCGCCGCAAAAGTCACACAGTGCTGCTCCGCAATCCCAACGTCGAATGAACGCTCCGGAAACTTCTCGAGCGCAGAACAAACTCCTGTTCCATCCGGCATCGCTGCAGTCAAAGCAACGACTTTGGGATCCCTTTCCATTAACTGGCAAAGCGTATCGCCAAAAACGGTGGTGTAAGTGGGAGCCTTGGCAGGACTCTTGATCGGCTTACCGGTTTCCAGATCGAAAGGTCCGGTCGCGTGCCATCGATAGTAGTCACTTTCGGCTTGCGGAAAACCTTTTCCTTTTGTCGTTAGGGCATGAACAATAACGGGACCATCTTTGATCTGTTTTGCTTCATTCAGCGCCGCCACGAGGGCTCGAGGGTTATGACCATCGACATAGCCGATGTACTTGAAGCCCAATTCGTGCACCAGCGCTCCCGGCAGAACTGCCGCTGCTATTACGTCTTTCACGGTCTTGGCAGCGTGATGTAAACGCCCGCCGACTGACGGAATCGCCAAAAGCTTTTCTTCAACTTCGTCTTTGAAACGGTGATATCCATGTGCACCGCGGATTCGATTCAAGTAGCCGGTCAAGGCACCCACCGCGGGAGCAATCGACATTTCGTTGTCGTTGAGCACAACGATCAAACGGCTCTTTAGATGACCGGCTTGATTAATCGCTTCCATCGCCATACCACCGGCAAGTGAAGCGTCGCCAATCAAGGCTACAACGTGATGATCCTCGCCTTTCCGATCGCGGGCGATGGCCATTCCGAGAGCCGCCGAAAGAGAGGTGGAAGCGTGTCCTGCCCCAAAGGTGTCGTATTCAGATTCGTCACGACGGAGGAAGCCGCTAATGCCACCATACTGTTTTATCGTTGGTAAAAGATCTCGACGTCCGGTCAGGATCTTGTGCGCGTACGCTTGGTGGCCAACATCCCAGACGAGGCGATCTTTCGGTGTATCAAAGGCGTAATGCAGGGCAACTGCCAATTCGATTGCACCCAACGATGCTCCCGTATGACCACCCACACGAGACATCGTTTCCAGGATATAGGTTCGAATTTCATCTGCGACGCTTTGAAGTTGATCGGGTTGCAAAATACGCAGATCCGCTGGCGAGTTAATGCTTTCCAAAAGGCTCATGTTGCCGCATTGTACCCCAAACATTGATTTTTACTACTCCGTCCTACTATCAGCATTCGACGATCTTCGGCCACTAACCAGCCGTCGATCAGCACGTACTTGGCCATACAAAGTACTCTGCATCGCTCGCATCTGTCAATCAGAATGTTCTCAAACCAGTGGTTTAAGGGACACGTCTAAGCAGTTATCAGGCCTGGTTCGCACTGGTTATGGCAACTGGCGCAGCGACATCGGTCGTGCAGCACACGGGGCTAGAAGCCAAATTATCCTCGAGAACGACAAAGACTTCCCATTGATTACCATCCGGATCTTGAACCCACGTTTTACCCTGTAGCGCGTAACAACAGTTTGTTTGCATCTCGTCCCGCACGGGCAGTCCAGCGTCAATCCAATTCTGACGCATCGCCAGCACATCTTCCGTTGCCGGAACCTGGATACCCAGATGGGAGAACGCTCCACGCGCAACTGTTCCGACCTGATTCAAGGTTAAGTTAAGTGGTGGGCTTTGAACATCGAACTTAGCGTACCCTTCGCGCTCCTTCGACGGCTGGATGCCCAGCAGTTGTCTATAGAATTGCGTGCTTTGCTTCACATCCGAAACGTTAAGCGCCAAGTGCGCCTTCAATGTATTCACTTCGACTCGGGTCTTGTTTTCCATGGCCTACCTCCTCTATAGTTACATTCGCCAACGCGAATATGAAACACACTCTACGCTGGTCTTTCATATATGTCAATGCAAATGTGTATTAAGCCGATGTCTCCGAAAGACTGGCCGCGGGTTCGGGAAATCTACGTGGAGGGAATAGCTACCGGGCAAGCGACGTTCGAGACTGAAGCACCAACTTGGGAGCAGTGGGACGCCAATCACCAGCCCTTTGGCAGACTCGTCGTCACGGCCGAAGATGAAATACGGGGCTGGGCCGCGTTAAGCAGAGTATCGACGCGACAAGTGTATAGCGGAGTTGCAGAGGTTAGCGTGTACGTGGCTGCCGCATCGCGTGGTCAGGGATTTGGTAGAGGACTACTGCAAAGGCTGATCGAGGAGGGAGAGAAGAACGGCATCTGGGCCTTCCAAGCGAGTATTTTCCCCGAGAACACGGCAAGCACTGAGCTTCATCGACGCTGTGGTTTTCATCTGATCGGACGTCGAGAACGAATTGCCAAACTCAACGGTGTTTGGCGTGACACCGTTTTGTTAGAACGACGCAGTCAAGTCATAGGAACAGACTAACAGGTTTTCACTAAGGAACTCAGGCACATTAGATCTCGTATTCGAAGGTAGTTGATGGGCAGCAAAGACTACAGCATTGAACTACTCTTTAAGGCATTCGCAGATCGTACCCGTTTGCGAGTCATCCATCTGATCGGAGACGACGAGGTCTGTGTTTGTTTCTTTGTCGAGGTCTTGAAAACAAACCAACCAAAGATCTCGCGCCATCTGGCCTATTTACGACGGGCCGGTCTCGTGTCGACGCGTCGCGAAGGAAAGTGGATGCACTATCGTCTCGTCGAACCGCCCGATGCTCACGCCGCAAGAATCTTTCGCGAAGTTCGTGAGTGGCTGGCGAACAATCCAGAAATGCAGCGTGATAAGGATCGTCTAACTAAGATCTGTAACGCGATTCAGGTCCCAGTCCAACTGCAAAAGGCGCCTCGTCCAGCGAGTGTGAGCACCTAACTCGTTTTGGAAGATCATTTATCCGCAGCACGTTTTAGTCGCAGTACCGCGATTTCCGGTCTCACTCCAAGTCTCACGGGCAGTCCAATCACCCCGGTTCCACTAGACACGTACAGTTGCACGTTGCCATAGCGAAATAGTCCCTGAGCATATCTAAGATCTTTGGTCGCGAAGCGTGCCGGCGGTCCTATCCAGGGGAGTTTGATTTGTCCGCCGTGCGTATGACCGCTCAGAATCAGAGCAACATTCTGAGTCTGGTCGAATTCCAAAACCGCGGGTTGGTGAGAAAGTAAGATAGTGGCGCGACGATTTTTTAGACCCGCGAAGGCCTTATTCCAATCCTGGCCATTCCAACTCCAATCATCAATACCAGACAACTGAATTGCATCTGGCCCACGCCGAATTGTTGTGTTGTGGTTATTCAACACATTGATACGCCGTCGCTCCAACGCTCGAGTGGTCAATTCCGGATCTATGTAATGGTCGTGATTACCAAGCACTGCCCAAACTCCTTCAGGTGCAGTCAGTGGCGAAAGGGCTTCGGCACACGGCTCAATATATTGTCGATAGGCCGTGGCGTAATCACCTGTAAGTACAAACATGTCGGGCTTTGTCTGTTGCGCAAGAGCGACGACTCGACGCACCTCAGCTATACCCAGAATCCGGCTGTGGTGAATGTCGGTTAACTGGGTAATCCGAAATCCTTCGAATCGTTCTGGCAAATCTTCGATGAAGACATCGGTCTCAGTGACCAAATAATTGTAGGGTTCTATTAGACGGGCGTAAGCCGAAACAGCTGAAACTGCGACGAGAGGAGTTGCCACTAGTCCTTTCAAGAATTGCCGGCGAGTAAGCGAAGATTTGTACACAAGAGGATTCTATATGTCCGATTATGTCCGATAAACTTTAGTTTGACGACGTGAACCATCCAGAAGCCTCGAAGGTAACACAGCGTCATTGTAGCTTGTCCTTCGGGCGCCTCCTTGGAGTGCGGGGACTTGTCACCGCTTTGGTACAACGAATCCAAACCATCTTTGAAGCCCTGTAC
>DASYRR010000225.1:0-10213 GCA_036004125.1 Pyrinomonadaceae bacterium | reverse complement strand
GAGAGACGCAGAGGAACTGAAACGAAAGTGGTCGTGACGACCGCCGTTCCACTGGCAGCTTGCGTAGTTTGAACGGGGATTTGCGAGCCGCTCTCGATTTGTGCCGGACGATTATTTAAGGCAGTAACTCGCGGCGTCGCTACTGTTTTTGCCTCACCTCGAGTTTCCGCGAGGCTAAGTAAGGCGCTGATTTGAGCGCTACCGAAGAGTCCAGTTGTCAGGCCTATCACCGTGCTCGCGGCAGCAGCGCCAAGCGTCCCAAGAGGTTGGTGGGTCCCGGCAAGTCCGCCAAAAACACCAAACGGATTGGGACCACTAGTCGCGCCCGAAGCGCCTGAGCCGGAGCCACCACCAGAACCTTCTGAAGCTCCGGTGCTGGGAAGCGTTCCGATGTTGGCCAAACTTCCGCGGCCGAAGTTCACGACTCCTGCTGAAAGCTGGGCGCCGAGGTCGCGGCTAAAATTATGCTGAGCGATGACGATGCGGGTTTCGATTTCTACCTGCGGCTCTGGCTGATCCAGAATCGCAACCAGCTGGCGAATAGCTTCGATATTTTCTTTTACGTCGGTGATGATCAGGGTGTTGCTGCGTCCATCGACTTCGATCGAGCCGCGACGTGAAAGCCGGCGAGAAATGATGGGCAGTAAACCCTGGTCGCCGCTGCCTCCGGTTGCATCACCTCCAGCGCCACCGCTGAAACTTAGGTTCGTCGAACCGCCAGCAAAAGCGCCTGTCGAACCTGCGGCTTGCGCAAGAGTTCCTGAGGCACGCGCGTAGTTCAAGCGAATGAACTCCGTGACCAGCGAGGAAGCATCGAGTCGCGAATCATTGATCACCTTCTGTGTTTCCGATTCTTTCGCGAGCACTTCGGTTGTTGCTACGCGCAGGATGTTGCCATTGGCTTCGACGCCCAGGCGATTCGCCTTAAGGACTGCTTCAAGCGCGATGTTCCAGGGCACGTCCTGGACGTTTACCGTGACCGGCACTGCGGCCACAGAACTGTCGATTACGAAGTTCACGCCATACTGCTCGGTAATATAGTTGAGTATGTCACGAATGTCGGCATTGACCACATTCAAGTTGATCGGTTCCCCGACAAAACCCGGCTCGCCATAGTGCCGTCCCTGTTGAGACTGCGACATCTTCTCGGCCGTGGGCGACATGGCAGCACCGGGTGCGACGGTCGGCGAAGGAGAAGGTTTTTGCTGCGCAGTCGGCTCTTCAAGCGAGACGGCGGAAATGACCAGGTCGGCGGTGGAGATCGCCTTAGAGTTGTCGGCTGCAGCCAAAATATTGGTGCCGCAAAGACACAGGAATACCAGGACGAGCGTAGTCCTTATGGCATTTGTGATTCGAGACTGATAAACCATCTTTTCCCTCCTTAAGGGAATTAGGAGACGCTGACCGCCACGCGCTACGCTCATTGCTCTTTAGCCAGAAGCGCGCGCCGCACAAAGCGGCATCGTCCGGGGTTGATTGTCAAACTGCGTAGCTTACTTAGCGAATGGATTGAACGCACCAACTACGCATGGGAAGGGATTTCGAACCTGTCAATACTTTGATTCGAAATCGGAAATTTAAGGTTTGTCAGCGGCTGGTTTGTCTGACTTCTTTTCCGACTCTGCAGTCGTGGAATTGGCAGGCTCCCTTTTGGCCGCAGCCGCCGCAAGGGCGTCGACTGTGTTGGCTTGTCTGAGCGGCTTCATTTCCACCGAGCGTTCCCGTTTCCCGTCGGAATAAACTGTTTCGCGGCGGAAGACGAGACGATTGTCTTCAATGGCAACCAGTTGGCCGTCATAAAAACGTTCGCCTGGATAAATCACGTAAGCCAACTTTATTGGCGATGCTTCAACGATCGCTGCATATCCGCGTGGCGAACGGGAAATGCCGACTACCTGTACTTCGCTCAAAAGAAAAGCACTTGTAGGTTTTGGAGCTGCTACTCGGGCATTCATCGCTGCCAGCTTCTGAGCCTTGTACTGCTCGATTCGTTCCTGAATTGATGGTACGCCAACCTTACCGCCTGCTTTCTTCACAATTAAGCGTGTCGGCTCATACTTCGTAAATGGATCACGGCCACCTTGCTTAGAGCGAGCAGGCGCTGCCTTCGACACACTCTTTGCTTGTCCGCTAGCGGTTGGACCCGCACCACTGAACGCAATACAGGAGACGGTCACAAGAATGGCAAATCCGTATTGGAGAATTTTTGTTTGCTTCATGGTGATTAATTTTCCGAAATAGTTTCTTGATCTCTGGCGTTGACTCTACTTTGCGGGCGGTGGCGTCGTGACGGGCGGAACCTTGCTCGAGCTCGTGGGCTTTGCGCCGGCTAACTTCTGAAGATTTTCAGCGGAAACGTAGTATGCAGTTAGATCGAATGTTGCCTCCACTGTCCTGGAGGAAGACTGCTTGTCCGCTTGGGTGAGTTGGAAGTTAGTGATCGAGACAATGCGCTGGTAGTGAGCGAGCTGTTCAAAGAAGTTACGAAGCGAGGCGAAAGAACTGGTCACACTGACTTCGATTTTCTTACCGCTATAGTTTTCTTGCTGGACGTCTTCCTTGGGAAGGAACTTACTCAGCACGAGTCCATTTGTGCGGGCTCGATCCTGAACGCTTTGCAATACCATCGTCAGCTCGCGCTGTTCGGGCAATAAGGCCTTCAACTCCTCATACTCTTCTTCCCTTGCTTTGTAGACTGCCCGGAATTCATTGAGTCTTTGCGATGCGATTTGCGCTTGCGCGTTTCGCAGCAGGAGTTGCGCGATTTCGTCCTTGTATTCTTTGGTCTCGGCGTTAATGGGTTTGGTAACGAAATACCAGAAGCCACCATACATGCCTGCGGCCACGGCTACGAACATTACCAGTCGCAGGTACCAGGGCACTGATTGAAGATTACCGATTTTCATCTATTTAGGATCCTTCCCACTATTTCACGAGTCGGGGCGAGTTTATGGTCCCCGTTACTTTTTCAACGCCACTTGGTTTGGACCTGCCTTCGCAGGTGTTTGGGCCTGAGGCTTGGTGCCGTAGTTGCACTTCACTACGAAGCTCACAACCTCCGGCTCTTGCAGTACGACGATTGAATCAGACGGCACTACCTTGCTTCTATCGCTTGTCGCTTGCACCAGTTCGCGTTGCGTTTCGATATTTAAATTAGTAAATAGGCCCGACGAGAATTCGAGGCTCTGGCCGAACCGAGTTACAGCCGACTCGCTGGGCGAGAGTCCTTTGATCGTTAGCTCGCCATCCTTTTGTTCCAGACTCTTCAAGTAAAGTCCGGGTACGTTGTCAAATCGCGCTTTTATTTCACGCAGCACGGCGCTCGGCCCCTGTTGGGATTCGCGCAATTTCTTTATTGCATCGATACGGCCCTGGATGTCCTGAGCCTTTTTCTCCAACTCGGCCTGCTCTTTATTTACCACAAGCATTTGCTGGTTAATGCGTCGCTGGGTCTCAAGCTCGTGCTCAGCGGCTGCATGATTCGATCTTGAACTAACATAATCGTAACTAATGCCGACAACTAAGAGACCGAAAACGGTGAGAGCCAGCAGAAGTGTCTGCACGAGCGGGGTCGCTACCCTGGCTTCAACCATCGCTGCCCCAGTGGGCCGGTCGGTAATGGATTCAAGTAGATTGATCTTGATCATGCCGCTTCCACTCCTCTCAAGGCGAGACCGACGGCAATTGCCATATCAGGAACGATCTCTTTCATGTAATCGGGATCAAACTTTCGGCCGTCAACCTGTATCTGCCGGAAAGGGTCAAAGGGCTCGACGGGGATTTCAAATCGCTTGGCGAGATAATCCGGCAGTCCGGGAAGCTTGGAGCTGCCTCCTGCCACAAGAATCTTCTGAATAGCTTCCTCGCCTTCTTCAGCAGTCGCGCGGTAAAAATCCATCGTCTTGCGTATCTCGAGAGCGAGCATATCGGAAACCGTTTCAATAATCGGTTGAATCGGACGCGGCTCGATGCCCTCAGGCAAAGGATAACCACGCTTTACTGCTTCAGCCTGCTCGAATGTCAAACCCAGTTCCTTCTGCAGCAAGCTTGTGTACTGGCTGCCACCTACAGAAGCGTCGCGCGCAAACACTGAACGGGTGCCGTTGAGTATGTTGATGTTCATCGTCGAGGCGCCGATATTTAGCAATGCGACAACTTCACCGGCTTTGGGCTGATAGTTGAGCTCATAGCAATTCTGTAAAGCGAAAGTATCAACGTCGATTACAACCGGCTGTTTACCAGCCAACTGAATCGCTTGTTTGACGTTTGCGATCTTGTCGCTCTTGCACGCTGCCATCAGCACGTTCAGCGCGTCCGAAGAACTGCTGGTTACGTGATAGTCGAGATTTACATCCGAGATATCAAATGGAATATGCTCTTCGGCATGCCAGCTAAATGACTCTCGCAACTCGTCCTCGTTCATCTGCGGGAGGACGATGTTTTTCACGATCACAGAGTGGCCACTAACTCCGGCAGCAACTCGTAAAGTCTTAATCTGGTGCTCAGTGAAGATGCTCGTAATAACATCCGAAACGTTATTGAGCTCCATGATTTGGCCGTCAACCACTGTGTCAGCCTGGAGGTTCTCGAATCCCAGGTTAACGAGGTGATAGCTGTTGCCCTTCTTTTGGAGCTCCACTGCCTTAATGGAGCTGGAACCAATGTCGAGGCCCACCAAATTTTTCTTGCCGTTACTTTTGAACATGATCTATTTATTCCTCGCGACAAAGAGAGAGCGCATTCTGTGCTGTCGGCGCAATCGAGCACGAGCTTTCATCGCCCTTGATTGCCGGCATTTGACAGTTTTATTGATCTGCGTAGGTTGCTTTTCGTTTTTCAAGCTAGTGTCCTCGAATTGTCTCTGAGTATTTCCTGGAGATGAAGGGAGTTGTGGGACGGGCCGCGCGGGCGCGCGGACTTTCAGCTTTAGACAAAGACTAATTTCTCTGGGTGGATTAGCCTTCCGAAAAACCGAAGGCGAGTGAAACCCGGCAACGAGGAACAAGAGGCAAGAGCCTTAAGAAAGGCAGCATCCTCACTACCGTCGGAAAGGAGACTACCGTACGAGCTAAACATTGTCAACTGGTATTTTGCCATGTTTAACCGAGCTTTCACGTCTCAACCACGGCAGAATTAGCGTATTGCGGTTGGTCTACTGGGCGTTTTCTGGAATAGGCGCACGGGTTTTCCACTTTCGACTTCTGAAAACCCCGGCTTGCGTGCCGTGAGGGCTGCGGTTAGGATGCGACCCAAATGAGACGAAGCCGCTGGATCTTGCTGTTGACGCTCCTCGTGTTCGCGATTGTGACGAGTTGGCTGTGGTGGGTAAGGCCCAGAAGGGTGAACATGGCGTCCTATGCCCCCGCTGATTCCGTCCTTTACCTGGAAGCTAATCAGCCGCTGGAGGTGGTCGAAACCATAGCCGGCACAGATGCATGGCAAGCCGTTGAACGAATAACGGGACCGATCGCAATTGGGCCGCGAAGTCATCTGCTTCAAGGCTTTATCCGCTGGACGGGCATTGGCCCAATTCAGTCCGTGATTCTTGCGAGAGCTCAAATCGCAGCCGTAGTTACCGATTTGGGTACGATTGAGGAAGGCGATACGCTAAGAATAAACCAGCAAGAGGCGATCCTTATCGAGACCCACACTTCGGAAGGCCGAATCAAGGCTCCCTTTGAACGAGCTATTAAAACACTCGCCGAAAAGAACTATGGCCGTCCCACTCCCAGGCGAATCACACTTGACGGAGTTGACTTGATCGAATGGAGCGCTCCCGAAGGCAATCGCCAGATAGTCGCAGCCATAGTCGGTAGCCTTGTAATTGTCGGAAATAGTGAACACGCTGTACAAAGCTGTCTGGCGGTATCCCAAGGGAGGCGGCGAAGCTTGAAGGGCGATCCTGAGTTGGATCGAATGCGACTCCAGCTCGGCGGCGAACACGCTTTGACGTTTGGGTATGTGCCACCTGGAAACAGCGCTCGCCTGCTTGCTATCGGGTTACCTGTGCTATTAGGTCGGGCACCGGGAGATTCTGAATTTCAACGGCTCATTACAAACGGCGCCGCAAAAATATTTGGAAGCCTTGGGTGGAGTTCAAGAGCATACCTGACGGGTATGGAGGACCGTTATTCGATCACTCTTCAACCTTCGATCACCGCTCGCCTCAAAGCAGAGTTTGCTCCCTACAACAAAAGCTCAGAGATGCAGCGCTTGCTGCCAGATGATGTTTATTCGGTCACTTCCTACAAGTTCGCGAATCCCGCCGCAACCTGGCAGAGTTTGAAAACAGCCGTCTCGTCCCAGGTCGATGCTCTATCAACGATCGTTTTTTCTTCTCTATTAAAATCATCGCTTCTCTCGTACGGGATCAACGACCCCGAGTCATTTCTCAGCGCAGTGAATGGCGAGCTGCTAACGCTACGTTTAGACGAGAATGCCGAACGCTCTATCCTCATTGGAGGCGTTCAAGATCGCGCAACGTTGCGGGAGCTTATTACAAAACAAATGGGATTGACTCCAAGAAGCGATCACCTGGAGCAGATAGAGACTTTTGAAGATTCTCAGGGAGAATTCGCGGCCAGCTTTATTAGCGACTTCATTGTGATTGGATCAGCAGCAGACGTGCGACATTATACCTCCATCAGGCGAGGCAATGCAGAATTGAATGTCGAAAAGCTTAAAAGAATAACCTTCTTTGTTCCCTCGTCGTCTTCCGCTAACATTGTTACTTACACGGATGACGGCAATCGTGTTCGTAGTTTTATCTCCGCGGTTATCGCAGCCAAAGGCGCGCCTCCGGTGCCAAACGGACGCATCGAGGAGGCGGTAGCTGGTTTACCTTTTTCGGTAACTGAAACTACGCTGGGTGACCGCGGTATCGAAAGAATCACTCGGTCGCCGCTGGGGCAATTCAGCACAGTTCTTCCTTTGCTGATTCCAGAGCAACTTAGCCCCACCAAAACGGTCGAGCAATCCAAATAGTCTTAGGCCAACATGGTTCATAGTCCCTGCCCGGAAATACTGCTTGCCACTCGTAATCCGGGAAAAATTAGCGAGATTCAGGAGGCATTGAGAATTCTGCCTATCAAGCTGCGTTATCTGAACGAATTTCCGAATGTTTCCTCTATCGATGAAGTTGGGCGAACCTATGAGGAAAATGCAGTCATCAAGGCACTGGGTTACTCAAGGCAGACCGGCACCTATTCACTGGCCGATGATTCGGGCCTGGAAGTGGATGCTCTGGGTGGAATGCCTGGGGTTTTCTCGGCACGTTTCGGCGGCGACGACGCTTCAGATCCCGAACGCATCAACAAACTCCTGGCGGCACTCTCTCAACCGTCGGATAAGAAGCGGACCGCACGTTTCATTTGCTGTATGGCCCTGGTTGGATGGCAATTGGAGCAAGGAACGGTGAACAGAGGCGATCCGCGCTTGCTGAAGGTCACCGCAGGAAGGTGCGAAGGAGTTATTGCCCATGCCTCACGCGGAACCAACGGGTTTGGGTTTGATCCTGTGTTTGTTCCGGCGGGCTACGATGCGACCTTTGCGGAGTTGCCCAATGAAGTGAAAGCCACGATCAGCCACCGCGCTCTGGCTCTCGCGGGGATGCGGGCGTTTTTGGATCGGGAAACTTGACCGCTGGTCCGGGCACTCCTAGAATGCATTGCCTGCTTGAATGATGGTCAGTTCGGGGCGTAGCACAGCCTGGTAGTGCGCTCGGTTTGGGACCGAGAGGTCGGAGGTTCGAATCCTCTCGCCCCGACCAATAACTTACTTTCAATCAACTACTTACAGTCGTGAACGTTAACAGTCCTTTTTCGTGGTGTGGCCAATTTGTGGACAAAATTTTTGAATCACGAAATTAATATGAATTAGCTAACGTAACGATCTGCAAAAATCCGCCTAAAAACGAGCAAAGCCGAAAGCGATCCTCACCGATGGTCCAATTCATCACCCCTCGGAACCGTGCGCTCTGTCACGGCGTAACTCACTGATATGCTTAAGATAGCCGGTAGTTAGAAGAAAGATCGACCGTGTGGTCGGTAAGCTATTAAATTACGGATTCCCTCTTCGAACCTCACCATGCGTTAGCAACAGATCTTCACACATCCACTCTAAGTGACGATCTTCTGCTATGCGATCAGAAAGCCTGCGAATGTTTGCGGCTTCCATGTCGTAGTGGCTTTCGCTATTCGTAAGTCGTCCTGCTGATCGTATGTTCGCGAGAGAACCATCAACCGCCGTTGACCGCATTCAACATCTCGATGATCTGATCTCGTTGGATTTGTTTTTGCATCTAAGCTCCGAGCGTCATAGTCGCTCGAATACGTCAGGTTTCAGTGGTAGCGTTTTAAGGAAGGAGGTCAACCATGAGCTCCCTGGCCGAGACGGCGGTGATGCGCTTCAAGACGCTCTGCTCGGAGAAGTTGAAGGCGCGGCAGTCGCGGAGGCAGGAGACGAGCAGCTTAATTTCTTTTGCGGGCTCGCAATTGTGGCCAGAAAATTTGACACTCCCGGATAAAACAAACCTAAGGCCTAGGAAGATATTCAAAACGGCCGAAATTTGAAGGGTCGCAAACCCAGAGTAACAAAAGCTTCTTCTTTCACGGGTGGGAGCCGTGTGGTCGGCTATGATTTCCTACGTCATTAAATCGAGAGTAACCCGTTATTTGCGGCTCGTACTACGGAGATACTTCGGCAACCGCATCATACCGGAATCACTTAGGGCGCGACCGTCAGAGGAAAGTTTCACGTCTGCAAAGGCCTCCGAGGTCTGTGCATATCTAATTGTGTATATCTAATAAGGACTGGCGTGCTCTGTCAGCGAATCAGGAGATTATCGAAGTACGACATACTGAGTTTCTTTCCTCCACCCGTCATTAATCCAACCATACCTCTCGAATAAAGCGTATCGGTCGCACGCAGCACCGTCTTGCCATCAACAAATCCTGTGATCGTTGAACCATTAAAGCGGAGTTTAAGCTTATGCCATTCCTTAGCGTGAATACCTGGAATCCGAGCGCTACCCAGCACTTTTTCTCCACCTTCAGGATTATCTTTGTCCATCGGTCCGCGAATCACGACTAACCGGCATTCTCCGTCGTGGCCCAGCTCTAAGAAGTAACCCTTGGGAACTGAACCATATCCTGCGCCCACGTGGTTGATTCGTCCCATCACTGCCGCAGCCTCGGCTTGGTCTAAATAGACATCGGCGCTCACTTCGTAGTCCGGCCAACCTTCATCACCGAGAATTGTGTAAGGCATCCATTCTGGCGCCCAGGAGATTGGTGCCACGGGAATCACTTGTCGCAGGCACTTTCCTTTTCTATTTGGACACCCAACAATTTCGAAAACTTCGGCAATATCCGCAGTGTACTTCGGTAAGTATCCGCGCACTTTTGGTGCTGAATACTGGTCAAACGATTCGCGGTAAGGAAATGGAAACGGCTTTGCCACAGGGACGTTAGCGAAGCCTCCCTTCCGTTGACCTGTGGTTGTCGTTAACGTGTAAATGGAATTTGAATCCACAGACAGTGTGAGATTGCCATTCACGGACTTGATGTCAGTTTGACGGATAAATTGTTCGCGGGCATTGCTGCGCCAGACACTCAGGCCTTTCGTCGACAGGCCGCCATCGATCATGAACTGAATCTGTTGTGACGCTTTTGCTTCCTTCGTCTCAATGATGATGCTGTAGTCATCACTCGGCGATTTCAAGCTCACGAAACTACCGCCGCCGGCGAGTTCGCCCTGGCCGCCATTAATGTATTGCCATCCTACCTCTGTGAATTGACCATAGTGTGCATATCCCCACAATGCTTCGCGGATCTCATAATTGCCGCTCCATGGCGAACGCGCGAGAATCATCGCCGGATCTTCTGAATAAGGCTCTACGGGATAGACACCAGCAATGTCGTACCAGTTCACAACTTTCGTAGCACCGCTACGGATGAAACTTTCGTTGAACGCTTCTACGATGCTGATTGCGCAGTCGAAACCCTTCTTATAGACGTGCTCTTCAGTGTTCCAGATGGGCTTGTACATTCTGGCGGCCATTTCTTGGACATCCGCTGAAGCCGGTGCGTCCGTACCGAGAATGTGGCCACTGATGATATCTATAGAATCTCGCAACTTTTCATCAGTGAGCATCTCTTTGACGAAATCAAATTTGTTGTTGGGCCAATTATCGAACGCGTGGATTTTGATCTTT
>DASYRR010000224.1:0-19160 GCA_036004125.1 Pyrinomonadaceae bacterium | reverse complement strand
CAAAGGGTGATTTCCACTTCTATCAGGTTCAGTTTCAACGTCTAGGTGAAAACCGGTTGACCATTCATTACGGGAACACGCAGCACATGTATCTCGAATTTTTCTCGACCGAGCCTCTTGAGACTTTGATTAAGAAGCGCGCTGCATTCCTCGCACGTCGTCAGCACCGCGACGCGAGCAAGTGGTACAACGGACTGATCACTGACTGGAATATGGAGTCCCAAGTTTTACTCAGCCCCGACAACTACGATCGAATTCAAAGTTGGCGTATCTATGCGGTGACTTGTGACGATCCGGGCCTGGGCAAACCCGCCTACCTGGCCGCAAAGAACGCGGAGTACCCACAGCAAAACGAAATCGAGGCACTCGATTACTACATCAAGAATTTTGTTTGGGGCGGCCTGCAGCAAACCACTCAAGAACCGTATCCGTACGCGATCTACGGCATCCCCGATTGGAAGACGAATCGCGAAAGCATCGACCCTGGCCGCTATGGTCAACGACACATCTGGCGCATCTACGACTATCCACATATCGTCCTGCTGTACTACTCGATGTACCGCATCGCGAAGAACTATCCACAAATCAAAACTGCGTTGCCCGCTACAGAGTATCTGAAACGCGCCTTTGGAACAGCGGTGGCCCTGTTCACCGTTCCCATGCAGGTTGAAGGGTGGTCCGCATATCGCACGGGACTCTATAACGAACTGGTAATCGGCAATGTCATAGCCGATTTGGAAGCTGAGGGCATGACGGCTGAGGCGCAAACGCTACGAAAGCACTGGGAACAAAAAGTCAAGACATTCGTCAATGGCCAATTGAATCTCTTTCAATCGGAATACGCTTTTGACTCGACTGGGTTCGAAGCAACTCACGCGCTTGCGAAGTATGCGCTCGAACACGCTGATAAAGGCACCGACAACACAACGGGAATTCCGCTTGAGAACGCACAGCGGTTCATGCAAAAGCAGCTCGCCTCAAACATCTTCTGTCGGGGTTGGCTGGAACCAGCGTATTACTTGCTTGGCAGCGACTATCGCGGGGGCGGTGGAAACTCGTTCACATTGAGTTACATGTCGCAGATGGGTGGTTCTTCTGTTCTTGATTACTCGCTGAATTATGCAAAAGAACCAGATTGGTATTTGCGTCTGGGTTATGCGTCGTATTTGAGCGCGTGGGCGTTGATGAACACAGGCACAGCGGAATCCAACTACGGTTACTGGTACCCAGGAAAAGCAAACGACGGCGGCGCTGGTGGTGGGTTCGAACCAGCACCGTACGGACAAACGTGGCTGAATCAGCCACATCATCGTGGCCCATGGTATTACGCCAGCGAAGTTGATCTTGGTTACAGCGGCGCCTTGCGCGCTGCGGCGACAATTCTGGCTGATGACCCGATCTTCGGAAGGTTTTGTTTTGGTGGAGATTGGCGTCAAACAGCTGGCGAGATCGAAGTCACTCCGAAGGACGGTGTCAGACGTCGCTTGCACGCGCTGATTGGCGGGAAAAAAATGCACATGGTTTTGAACGGCGATCGTTTTTTGGCGGCTCAGCCGATCCAGCTGAAGGAAGATCTGTCGGAGATTCGATTCAGAATCGAGAGTGATAACCCCTCGAACCACTCGGTAACTTTAAATCTCAGCGGCTTCGCGCCAGCCACTTATCAACTACGAATCGGCAAGAAGGCCTTTGGCACCTTCATCATTAACGATGGCAATGGCCGGGTTGAGCTGCCAATTAATACCGACACTCGGACGAAACTATTTGCCTTGTCACGTACGAGTTAAGACAAGACGGTGAAGCCTCTTGAATAATCAAAATCATAATTCCATGACCTGGGAAGAGCGTTGGCACCCGTTGCGGGAAGAGTGGGTAATAATTGCCGCCCATCGACAGAACCGTCCGTGGAATGGCGAGACTGTAGAGAGGGGCCGCTCGGAACTACCGAGCTACGTTCCAGATTGCTATCTGTGTCCAGGGAATCTACGTGTCAGTGGCAAGAAGAATGAAACCTACTTACAAACATTCGTCTTTGATAATGATCATCCATGCGTTGGTTTGGACGCCCCAACGGAACTGACAACGCCTCCCGGTCTATATCGAAAGCAACCGGCTCGCGGGATCGCCCGAATTGTTTGTTACAGTCCCAGACACAACCTCACTCTAGCTGAGCTTGAGCTTTCGGAAATCCGGAACTTGGTCCAGGTTTGGCAAGAGCAGTATCTCGACCTCTCAGGCGCCAAAGACATCAATCACGTGCTCATCTTTGAAAACCACGGCGAAGCGGTCGGCGTCTCAAATCCACATCCGCATTGCCAGATCTACGCAACCAACTTCGTCTTCAAAACAATCGAAACAGAGGCGCGGGTTTCCCAACGTCACTTGACTGACACCGGACGTGTGCTTTTCCAAGACATTCTCCAAGCCGAACAAAACGATGGGCGCCGCATAATCTGTGAGAACGACTCAGCCATCGCATTTCTGCCTTTCTTTGCTCGGTATGCTTATGAAGTTTACGTTGCGCCCAAGCAAACTCATGCGACTGTTGCTACGTTGAACCGCCACGAATTACGAGATTTCGCCTCAGTCCTCAAATGCCTTCTCGTCAAGTTGGATAACCTTTGGCGCATGCCGTTTCCCTATGTGATGACGTTGCACCAGGCGCCTACAAACGGTCTGGCTCAGGAGGGTTTCCATTTTCACATCGAAATCCATCCGCCGCTCCGGCAGCCCAATCTTTTGAAATACCTGGCTGGACCCGAGATCGGCGGAGGTAACTTTCTGAGCGATACCGCTCCCGAAGAGAAAGCAGCAGAGTTGCAGGCACAATCGGATGTACATTACAAAGAGGCCGCTTTCGTGAGTGGTGATTGAGTACGTTTGACTTGGGCGCCTCCTTGGAGTGTGGGGACTTCTCACCGCTTTGTTACAGGGCGCCGTAAATACGAAGGTTCGCTGTACCAAAGCGGTGACAAGTCCCCGCACTCCAAGGAGGCGCCGAAATTATTCGGCTAAGGAGAATCGATGCGTCTTCCACTCATCCGTCTCGCTACGCTTGCCGTTTTGCTCAGCTCTTTTCTCTCCAGTACGATTAGAGTAAACGCACAACAAGCACAAACAGCCCGCCTCAAAATCGATATTGATCGGACGATTGGTGAAGTGCATCCACTTCTGTTCGGCAACTTCACTGAACATCTAGGCCGAATGATCTATGGCGGAATATACGAAGAAGGCAGCCCCCTATCCGATCAGTTTGGTTATCGCAAGGATGTTTTTGATGTAGTGAAGCAACTCAATGTCTCGATCCTCCGTTGGCCAGGTGGAAATTTTGCGTCCGGCTACAACTGGAAAGATGGTATCGGGCCAAAGGATCAGCGACCCACCCGAATCGATCTTGCCTGGAACGATCTGGAGAGCAATCGATTCGGCACAGACGAGTTTCTTCGTTACTGCGAAATGCTCGGCACCGAGCCTTACATTTGCATCAATGCTGGTCTTGGTACGGTGGACGATGCAAGGCACTGGGTTGAGTACTGCAACGAGTCGCGACATACATACTGGGCTGACCAGCGACGAAAGAATGGCCGCGAGGAACCTTACAAGGTTAAGTATTGGGCGCTGGGAAACGAAATTGATGGACCGTGGCAGTTGGGGAATAAGAGTGCCGAGGAGTATTCGAAGTTTGCGCTCGAAACTGCCAAGGCAATGCGCCTCGTTGATCGAGACATAAAGCTTGTCGCTTCAGGCTCAAGCAATTACGGCGCCGATTGGATTGCGTGGAACCGCACCGTACTTAATGTGCTCAGAAACCAGGCTGACTACATCGCCATACACACTTACATCAACAATCGTGACAACGATCTCGAGCGGTTCCTCGGCTGGTCACAAACCATCGATCACTACATTGAGATTACGGCCGCGTTGATTCGCCAGGCACAATCTGGACAAGCAAACCCGCGGCCGCTTTATATTGCCTACGACGAGTGGAACGTTTGGTATCGCACGGGTAACCGCGAAAAGCTCGAGGAGGTTTACAACTTTGAAGATGCGTTGGCAATGGGGATGTTCTTCAACTCCTTCTTCCGCCACGCTAACGTCGTTAAGATGGCCAATCTGGCGCAAATGGTAAATGTGATTGCGCCGATTATGACGAATAAACAGGGTTTGTTTTTGCAGACCACCTACTTTCCAATCGTGGAATATGGCAAGCAGCGCGGCAACACAGCGTTGGATGTTTTCGTTTCGGCGCCAGTGTATAAAATCCAAAACCGCCCAGAGCTGAAGTATCTCGATGTATCCGCCACTTACAACTCGAAGGAACGCGCGCTCTACATCAATGTCTTGAATCGCAGCAAGGATAAAGATCTCTCAACGCGAATTGAAAATCAGGAAGGTCAACTGGACGGAGTGGGTAATATCTGGGAGATGAACCACTCTGATTTGAAAGCAACACACACCTTTGGCGCCGATCAAAAGGTAAGGCCCGTCACGCGTGAGTTAACCGCCAAGATCGAGAACAACGGATTTACCTACAAATTTCCTGCACACTCGCTGACGATTCTAAAACTCAAGTTGAAGTGATTTGGTCTTGTCGAGCACAGAGTTATGCGCAGATTACATAGCGCAGCTGAGCCGCAATAACGATATCTATTACCGTTCTCCCTCCGGAGGAGGGACATGTTTGTAGCACGAGGCTCGACAAAACTTTTGCGCTCCGGAGGAGCGCCATGTCGAAACGCACCCCCGTCAACCCTCCGGCGCCTTCGGCGAAAATCCCGTATGCTCGCAGGGCTATAAACATGTCACTCCTACCGGAGTGAAGCCGCTTAGTTTCTGGTGGAAAAAACCAAGAACGTGACGATTTGTTTCACAGATACCCGCAGATTTATTCACCCGCAGTCACGACTACCCGCGCAACACAACTATATCCTTTGCTGTAAACGGAGCGATTGCTTCGTCTGTTGTTGATTTATCGACGATCAATTTATCGATGTCGTTGGTCGGCCAGATGAGTGATCTGCCAACGTTTCCAACCTTGCGATGATCGGCGAGAACGATTCGTTGACGGGCCTGACGCATCATGGCGCGGTGGGTCGCAGCCTGGTCCGGATAATTTGTGGTCATTCCGTGTTCGGCGTGTGCGCCATCGACACCAATGAAGGCCTTATCGTAGAACATTTCGGCGATGTTTCGCTGTGCCACGTCCCCGACGAGCGCGAACCAGTCGCCACTGAGAGAGCCACCAGTCATCGCCACCGTGATGTCGGGAAGGTGACTTAACTCCATCGCGATATTAATGGCATTCGTGAATATCGTAATTCCCTTCCGGTGCCGAACACATCGCGCCAGTTGCGTCGTGGTGGTTCCGGCTCCAATCGCGATCGTCTCGCCGTCCGAGATCAAACTCGCCGCCGTCAAACCAATCTGTCGCTTCTCGGCTGCGCACTTTTCTTCTTGCTCCTGGAATGAAGACAGGTGACGAAAAGGCTCATAAAGCATCGGAGCAACCGGTCCTGCTCCTCCGTGAACGCGCCTCAGCAACCCCTGCCGCTCAAGATCGCTCAGGTCTCGGCGAATTGTCGCTGATGAAACGCCGAAGAACTTTGCCAAACCATCAACCGAAACTTCGCCATGGCGTAAAAGTTCTTGCAGAATTTGCTCTGACCGATACGATGCGGCCGATGTGTCGCTTGTCATAGGGATCAAGAGCGTGCCGGTAACAGTTTTAATAGGAGACTGCAGCTTCTCATTGGTGGTAATTATATAACAGACGTGAACGCTTTTTAGACAGGGGGAATCTCCTTGGAGTGCGGGGACTTGTCACCGCTTTGTTACAGCGAATCTCAGCATCTACAACGCTAACAAAGCGGTGACAAGTCCCCCCACTCCAAGGAGACGCCATCCTTCCTGACTTGTTCTTTCCTCAGACATTTTAGAACGACGTGGGTCCTTTCCTCCGCAAACTTTATCAATTTCCCGAACTCGGGGCCGTTTCAGAGTGGGTTAGGGTGGGAATGGTGACGTGCGATGGATTTCCTCTCGAGCGGAAGATACGTTGGGTCGCCCAAATGTAGTCTGAATCGCGAGCCAGGAAGATGTTTGGAACAAATTTTTGGGGATTGCGGTCATAGAGTGGAAACCAGGTGCTCTGCACTTGAACCATAATCCGATGTCCCTTTAGGAAGGCGTGATTGCTGATGTGGAGGTCGATTTCATATTTGACGACCTGGTTAGCAGGAATCGGTTCGGGCTTCGTAAAGGAATTGCGGAATCGCCCGCGTAAGATCTCATTTGCGATCATTAATTGATAACCGGACATCTTTGGATCCTTCGGATAGCTTTCAGGGTAAACATCGATAACTTTAACCACCCAGTCGCTGTCGGTGCCGGAGGTAGACGCGAAAAGATGTGCGATGATATTGCCAGCGATTACGGTGTCTTCTTTGAGCGGCTCAGTCTCCCACGTTAAAACATCCGGGCGATTTTCCACGAAGCGCTGATCTTCAAGTAGCCACGTAGACCAACGTGAGCCTCCTTGATCCGCGGGGTTGTAAGTAGGTTCAACCGGCCGTGCTCGGTAAGGTACGGGGTGCGCAGGATCTGAAACGTAACTGTCGAATTCCGTCGCTGTTGTTGGTGACTCGTACGAGAGTTGCCCCTGCTCGCGAAAGTAAAGATTCCGTTGCGTGACTGTGGCGCGCGGAGGCCAGGTTTCAAACGACCTCCAGTGATTCGACCCGGTCTCAAACGTTACGGCCTCGGGTTGGTCTAGTTTTCCCTTGTCCTTTAAGTAGTAGGCAAACCAGGGATGAAGAATGTTAGCCCGAAAATGCTGGCTGGTCGGACTCCCGAAGTCGATATTTCCCAACTTGTCACCAAGCGTGCGATTCCATCCTCCATGATTCCAGGGGCCGGCGACCAGAAAGTTAATACGATTTGTGTCCGACTTTTCCAGAACTTCATAAGCTTTGACAGGACCGTAGAAATCTTCCTGATCCCACCAACCGGCGACGTGCATTATCGGCACGGTCACCTTCTTAAGTTGATTGACTAGGGCTTGTTGCTGCCAGAATTGATCGTAGTTCGGATGAGAAACGAAGTTATTCCAGGTTGGTAACTTCCCGTGAAAGTATTTTTCGTTTGCATTCGAAAGCGCGCCCAGTCGCAGATACCACTGATAAGTATCGTAGCGATCAAACTGAAACGTTGAAGTCAGGTTTGACGATTCAAGAGCAAACGAATACTCGAAACCGTACGTGAGGCGAAAGGCGCCGTTGTGATGGAAGTCGTCGCCGAGAAACATGTCCGCGGGCGTCGCCAGCTCACACACGGCCTTCAACGCCGGATGTGGTTCGATCACGGCCATCACCGCGAGCCAGGCGGGATATGAAGTGCCAAACATCCCGACCCGACCATTGTTGTTTGGCAGGTTCTTGATCATCCAGTCGATCGTGTCGTAAGCATCTGTACCCTCATCGACTCCCTTCGTATTCCCGGATTCGCGCAGCGGACGCAGCATGACAAACTGACCTTCGGATTTAAAGCGGCCGCGAATATCCTGGAGTGCAAGAATGTACCCCTCGTCAATCTGCTCTTTTAAAGATCCGGGAAGGCCACGATAAATGTTGTCAATGCCGTAAGGAGTGCGATTAAAAAGAATCGGCAGCGGTTCATTATGTGACTTTGGCGAGTAGATTATCGTGTGTAGTTTAACGCCATCACGCATGGGAATCATTTGTTCGATCTTGTCGAAACCCTCGGGCGGATCGGGCGGTTGAGCGGTTTGAGCGTGGACAGGAAAAGACAGCAGGATGAGCAAGATTATGAAGACAGAAGCTTTCAACAGCAGAGATCTGATTTTAGTCATTATTGGTCGCTCCAAGACCGGTTGGCTAAATGCATACGTGCATATTCCAAGTCTGAACTCCTCCTCTCATTCTCACCCGGTTTCAACCGGGTGAAAGAGGACGGGATTTTAAGGAACCGTTTCAACGGTTTTCTCTTGCCTCTGATCTGACTGAGATTCAAAACCGTTGAAACGGTTCATTGATTTTGTGAGACACAGGCACCCGGCTGAAACCGGGTGAGAATGAGAGACGATTCAGAGTTGTGAATTCACCTCCGGCTCCAACCCGACTCGCAATCTGATCAAACCGAACATTAATGATCGGGTACTTTTGCCAATCTTTATAATCGAAGTGCCACCACTCAGCTTCGTAAACGGTGAATCCCTCTGACTCCATTGCCTTGCGAAGCAACTCTCGATGCCAACGTTGCAGCGAAGTGCCTCCAGGATAATTCGGATAAGCGCGATCTGTAGTCTCATCATATGTGCCTACCATTTCGACGGGAGCACCGGTCTTCAAATCGTAGAGCGTCAGATCAACTGCACAACCCCGATTGTGACGCGAGCCTTTTGCAGGATCAGCGACGAAGATCTTCTTATCGTCTGGAGTTGCGTCCCAAAAGACTTTGGTAACGTACCACGGTCGATACGCATCGTGGATCAACAACCCGTACCCTTGCTCTTTTAGTTTGCGGTGCGCGCGAAGCAGAGCTTCGGCAGCCGGCCGCTGCATGAACGCGCGGGGCTCGGAGTAAAAAACGCTGCCCAGGAAGTTGTTGGTCGTGGCGTACCGAATGTCGAGCTTTATCGTCGAATCAAGCCGGGCCAGTTCGACGAGTTCAGATCGTAGAAAGTCAGCTGTTTCTTTCGGCTTTTCAGCAGCTAGCGCTTCCTTGAGCAACTCGCTGACCGGTCTTAGTGGAGTGACGTGCAACTGTGGTGCACCGTCCTCCGGGCCTATTTGCCTCCGTTTCAAAGTCACAGCGCCAAGTTTGACTTCTGTTGGGCGCCCGTTCTTATCACTTATGAAAACCAGTTGCTTACCAGCATGAGATCCATTTCCCTCGAACGCGAAAGTATTGCTCGAGACTTCCTTCAGATTTTCGAACTCCGTGCGCTTGAACAAGACGCTAAGTCGACCCTGCCTTTCGAGGATAATCAGGATGTCGTTATCCGTTCCATATTCGCCAATCAAATTACGGAAGGAAGCAGGCGCCGGTAAGGACTTAGCCTCTGTAGTCCTGCTGGAATCAACCTTGCCCGGTCCCAACAATGCTCTTCCCGGTTTCGCGTTGGTATGTTCACCTTCCTTGAGTACCTGCACGCCGTTGACGAAAACGTGTTTTACACCGACTGAGAGTTGATGCGGTTTTTCAAAGGTCGCCAGGTCAGCGATAGTTTGCGGATCAAAAATAACTACGTCAGCGAACATGTCTTGCTTCAGCAACCCGCGGTGATCCAGGCCGAGATTTGTCGCAGGTAGGCTTGTCAATCGCCGCACTGCTTCAGACAAAGAAATTACCTTCTCGTCTCTTACATATTTGCCCAATAGACGCGCAAAGTTACCGTAAGCACGCGGATGTGCCGAAGATCTCAGGAAGACTCCCTCAGGCGGGATTGAGGCCGCGTCAGAGCCGAACGATACCCACGGTTGACGAATCTGTTTCTTGATGTTGTCTTCGCTCATCAGAAAATAGATCGTGCCAATCCGAGATCGATCTTCCAGTACCAGATCCATGATCGTCTCGACCGGATCCGTATTGCGCATCTTCGCAACTTCGCCAAGCGTCTTGCCAACTAACGGCTTTAGTTTCTCACTCCTGAAGCTCGCGAGCAGTACTCGATCAGGTGAACCAGCTAGCAGGTAGAGATTCTCCCAATCGTTTGTTGGAGTTCGTATGGCTTCAGCGATCTTTTTGCGGGTGGCCGGATCTTGAAGCCGCTTATAGCCGGCTTCACGACCGCCGTCGAACACCCAAGGTGGCATAGAAGCATCGAGACCAGTGCCTCCCGCCGGATAGGTGTACATGTTGGCAGTAATCTTCACACCCTGGCGACGAGCGTTTTCAATAACTTTAAATACCTGATCCATCTTGGGCCAGTTGGCTTTGCCCGACGCCTTCAGATGATATATCTCAGCTGGAAGACCAGCTTCCCGACTGATGCGAATTGTCTCCTGCACAGCTTCGAGCAACTGATTGCCCTCACTGCGCATGTGAGTGGTGTACTTGCCCTGGTACTTGGACGCAACCTTGCAGAGTTCGATAAGTTCTTCGGTCTTCGCAAAAAAGGCCGGCGGATAGATCAGTGCGGTGGTAATACCGAGGGCTCCGCCTTCCATCTCACGGCGCACGAGTTCACGCATCTGATCGAGTTGTGCCAACGTAGGCGGTTTGTCATCAAGCCCGATAACGTATTCTCGGATCGTCGCAGCGCCGATGAATGAGGCGATGTTTTGTGAAATACCGCGTTTTTCTAGCAGCGAAAGATATTCTGTTAGCGTCGTCCACTCGAGGTCGTATCTGACATCGCCTTGCGCCCCGCGATTTCGCCGCTTCATCTCTTCGTTAAGTGGCCCCATTGAACCCTCGCCAAATATCTGAGTGGTGACGCCCTGCTTTATTTCGCTCAACGAACGCGGGTCGACAATGAGCGAGGTCTCAGAGTGCGAGAGCATGTTGATGAAGCCCGGTGCCACAGCAAGACCGCTCGCGTCAACAATCGTCGGCGCAGTCGCACGACTGAGATTGCCAACGCGCGCGATTCGATCACCTCTGATGCCGACATCTGCTTTCACGGCGGGGCGACCAGAGCCGTCATAAACGGTGCCGCCTCGAATAATGACATCGAATGATTGAGGTTGAGCCCTAGAAGGCGCGCTACCCTGTGCGAATGCACTGCCGACGAGTGTGGCTACGAGAGTCAGGCTAAAGAGTTTTTGTAGATTGGTGTTCATCTTGATGTAAGGTTTCGTTCTTCTCTGTGGATCTCCGTGTCAGAGAAAGATAACTATTTATGTACCGCTGTACTTTTTCATCAAATCGATCGCGCGGTCTGCTAGCTTAAACAGATGCGGATGTGAGCGGTTGCCATTGGTCAGGATCGCAAAGCCAAATTTCCGATCGCGGTTGCCGAGCAGAAACGCTGTATAACCCGGCACGCTGCCACTGTGCGCGATGTAACGATCGCCATCACGCACTTGAGTCCACCACGTCAGCCCAAATCCCGCAGTCTCGTTGCCCCAAATGCCTTCGATCGTGCCCTTGAACTGGTCGTACTGGCGTGTAAACATTTGTTCCAACGTCTGCTCACTAATCAGGCGTTTCGTTTTGAAGACCCCGCCGTTAAGATTTGCGATTAACCAATTAGCCTGATTACCAACAGTCCCATAGACGATGCCGGCAGGCCAGACGGAGGCTTTGAGTCGAACAGTCGCTGTCTGACCGCCAGTCTTTTCATCTGCGACGTAGGGGATCGAAAGGCGCTCTTCCATGTCGGGTCGTGGCTCAAAGGCTGTGCTCGTCATCTCCAGCGGCGCGAAGATGTGTTCCTGAATATATTGCTTGTATGGCACGCCGGAAAACTTCTGCACCAGATAAGCAATTAATGTATACGCCATGTTGGAATAGACAACAGACGTCAACGGTGGCTTAGTAACCTTGAGTGATTTCCGCAAATACTCCTCGAGAGATGGCGGCACCGTATCGCCCCAAACAGTAAAACCTCCAAAGTCTCCGGGCAATCCGGACGTGTGTGTGAGTAGATGACGAAAAGTTACGGGGTGCTGAGGATCTTCACCCTGGATTTTGAAATCAGTGAGGTAATCACTAACGCGATCGTCAAGCTTGAATTTTCCAGCTTCCATTTGCTGGAGTAGTGCAATGGTCGACATTGCTTTGAAGGTCGACCCAATCAGGTAAACGGTATTCGGAGTTGCGGGAGTTCGCGCCCAAAGATTCGAGTGGCCATACGCGCCAGTCCAGACAACGCGATCGCCTGAGATCAAAGCGATAGAGGCCGACGGAATATTGCCTGTGAGCAACGTGCGCTGAATCTCAGGTTCCAGATCGGCGACAACGCGCTCGATGTTGGGGGTCTGGGCGCCGGTGATCTGGTGCGCGGAAACCAGGATTGCAAGAAGCGCGAACCTTACGACCGATGTTCTCAGTGAATAGTGATAGGCGAGTTTCATTCAGTCATTTATTGAAGGCGATTCGGATCTTCATTCGTTCGATCCCTTTAGTGGCGTCCATTAGGATTCGAGCGCCGTGATGCTGGGACCGCAGGCGTCCTCGCCTGCTAACGGTTACCTGCACGTACGCTAGGCATCACAGCAGGCGGGGACGCCTGCGGTCCCAGCATCACGGCGCTCGAATCCTAATGGGCGCCACTAAAGGGTAGTGCCTCTTTCGGCCCGGAGGACGCAACCGGTTAATGGTATTAACTCACTGATCACTAGCTCGCGTTTGCTTCGAAATACGGTTAATCGGAGCCGGTCTTGGTACTCGTCGCCACGGATTCTGCTCGAGCAGTTTTAGCGCCTCCTGTACAGCGCGCTCGAGTTGTGGATCATGTCCCCTTATTACGTCTGCCGGGATGTACTCAACTTCGATATCCGGTGCGACTCCTTCATTTTCAACGGCCCACTTACCGGAAAGATCATAGAACGCAAGGTTCGGAGCAGTGATTCCACCACCATCAATTGTTGGAGGCACGCCTAGGGTTCCCACGAGTCCTCCCCATGTTCGCGTTCCAACTAGTGGGCCAATCTTCCTCAACCGGAACATGTATGGAAGCGCATCGCCTCCCGAACCGGCCGACTCATTGATGATCATTACCTTTGGACCGTAAAGGCCAACGATAGGGGATGTGGCGGGTTGGCCATCTCGCTGAGCGAAGTAGCCCATCAGTTTACGATCCAACTCATTCACTATGTAATCGGCTACCTGCCCACCATGATTGTAACGCTCATCGATGACTGCACCTTCTTTGTCCTGCTGCGAGTAGTAGTAGCGCGTGAAATATGTATAACCCGGACCCGCCGTATTGGGCAGCCAGACGTAAGCAAGTCGACCGTTTGAAAGTTTGTCGACTGTTCGCCGATTGTCTTCGATCCAGGCTCGGGTGCGAAGGCCATCTTCGTTCGGCACGGGCACAACAGTCACTACACGCGAACCTTCCATTGAAGGAGTCTTGTTAACTCTGATAATTGTCTGCCGACCAGCCGTACCTTCGAATATACGGTAAATACTCATTGGAGGATTAAGTGGGCGACCATTAACCTCAAGCAGATAATCGCCTTCTGAAACCTGAATTCCGGGTGCACTTAGCGGTGCTCGTAAGTCGGGATTCCAATTCTCACCCGAATAGATTTTCTTGATGCGGTATCGACCATTCTCGATTGCATAATCTGCACCTAATAAGCCGACTGCTACTGGGTCTTCTCCCGGAACATCTCCAGGAGCACTCAAATAAGAGTGCCCGACGGCAAGCTCCCCACCGACAGTGGCGATTAGGTATCCCAAATCGGCGCGATGACCGACAAAGGCAAGCAAGGGCCGATATTTCTCGTAGATTGCGTCCCAATCGTTGCCGTGGAATTTAGCGTCGTAAAAATGTTCACGTTGGATGCGCCACGTCTCGCGAAAGATCTGCTCCCATTCAGCACGCGGTTCGATCCGCATCTCAAGCTGCGCTACACCTATTGGCCCATCTCCTACTTTAGAGGGTCGATCTGTAGCGACAACGCCCCACGACGCTCCACCACCAGCGCTTGCTTGATAAAGCAACTTCTTCTTGTCAGCTGAGAGTGAGTAGGAACGGATGCCCTCAAGAAATGGCGCGGCGGTCCGTTCTTTAACCTGGTATCTCTGCAAGCGAAGGTTTGGGGGTCCAGCAGGTGCGGCAGTGGTCACGATCGGTTCTGTATAGTAGAAGCTGCCTGCTGACCCGGCCGTAAGATTACTGTAATCCGCCGAGGGAAGACTTATGGCGAGAATGCGTTGATTTATTCGGTCAAAATCAATGCGAACATTTACCGAGCGCGGCGCGGGGGGAGCTGGCTGCGGCGTTGCTTGAGGATCCGGCGTCGGCGTGGGCTTTGGTTCGTCTCCAGATTCGGGCAGAAACGGAGAAGGCTCACTTGCGTTCAGCACAGCAAGATAAATCGCTCTCCGCACGGGTCGATCAATCGAACTCATCTCCAACCAGCCGGCGCTTGGCCCATAGTTAGTGCTCGCCATGAAATACAGGTATTTGCCGCTTACGTCGAACGCTGGAGAGATAGAATCCGCTAGTCCATCAGTGATTTGATGAGACTTTTTCTCGGCAAGTGAGTAGACGAATATCGCTCGCAAATGGCTAGGTAGGTTTTTTGAATAGGCAATCCATTTGGAATCAGGCGCCCAGACTGCATCAAAGGAACGCACTGGATCGGCATATTCGTCGGTATCAAGCTTCACGGCCTTCCCTGATGCTATCTCCATCATCCAAAGATTATCGTGATTGTCCTGCAGCAGGATTTGTGTTCCATCGGGTGACCACGACGGGGCAGAATAAAATGCTGTTGACGGTAGAGGGACCGCTCTGGGCGCGACGACGCCTAGCGGATCCCCGATCATCAACTGGTACTCACCACTGGCATCTGAAAGCCAGGCCAACTGTGAGCCATCTGGAGACCAAACTGGACTGCGATCGTGTGCCCCAGAACTCTGCGTTAGATTTCGGTAATCACCTTTATCCGTCGGCACAGTAAATATCTCGCCGCGCGCTTCGAACGCTGCCCGAATCCCAGTTGGTGACAGCGCCGAATTGCGAATCATGCTGACGACCTTCTTGAACTGCGGACGCGCCCAGGGAAGATCGCCAGTTACCTGTATGTCGAGCTTGCGCGCGCGGCCAGAGCCGGCATCGACAAGATAAATGTATCCAGCCTGTTCATAGACCACAGCATCGGAGCCCGCAGACGCGGTCATTACGTCAAAGTCATCGTGACGAGTTAGCTGCGTAAGCTGCTTTGTATCGACGCGATAGCTAAACAGATTCACCGTGTAATTGCGATCCGAAAGGAAGTAAACCGTGTTGCCGATCCACATCGGTATCGTGTCGTTACTGTTACTCCACGGAATCTTTTCCAGTGAGTAATCGGCCAGATTCATTATGGCGATCGGATGAGTGCGACCGCCGCGATAATGACGCCACATACTGGTTTCGTACCAATCGGGAATGAAGGCGGTAGTTAACTCGTCATACGCTATTCGTTTTCCATCTGCCGAGTAGGCGGCACTAAACGCACGCGGCATTGGCAATGGGTCGGGAAATCCCCCCTCAACACTAATGCTCCACAGACGAAAGTACGATTGTTGCGGCGCGCTCGTACGGTTTGAAGCGAAAATCACCCGACGACCATCCGGCGTCCAGCCGCGAGCACGATCCAAGCCAGGATGAAAAGTTAACCGCTTAGGATCACCACCCGTCGTCGGTACAACAAACACATCGGTGTTTCCTGCAACCGTCGCAGTGAAAGCGATCTGCGAACCGTCGGGGGAGAAATAAGGATCGATTTCAGCGCCTGGTGTCGCCGTCAGCCGGCGAGCTTGGCCGCCGCTACGAGAAACGATCCAAACATCCCCAGCGTACTCAAAAGCAATCGAGTCGCGGTTCACCGTTGGATGTCGCAAAAGACGCGTGCCTTGCGCATTGACGGTGGCGGAGATTAAAAGGCACACAAACAGGATCGGAGCGAGACTTCGCACATTCATGTTCAGTACCCCCATAGCCTTCATGTCCGAGATGACTACACTACTTCGACCAAGCCTCACGCTTTTAGCTAACTGCCTATTGATAATCAGGAAATGGAAAGTTGCCACCAGAACAAGCCAACGGCAGTGTTCCGTTTTACTCGGTCGCTACACCTGCCGGGTTGCTGAATCAGGTGGTCTTTAGAATTCGATCCTTAACCCGATCTGCCCTTCACGGCCTGGCAGAACCTGTGTGGTTGAGCCAAACGGTTGACCCACGATACCAACGCGATTCTGGATCGCAGACGGGTTCTGGCGATTAAACACATTGAAAAGCTCGAATAGTATCTGGGCTTTGACACGCTCGCCGATGGCGAAACGCTTAGCGAATCGCATGTCGAGATTGGAGTACGGCGCCGCGGAGAATTTATTCCTACCCGCCGTAAAATCGATGCCGTTGAAATTACCGTTGCCGTCCGGGTCTCTGTTCAATGCGTCGAATCGGCTAAAGTGAAAGCCGCTCTGCGCGCGAAAGATGCCGCTGAGCTGAAACTGCCATGGCAGATCAACAAGTCCGTTGACTTGAAAGATGTGATTTAGGGCTAAGCTTGAGTTACCCCTGTCCAGATCCGGGCCATTCACAAACGTTCCAGCTTGTGCGACGAAATTTCCGTTCCTACTTATGAACGGACCGTTCGCGTTTGTCTGCTTTGTACAAGCCGGATTCGAGGCTGGGCAGGGTTCAGTTACTACGGGAGCGATCCCGATGAAATTGTCGGTCGGATTCGTATTGATGCCAAGCGAGTTGTCCTTTGCCCGGGCACCGGTATAATTCGCCGCCAGGACGTAGCGGTTGCTAAAGCGTTTATTGAGACTCAAAACCATCCCGTCATACCTGCCTTTGAAGAAAGGCCCGAACGTGCCAATCTCGCCCAGGGTGTTTGGTGGGTCAAAACTGCGGCCGATTCCGGCAACACGAGATCTGAACGCAAGATTGCTGAGTCTTCTACCTAGAAGGTCGCGTATATCACGGTGATAGTAGTCGGCAGTGACGACCAGATCCTTCGTGATCTCACGCTGGAAACCAAAGCTGAAACTGAGCGTATGTGGAGTTCTAAATGTGCTGTCAACCGTTGTGGGCGCCACCTGGGGCGGAATAATGGGATTATTCAACACTCCAAATTGGCCCCATTCAAAGTATCCTGCAGGCTGGCCGATGGCCGCCGCGGCTTGCGTCAGGTACTGATCGGGCGTTAGTCCGGTAAGAGCCTGGATATTGTTGATATTTATTATCGCATTAGCTGGTATGGGAGCATGGCCCGCGGCTACCACGCGATTCAGTCTGTCAACGCCGACTATTGGCCCCCCGAATGGGCATGTCGTACCCATCGCGGTGATCTGGGCATCGGTTAGCCGGTTTGAAATGCAAGGGCCCGGAAGACCCACCGCGAATGCGATCATTTCGACCAAACTGGGCGATCCGTAAAAACCGCGTGGGAAATACAAAGACTGTACAACTCTCGCGTCGCTGCCGCCGAAGCCGGGAACTTCCTCCACTAAACCCAACCGAAACTGGTCGTAAAAAACGCCGAAGTGTGACCGAATAATTGTTTTCGGGTTGACTGCCCAATTGACGCCCAACCGCGGCGAGAAATTCTTCTGTGCCTCGAACTCGCTGTCATGATCCCAGCGAATGCCGAGATTGACCGTCAAGTTCTTTCGGATCTTCCAATCGTCCTGCACATACAACCCGTTGTAATTATTCCGTAAATGAATCTCCTTGGCTGCTGGCGTGCGACCGCCAGCGTCAAGTAGCAAGAAGATACCGCTGTTTACGGGCCCTAAGTTTATATAATCGTCGATAGTGGCAAACAATTGGTTTGTTAAGGTTGAAGAATGGACGCCATCAACTTTCGTACGCAGGAACTGCCAACCGAACTTGATGTCATGATCGCCGAAGAGCTTGTTGGCATTGGCCGCGAGTGACGTGTATTCCTGGTCCAGAAACGATGGTGTCAACGCATTACCGAAGGTCACTCCTGGAAGAGTGCTAAAAAAGCCGCACGTCGGAGGGCAAACCTGTTGCGCGGGGAAGGCGTTTAAGAGCGTACTCCCTGTGAACTCCAAGTGCGCAGGCTGCAAATCGGACGGCTCGCCGCGATACGAGCCACGGAGTGTCACGATCCACGGATCGCTTTGATTACCAAGCAGCATCGTGTCACCAAACCCTAACAACAAATGACGTCCGCTCGTGCTTGATCGAGTTGAAGGTAGCCCAGTTCCCGAACCTCTCACATATTCGTTTGTGTAGTTCAGTTCCTGGCTCAACTGGTGCCGGCCTATTGGTTCGTTAAGTTTTAGAAAATTCCGGATTGCCCGGCTTCGCTGTGGAACATTGATCGGGTTTTCCTGACGTTGTAAAAGCTGAGTTATCGACAAGGCTCCCGCAGATGTGCCTAGAACCGGGAACCTAAAATCAATTGCCCGGTCCTCTGTGATCCGTTCCGACGAGCCAAAAAAAAGAATTCTGTCTTTCCATATCGGGCCGCCTAAAGCTAGGCTGTAGTCGAATCTACGTAAATGAAAGGGATCCTTCACCGCTGGGTCGAGCGAGTTTACCGAATCGAAAACCTCGTTGCGGTGAAACAGCGATCCGACACCGTGAAATTCGTTGCCACCACTCTTGGTGATCACATTGACCGTCGCCCCTGACGCCTGGCCGAACTCGGCCTTATAGCCGGCCGTTAGCACTTGAAACTCGGCAATCGTCTCCTGGTTGAACTGAGCGGCTGGCCCACCATTGACGGTATCTTTGTTAGGCTGCCCATCGATATAAAAGTTGTTATTGCCGCTGCGCTCACCCAGCACAGGATTCGCGTTGTCGCTCGTGGAGCTTACTTGCCTGTTGATAGCTACGCCGGGCACAAGCTGCAGCAGGTCGAGATAGTTTCGCCCGTTAACTGGAAAATCTGTGATCTGTCTCGGTGTGATTGTCGCGCCCGTGGCAGCTGAGTTCTGTTCGAGCAGGGGCATGACAGCTGAGGACACAGTGACTACTTCTGAGGGGTTTCCTATTAGCAACCTGACCTCGAAGGTCACGACTCGATTGAGCGTTAATTCGATGTTTGCGCTACTGGTGGCGAAGCCCCTCGCTGATACGGTCAGCGTGTAAGTCCCGGCGGGTAATGCCGTGAAACGGTAGAGCCCTTCGGCGTCGGTCGTGGTGGTGCGCTCGGACGTTAATGCCGTCCCACTCAGTTTAACTTCTGCACCGGCCACCACCGCGCCGCTCGGATCCGTGACCGTACCCTCGAGGGTCGAAGTAGTGGTCTGAGCCATTGTGCTGGAGGACAGAACGAGAAGGATGCTGAGAGTGAGGAAAAGGATTGTAAGTGAGGAATGACTTTTAGTGAGGCTGATCCCGTACGAGCCCATTAGATAATGTTGATCCGACAACACGCTATCCCTTTTCATAACTTCTGCCTCCTCCATAAAAGGTCGTTCCAGGGTCACTGTGGGTTAGAGATCTTCAGAGAATCGAACGTATTGCGACATCCGACCGGTCTCATTATGAA
>DASYRR010000223.1:0-19438 GCA_036004125.1 Pyrinomonadaceae bacterium | reverse complement strand
ACTGAGCAGGATTTATGGTCATTTTCGACTGAGATTCTTCGGGTTCGTCATCAAACTTACCGATTATGGATAGGGAAAACGCTGGACGAAGTTGTCGCCTTTAGGCGACAAGAGCCGTCCAAGAATCCCTGTGCTTAGGGTAGACCAGAACGCAGTTCGGTTTGTGACACAGCGAAGAACCTTATTTGACAGGTCAGGGGCACTTCCCTATTATCCACGTGCTTCGGAACAGCAGCGCATCCGGTTCAGGAAACGCGTGATTGAGATGTTTCGAAACATGTCGGGGCGTGGCTCAGCCTGGTAGAGCGCACGGTTCGGGACCGTGAGGTCGGAGGTTCGAATCCTCTCGCCCCGACCAGTTAAATCAATTACTTACGGTTGCCTTCATCGGCAACCGTTTTGTTTTATTTGCCTTCTTGATACGCACCGTGTGCGGGCTCAATACTTGTCCAGGCGGCGGCGTTTCGAATGACGGTCTCGCGCGTTCCTTTTTGTGATTTTTGTAGCCGACACGCGGGTGCCTGCATCGGCTGGAACGCCACAGATCGTACAGAAGGCGCCCAACTTCATTCTCACTGATTCGAGCGTTGCCATAGGGGTCGCCGCTTGAACGATAGCGCGGTCAGAGGATTCACAATAGAATTCAGAAAAACAAACTAACAACACCACGTGTCAGAAATACGCCTAAGTATGACGCGTTGAGATGACTACCTGTACAACATGTTTGACTAGACTGAATAACCGGTACCAGTTAGACTCGTTGATAATTGCAACCTGTACAAATGTTTTGTTGTTCGTGTGAGCCTAACGTGATGCCGTGCTCGTAACCGCATCCTTAGTCAGCGGATCGCAGGTGGAGTCTTGCTCGGCTCACAGTAATTTCAATGATTCACGGCCGGTAGCAACACCTGCCGTTTTTTCTCTAACCCAGTCAGAACTACCGGCTCAATTTACCGCGAATGTGGCGTCGGATTTTCCTTCTGCTTCTCTTGGCGCTGTTCTCCATCCCACTCGTCACGCACATCTACTTGGGTTCGTACAGTCGATTGGTGGCGGATGACTTCTGCTCCGCGGCAGTTGCGCATTCGCAGGGGATCCTTCGAGGAGCACTCTACTGGCACATGAATTGGACCGGTCGTTATGCTGCAAATCTTCTTGATACGTTGTTTGCATATGTCGGACCCCGTGCTAATCCCTACGAGACCGGTTTGGTAGTAATCATCTGGTTTGTGACTCTGGCGTTCGCGGTGTACCAAATTGCCAGAGACGATGAACGGGAAGTGCGAGTTCTTCTCAGTTGCGTTGGGGCGGCGATGGTCCTGTTCACCGTTTTAGAGGTGATCCCTTCTATTGGCCAATCGCTCTATTGGGCACAAGTGAGATCGGGTGTCCCATCACTCATTTTGGGAACGGCTTACATTGCACTGATCGCACGTCGAAGCGTTGCATCGACGCACAACAAACGCTGGCTGTTGGCTGCGGCCCTCCTCACATTCATTGCTGCTGGATTTGCGGAAACGTACTCAGCGCTGCAAACAGCCGCGCTTGTATTTGCTGTGGGGATCTGGCTGATTTCAAACCACTACGCCGCGCCTAATAAGAGAAGCTCTCTGCTTCTGTTGGTCGCGGGGCTCGCTGGATCGCTCGCGGGTGGATTACTCGTGTTCCTCGCACCAGGCAATAACTTTCGACGGGCTCCGTTTCCTCCTTCTCCTAGTGTTCCAGGCTTGTTACGCATTTCTTTGCGTGGCTTACGCGAGTTCTTTTACGTGGTTGTTTTCTCACCTGCGCGAGCGCCTGTTTGGGTCGGCCTAATTCTGTGCGGGTTTGTCTTCGGTCTAAGGATATTTCAACGACACGAAAGATCTGTTCGAGAAAGCCGGCATCTCGTCTGGGCTTTAGTTTGGCTACCTCCAGTAACTTTCGTTTTGCTCATCGCTTGTTGGGTACCGATGGCCTGGGGCACTTCGCTTACGCTAGCAAACCGCACATTCATCATTCCCGCTTACGTCCTGGTCTGTCTTGTCATATGTTGGGCTTACCTTGCAGGTCGACTGTGCGGTCGCTCCTATCACTTATTCGCGCCGCATCTACGCACTCTGGCAACTGCCTTACCGATCTTAACCCTCGTCGTATTCGGATTGTTTGCTGTCATCAGGAGTTGGCAGATGTTGCAGCTTCGCCCGATTCTTGCTTCCTATGCGCGTGAGTGGAACAACAGAGAACACCTGATTCAGAGTGCCAAATCAAAAGGCCTGAACTACGTCGTCGTGCCGCGACTTCAGCACTGGACCGGACTCGACGAGATTGAACTCGACCCAAAGATTACCTGGCTTACAAAATGTTTTCAGGATTACTACGGCATCAGAGTTATCCCTGAATTAGGCGACTTGTCTGGCGAACCAAATGGCGAAATGAAACAGGCGACACTTGAGGATCAGTTTGAAAGCATTCATATCTTGCCCGGCTCAGTACCGACGGAACTTAATCGCATTTACAAAACCAGACGAGGAAAGGTCGGCTTTTACAAGATCGATCTGCCGCCCGATAAGATCAAGTCATACTACGAAACAGAACTCACACGGGCGGGATGGAAATACATCGGCACTAAAGAAGTGGAAGCCTTTCAAAGGTACAGCGGCGGCACACAGAATCTATTCTGCAACGGTGAAACCGCCGCCATCTTATTCATCACCGCCCAGGATGAACAGCGACTTGGCTACACCTATTCATTGGCGCTGAACTGGGGAATGTCTTCAGGATACGTCTGGGGTGTCGTTGACTGCCGCAAGTAATTTATCCTCGGCTCGAGATAGGTTGGAGCTATGCAGGTCACAGTGACGAGCATAAAGTAAGCGGGTCGCTGACCGCTCATGAGAATAACGAGAACCTTAGCGTTTACCGACTGGAATCCAAAAAGGCCCAACAGAGAAGCGCTGACTCGATGCGCATCGTAAATCTGACGCTGTCATGCATCTTTGCGCTTTTTCTCGGTGTACCGCAAAGCGCCGCACAATAATCGAACACCACCGGGAAGACAGCATCGGCCGCCGCCGTGGACTACTCGAATTCTCAGCTGCCCAATAGTCTGGTATCAAACACTGAACTGACCATTCCGTTGGGGTAAATTTGTGGCAGGAATAAATAGAAATTGACTGTACGTGAATGGGGGCGAATGTAAGTAGATTGCAAAAACCCTTGATTTTGCTCGTGGCGGCAACTCGATTCAAAATCAATTAGTTAACTTTTCATACCACGCTTCGTTCGGGATCGTGAGGTCGGAGGTTCGAATCCTCTCGCCCCGACCAACTACATCAAAAACGGCGGGCAACACTGGCGGCCGTATTTCTTTTGCGGCCAATTTGTGGACTTGTGTCAAGCTGGCGCGTTTAGTTGATGGTAAGCTGGTATGGGCGAAGGTTGCTTCGTTATCGTAGGGTGCTGTTGGTTCGACATCTGAGAAATACAATGTCCGGCTATTTGATCGGGTTTATATTTTCTGCTGTAGCAGCCGTCCTCATCTCCCTGGTTGCCCTGGCCTACCTCGAGGCTCAGCTTGTCAGGTGTTTCATGAGCCTGGGCTGCACGGATAACAAGCCACTTACAGTGCTGTTACTGATGCTCTGCGGTTATCTGTTAATAGCTGGCCTCCTGGCCCTCTTTGCACGCCGGACCTTTAACTCTCGCCTAGGCACGGCCTTCCTATTAAATGTCGCGCCGCTCGTGGCCATCATCGTTCTGCACTTTCTGTGGATGCAATATAACGATCTCGCCCGCAAGCGTGACCTCACCCTTGCGATCCAAACCGCCATCCGTGATGCCCCGGCCATTCATCTCGGAGAGCTTTACGTAAAAAAGGTAGACGCACCGCACGGCGGCGTCACAGTTTTCGTACACGTGCCGTTCACCGTCGAGAGGACTGTTCAGGCGCGGAGCCTGAATATTTTAGCTACGTCGAATGAGGAATCACCAGATGTCAGATACTCTTCGAACCCCGAATGTAATAGTGGCTTTGGAAGACCGCCGTATGGCTTTCATATTGTTGATCGTGAATATAACGAGCCTCCGATACCGAGTTACCTGTCAGGGCCGAAAATTGTGTCCGAGCAACTCGATCCCGGCAGGCAGTACTACTTGCTGCGGGAGCTACACTTCAGCAATTCCCGGTGTCGAGTCTTAGATTACCAAGACTTTGATCCCAAGCAGTTAAATGTGGCCCTAAATGCTACCGCGACCAGGCAGCGCCTCGAAGAGAGGTGACCCATAAGCGAAGGGTTCGGAAATGAGGAGTCTGGAGAGACGGGTGGAAGCGGGCGGTTCTATAGCGTCCACGGCATCTCCGACGAAGTCGAAGAAAGGTCGCATTATCGAACCAAGGCAATCTAACAAACGCATGAACCAGACTCGCAATTACGGCCGCTCCAACCCTCAATCATCCTTGCTCGCCGGTTATCCCCATAGGTTTGAATCAAAACCGAGAAGCGAAAGTTAAACATAGATCGAAGGTAGAACAGGAGGTCAAAGAATGGGTGGACGTGCTGCTGGAGTAGGACTTCCGATTTTATTCGGAATCTATCTCATATACTCTAACTTGAGCAAAAGTAAGCTCTTCGTTCAAGGCCCCGAAGCCGATCTTCATACAGCGCTTGCGGCGCTAGGTGCATTTCTACTGGTCCTGGGTGTCGTCTTCCTCTACAAGAACTTGAGGTAAATATGGTTGACAACCCGATGGGTCATTATGCTCCCGAGGAGTGTGCCCGCTGCAGGGGCACCGGAGTGGGTCTGAGTAAAGGCTCTAGCTACTGCCCAACGTGTAATGGGCAAGGCAGTGTCGCCGTTCTGCAACCCGCCACTAAATGTGCGCGCTGTGTTGGGAACGGCTTGGATAAGGGAAGCGTGGACGAACCATGCCCATCGTGTTCCGGCAGCGGGTGGGCGTTGCATTGGCGGCGATAGCGGTTAGTCTGCGATCCAGATCCACGGATCTAATTATCTCGAGGCATCCTTAGGCTGAGTGCGAATTTTCAGCGCACGAAAAGCAACACGCCTGGAGCGCAAGGATTATGAAGAAAACGTTGGTTCGTAAGAAAAAACCGGCAAAGCAAGACACAATGAGTCCAGAGTATCGATTCGACTACAGCAAGTCGAAACCAAATCGATTTGCGGCAAAGATGTCGGCAGACACAGTGGCAGTTGTATTGGAACCCGAGGTCGCTGCGGTATTCAGATCATCGGAAGATGTCAGCGCTCTGCTACGTTCGATAATTTCCGCGATGCCTTCATCAAGGCGTACTCAAGGAGCGAAAGAGCGACGTAGGACTTTCATTCGACTCAGCAAAATATCGAAATGTCTTGAACAAACTTAGACGGCCTTACTTACTTCATCGTAAATGGTCTGCGTTTCAAATTACCAATTAACTTGTAGCGAAGTTCCGCGAGCCTCAGGATGAACATTCGCATTCAGCCTGACCAAACAATTCTGCCCGACTTGTCTCACTCCGACAGTCCGACGCGGCGCAAGAGGTCTTGAAAGCGCGGGTTTGAGCGTAGATTATTCCACCTCGGCTCGACCTTCAGGAAAACCATCCCCGTATTGCGCTGCGCATAGGCTCGCTCCAGCCAGGCCAACGCCTCGTCGTGCCTTCCTAATCCGTTGTAAACGAACGCGATGTGGTAAGGCGAAACGTAACGCTCGGCTGAGGACTTCAATAAACCTCCCAGGACAGAGCGCGCCTCAGCTTCTTTGCCGGACTTCGCCAGCGCGTAACCAAGAAACGCCTCCGAGTGAGTGCTTCTAGCTCCAGAAATTTCTGTCGCCCTTCGCGCTTCATTGATTACTTCGGAGTACATACCTTTCTCGATGTAGGCGCTCGAAGCGTATAGGTGGGCGAGGAAATAATTCGAGTCCATGTCTAAGGTCTGCTGCAATCTCGCAAGCGCCTCATCAGTTCGCCCCGCGTGAATCAGAAACTGCGCTTCCAGCGCATTGATCCGTAGATTGAGCGGGTCGAGCTCTCTGGCGCGTTTAGCTTCGGCGAGCGCCTCCGCGTGCCTCCCGGTGTTCGAGAGTAGGTGCGCGTATAACACGTGAGTGTCCGCGTCGTCAGGGTCGAGTTCCACGGCCCGCTTAAACTTATTTTCGGATGCGCTCCAATCCCAATCGTACCAGAAAGTGATGAAGCCGAGTTGGGCGTGGGCGGCCGCGAGCGTGTCGTCAAGTTCAATCGCCTTTTGTGCAGCGGCACGCGCTTGCGGAAAGACTTCATTTGACGGCAGGCCAGCGGCGAGCGCTGAAACGTGAGCGTCGGCGAGCCCGACGTAGGCGAGCGCGTACGAGGGATCAATCGCAATTGCCTGCTGAAAACATAAAATGGCTTTGTCGGTTTCTGGAAATGTCCGTTTGAGCGCGTAGTATCGGCCCCGCAGGTAAAGCTGGTAGGCCTCAGCATTCGACGTGAACTCTTTTTTCAGTTTTTGCTCTTCTTCGACTGACAATTGCACTCGCAACTTACGGGAAACGTCATTTCCGATCTCATTTTGCAGTGCGACCAAGTCTGCAAGCTTGCGATCGTACCGCTGCCCCCAGAGTTGATTCCCGTTGCGCCCATCGACCAACGATAAGTACAAAGTCAAATCGTCGTCGCGCTGCACCACTCGGCCGGTCAGGATCGCTTGCACCGATAGCTCCACCGCAACAGCTTGCGGCTCGACCTCTTTGTCTTTGTAGCGGAAGACGGTACTGCGTGCTTTGACCGACAAATTGGAGAGCTGCGACAGACTGTTAATAAGCGATTCTGTTACACCATCCGATAGATACTCGACGTCAGGGTTTCCGCTTTCGTTTTTGAACGGTAAGACAGCGATCGATTGGATTTGCCTCGGAGGCACGGTGAATAAACGATAGATAAAGAAAGAGGCTATGCCCAACGGAACAGCCAACAACGCGATGAGCAGCCAGGGCCACTGTGACCTCCGCTCCGCATGAGCTGGAACGTGTGCGACAGCCAGCGCTTCACCTGCGCCGACCATGGCTTGTCGCGGCGAATCGTCCGCTTTACTTTCTTCAGTCACGATGCGCGTGAGGGTCCGTTTTTCAACCACCAATGCTTCGGTTGATAACTCTTTAACAGAAGCCGTGAACCGATAACCACGCTTCGGCACAGTTTCAATATAGCTCCGGCCGTTCTCGCCCTCGCCGAGCATCTTCCTTAGCGCATACACGTTGTTGGTCAGATTCGACTCTTCGACGAACGCGTCCGACCACACGACCTTCATCAACTCATCCTTCTCGACCAGATGCCCGCTGCGTTCGACCAAAGCCACCAAGGTCTCGAATGCCTTAGGTGTCAGCGGCACCGGCTCTCCGTTGCGCAAGAGCAGTTGCTCCGCAGTGTCCAGCCGGTACGGGCCAAACTCATATAAATGTTGAGAGCGTGTGGACATAACGCCTTGGAGAATTTTCAGAGATTTCTCGGAGATATCTCTTAGGACTTTTTACTGCGCCTCAACTACTGTCCGGGCCACGAGGAGAAGCTGATCGGTCGCAGTAAGAAATGTCCAGCGAAACGTGCCAAGTCTAATGCTCGTCCGTGCCTGTGGCAATAACTCGATCCCAACGTGAGCGGGGAAAGCGACATGAGCGACAAAAAGCGAAGGACCGTGACCACCATTGAAACACATGAAGTCTGGATCGTTAGAAAAGTCGTTCCGGACGTTGCCGATGAAGCGGAGACGCTTGTACCGCTTGAGATACCGCGAACGGCAGCTTCATCCTTGAACCAGGTCAACGACAGCCCCCAGACAATTGAGGACGAATCATGACCGTTCGAGTCGTTATTTATTCCTCACAATCAACTGAGATGCATTAGAGGTTGCATAGAAAAATTCGCAAAGGAGACAACTATATGTACGCACATCTGTCAGCAAGAACTCTGGTTCTCTTCGCCATAACGTTCGTCTGCGGGTTGATATATTTTCCTGCGCGTGGGGAGGAACTCAAAACTGAACATACAGCCGAAATAATCCGGCAGGACCCAGTTCAAAATCCACACTCGTTCATCGGTACGTGGATAGTGCAGACCCAGATAACGAATTGTTCCGGCACAACATTGAACAACTTTTCCAAATTCCTTTCGATTAATGCCGGCGGTACCGCCCAGGAAATTAGTAATTCCCTGCCGCCCTCACAGAGAACGACCGGCTTTGGCGTCTGGCAGCACTCGGATCAAGCCAACTTTGTTTATGTCCTTCGTTTTTTCAGGTTCACTCCGACCGGCACCTTCGCGAGCACGAACGTGGCAAAATGGAGCGTTGTGCTGGACGGCAACAATTCGTATACGGCCGAAGCTACAATTCAAGTTTTGTTACCTGACGGAACGGTAGGCCAAAATCTTTGCGGCACTGAGACTGGTACAAGAATGGTGATTCCGGATTGAGACGCATTCTGCATTGCCGGATCTGCAGAATAGAAAAAGCCCGCTCGAATTAGTCGGACGGGCTTTGCGTTTTAATTCGGGCGATTTCCTACTGTCCCGCGTAGTCTCCCACGAGTACCATCGGCTCCCGCAGGCTCAACTTGCCTGTTTGCGTTGTGGCAACTTTGTGGCAGGAATAAATGGAAAGTGACTGTGAGAGCGGATGGGTCCAATCATGGTTCAAAATCAGCAGTGAGTTGAGAGAAACTGGAAAGCATTTGGGGTTGAGGTCAAAACTGCCTATAACCAAACGAAGGCAAGTGTCGATAATCTGTTGCGTCTGTTGAATCAATCGCTTCAGAATAAGTACGAGCGAGCCCGAAAGCCTGCCGCTCAAATTGAAAGCCTTTGGGTCTAGTCCTAGTTAACGAGTTCTGCCGATGCTTGAGGCTTCGGAATCTTTATGAGGTCACTTATGAGAAAAGAGCTTCCTACACTGATACTGCTCCTGTTGCTCTCTTCACCTTTAGTGTTTACTCAACAAAAGGAGAGTTCTCGACCGAAGGCTCTTGCGTTTACACACGTCACCATCATAGACGTTGCGGCGAGAGATTCCGGGCGCGCCCTCAAGCCGAATCAGACCGTAGTTGTCACGGGCGACCGCATCACCGGAGTCGGCGGTAAGGTTCGCATACCGAAAGGGGCGCAAGTGATCGACGCTTCGGGCAAGTACCTGATCCCGGGCCTCTGGGACATGCACGTGCTCGCGACCGCCACGGTCTTCCCGTTTTACGTCGTCAACGGCGTCACCGGCGTCCGTGATATGGGCACCGCACGCTCGATTGCGGCACTGCATGACATCCGCAAGAGTGCGGCTGAAGGGCGACTTGTGGCGCCTCGAATCGTCGCGACAGGCCGGCCGCTCGACGGCCCGTTTCCGGGAAGCCGAAACCACACTCCTGTCGCTAATGAGGCCGCGGCGAGACAGGGCGTCGTCGCTCTGAAGCAGAGCGGCGCGGACTTCGTCGCTGTGATTGACATGCTCCCTCGCGAAGCGTACTTCGCGGTTGTGGATGAAGCAAAGAAGCAAAGCATCCCGTTTGCCCGGAAGCGTGCCAATGTCCATGAATGCCGCCGAAGTCTCTAACGCGGGCCAGCAGAGTATCGAACGTGTGCCGACAATGTTGCCTAGTTGCTCGAACCGCGCAGAGGAAATCATCAATAAATACGCCGACGTTCTGCGCGCTCCGACCGCGCGCCCGCAGGGTTTTCGCGTCCCATGGCAAACCCTGCTCGAAACGTATGACACAAAGCGGGCGGCAGCGCTGTTCAGCCTATTGGCGAAAAATGGCACCTTTGTCACGCCGATGCTCGGGCATTGGGCCAACGTCCATCTCTATTTTGAAAAGGATCACACAAATGATCCGCGCATGAAGTATCTGTTGCCAGAGCTCAAACAGTACTGGGCTTCTTCACAGGGCGTGTTCGAGAAGGAGTTTGAGCAGATCCGCGAGATCAGCCCAGCGGTCACACAGAAATTCCAGGAGATGGTGAAGGCGATGAATTCTGCTGACGTAAGATTACTGGCTGGCTCACGCACGCCCGGGCACCCTTTCGAGTGGCCAGGCTTCAGCCTGCACGATGAACTCGAGTGGCTCGTTAAAGCCGGCCTGACACCGATGGAAGCGCTCCGGGCAGCCACCCTCAACCCGGCTCGATTCCTCGGTAAAGAGAGAGAACTCGGCACGGTCGAGCGGGGCAAACTCGCAGACTTGGTGTTACTCGATGCCAACCCGCTGGAAGACATCCGCAACACGCAGAGGATAGCTGCCGTCGTGGCGAATGGCAGATATATGGACAAATCAGAATTGCAAAAGATGCTCTCGGAACTTGAGGCTGCGGCTAATAAGAAATGAGGCGGTGCTGGACAAAACGATGCCTGACAAACGCATCTTGAGCCGCTCTGGGTGCGTGGCAAGTTCGGTTTTCTAAGGAGCCACCCGTCGGAGCTTCCTTGATAAAGCTTCAGCTAAGTCAGAATTCAACGACCTTAGAACATCGTACTCCCGATCAGCTTGGTGCATATCATGAAGCAACAAAAAGAGCAGGGCCAAATTGTAATGTGCTTCAGCGTAGTCTGATTTAGCTGCAATCGCGTGTTTGTAGGCGGCCATAGCATCTTGCTGGCGATCCAAACTTTCAAAAAGCATCCCTAAATAATTGAGCGCAACCGAATCCTCCGGACTAAGGCGTAAAGCCTGATTCAAGGCAGTCAGAGCTTCCTGAAATTTACCCAGTGAGCGATAAGATTCGCCAAGCATAGAATAAGCCAACGCGTTTGCTGGATTGAGACGAACCACTTGTTCCAGCACTTCCATCGCTTCCTGTGGCTGTGCGGAAAGCAGGAGAGCGCTGCCGAGTGCGACCTTGGCATCGATGTGATCGGGTCGAAGCAAAACAGCTCGGCGCCAAACTTCAGCCGATTTGGTATGGAGACCTAAATGTTGATAGGCTGCGCCCAAATCAATCAAAGCGTCGAAGAAATCCGATCTAAGACGAATGGCTTCTTCGAAAGAACTCGCAGCATTCTTGAAGTCACCGAATTCATAATGCGCTCGAGCTAAGTCGTAATGAGCTTCAGGCCAATCCGGTCGGAGCCGTATAGCTTCTCTTAACTCCTCAAGCGCTTTTACCTTAGCGCCTGTTTTCAAATAGGCGATGCCGAGCAAGTGGTGGGCATCGGCTGAATCTGGATCCAACTCAATCGCTTTTTTAAACTCTTCAATGGCCTGTCCATAATGGCCTTCCTTTAATCTTGCGTCTCCTTTCTTCAGGTGTAATGCAGCTTCTTTTTTGTTCTCTTCCCGGTCATTGCGAGTCATCATGCGCTCGGCGGGAACGACAGAGGCAATATCCATCGCAAAGCGGATCAGCACATTAGTAGGCGCGGCTCCTCCTATCCTGACCACTACATTTCCTTTTTTGAACAAGAGCGATTTGGCGCTAAACATGTAACACCTTTCACCGATCGGCAGTCTGGGAATCGGCTGACCCTGCGGTGGAGGAGAGAAGTTGTAGAAGGCTCTGGCGGCTTCCTCAGACGTGTGCCACTCTTCTATCCATGCACCAATCTCTTTTCGGTCCCGCGCGTCCCATTTGTCGAGCTCCCATACGTATATTGCATGGCGGAAGTGGCGGTTCGCATCTGAGTGCTTATTCTGAATAATCCATTCACGCTCATTCTGAGCAACTACACGTTCGATTTGGTCGAACACCGTCGATCCGTATTGTGCGTTTGCGAAGACAGGAGTACTTACAAGCACGATAAAAGCCAATATGCTTCTTGAGCGAAATGGTCCGTTAAATTTCACCATTTTAACCACTCATTCAGGGCAGATATGTCAGTCGCCGTAATCATGGATTCAGTTTCGCAAACTTCTTCAAGAGAGCGTCGGCCAACTCAGAATTGAAGCCTGTAAGAATCTTGTACTCCTCCTGGGCTTCGTTGCGATTTCCAAGTTCAAAATAAAGCAAGCCGAGATTGTAATGGGCCTCAGCATAATCGGGCTTGAATGCTATGGCTTTCTGGAAAGCGGCTACGGCTTCCTGTTGACGAGCGAGACTTTGAAAAGTCACGCCCAAATAGTTGTGAGTCAGTGGATCGTCTGGACTAAATCGCAATGCTTGTTGCAGCGCATCCAAAGCCTGCTGATAGTTCCCCGTCTGTTGATAGGTGTGCGCCAAGTTCGCATATGCAAAAGCGCTTTCAGGAGAAAGACGCACAACGTCTCGAAAAACCTCGATCGCTTCTTCCGGCTTGCCCGCGAGAATCAGCGCTGAACCAAGCAACATGTTCGCGTCTGTATTCTGAGGCAGTTGCAAGACAGCCTTCCGTATTACCTCAACAGATTTTGCGTGCAGCCCTGAACGCTGATAGGTCAAACCTAACGCAATCAATGCCTCTCTAAAATCTGGCTTCAGGTTTATGGCTTCTTCAAAACAACTAGCTGCCAAGGTGTAGTCACCAGTTTCATAATGAGTTGAGCCCAGATCGTAATGTGCTTGCGCCGAGGCTGGATTGAGGCGAAGGACTTCTTTAAAGGCTTCGCTCGCCTTTTGTTTGTCGCCTGCTTTGAGGTGAGCGAGACCCAGTCCGCGATAAGCACTTGAAGACTCAGGATCTATTTCAATAGCCTTCTTGAATTGCTCTATGGCCTCATTGTATTGCCCGTTCTTTAACGCAGTTTCACCTTCTTCAACTCGGCTCAGAGCTTCTTCCTGCTTCGTCTTCGATGTGTTCAATTCCTCAAGTACGTTACTGATGTGCCCAGCAAAACGACTGAGCGCTACAGGGCCAGCGCAATCACAACCTAAACGGACCAGTACAAGGCCTTTCCTGATTACAATGGAAGTGTGACGATCCGTTTGTCGCATATAAGATTCATCGCCAAAATTAAGTTTTTGAGATGGGATCCTTGTTGGCCTAAATCCGTCATTTTGGAAATAAATGATCGTTGCCTCAATCGACGGCTCTACAACGATCCAAGCCAATAATTCGCATTGATCTAACCGCCATCGGTAAATTGCAGCAGCATTGCGCGGACCTTGCCCTTTAAATTGGTCCATCATTGTCCACGCTGGTTCCTTTTGTGCGATAGCTTTTTCGACCCTGGCAAATAAGACCGGAGGCGATTGCGCGGCTGCCACCGTTGCAAATGACAGAAGAACGATTACAAAAATGATTTTCATTGACCTTGTTACGATCAGAGTTCGTTAGAGTCTGATGTCAGGCTCGTCTTGGGGCGGGGACGGAAGCTCGTTTGCTTGGCGCCAAATCTGAGGTGCGCACTTGTGAGATTCGGGTTTAGGGCGCTTGGATGTCCAAGCCGCATCGATAATAATTGAAGATGGGTGTTGGAGTCACTAATTACGCCATTTCCCCCACTTACTCGCGCCATCCAGACTGCCTAGGTTGCATTGAGGCGCACGGTCATGAGATTCAAGTTCGGTTCGCTGCGATGCCTTAACCACACCTCAAAAAAACTGAGGGGGATAATCAAACCACAAGAAGTTAAGATGTTAACTATGCGCCTTAATTCGCTACCTATTCTGCTACTGTTCTCTACGTTAGGTCTAACTTGTACAAGATCTTCAACCACTGCTGAAACAAAAAAAGGAAATGCGTCCCCTTCGCCAGTAGCAACCGGTGCACAAAACCAGCCAGGTAACGTCGAACAAGAACTTGAGAAGCGTCTAAAAACCATTTGTGATCGAGCACAGGGAACTGTTGGTCTCTCCGTTGTTCATATCGAAAGCGGAAAGACGATCTCCATCAATAGCCAAACGCAATTGCCGCTCTACAGCGTATTCAAACTCCCACTGGCGATTGTTGTTCTGAAGGACGTAGAAGAAAGCCGTCTGCAGCTGGACCAGAAAATTCATGGGACACCTGCGGATATTGTGCCAGGTACTCCCGGCAATGAAGCGCTCTGGCAAAAGCCTGTTGATTATACAATCGCAGAGCTTCTTGGTTTTTCGATCTCACGTAGCGACAACACTTCCAGTGACAAACTGCTTCAACTTGTCGGTGGTCCACAAAAAGTCACTGAGCGAATGCGTTTACTGGGTTTTCAAAATCTTGACATCCATTCAACCGGCGCCGAATACGTGAAGAGCCGCCAGAATCCAAACATTGGGTCGGCCGAGGATCTTGCGAACCTCCTCGCGCAACTGCACCAGGAAAAGATCCTGCAGTCTTCTCAACAGAGCCTGCTCATCGGATTCATGCAGAGAGCAACTACCGGTATGCGTCGGCTGCGGGGGAACTTGCCAACCGGCACACTCGTCGCCGACAAGACCGGTGCGGGCGAGAAAGATGCAGTAACACGAGTGGCGAAAGCAACGAACGACGTCGGAATCATCACTCTTCCTTCCGGACGAGGTCATCTTGCAATTGCGGTTTTAGTGAGTGAATCGAAATTGCCTGACGCAGCGCAGGAAAAGTTGATTGCTGAGTTGGCGCGAGCGGCGTATGACGCGTATTCAACAGATGCCGCGAAGGGATCGACGCAACAATAAACGCACGCGGGTGTGTTGCTTGTTGGATTTGAGGTGCTGAAACGTTATTACATGAGGTAGGCAAACGATGACAAACCCAAGAGTTCTTTCTCGCCGCGGTTTTTCCAAAATTTTTGCTGCCAGCGCAGCTTGTGCCGCTCTGAGACCACTAGCTGAGTTAAAAGGAGCAGGGAGCACGTTACTACCCACTGTAATCTCGAGATCTTCTGCAACAGATGTTGTGCGGCTAAGCTCAAATGAAAACCCATATGGGCCGTCAGCCGCTGCTTTGAAAGCAATGTCGGACGGCTTCAGTCTCGCATGGCGATATCCCGACGAATACGCTGACATCCTATCTGACGAGTTGGCAAAACTGCACAACGTTCCGGTAAACAACATACTTCTCGGCGACGGCTCCGGAGAAATTTTGAAACTTTGCGCGGCTGCGTTTACCAGTCGAGATAAAAAGTTAGTCATCGCCAATCCTACATTCGAAGCCATCGCTCGTCATGCTGCAACTGCCAGCGCTGAAGTTGTAAAGATCAACCTGACACCTAATTACCATCACGACTTAGCTAAAACGCTCGCCGCTGCCACTGGCGCCGGTCTCGTCTATCTCTGCAACCCCAACAATCCAACTGCCAGCATCACGCCGAAGAACGAAATCGCAGAATTTCTCTCGAAGGTACCGCGTCAGACGATCGTATTGGTCGATGAGGCCTATCACCACTACGTTGAGAGCAGCGACTACGAGAGTGTGATTCCACTCGTCAAAGACAATCCAAATTTGATTGTTGCGCGCACGTTTTCAAAGATCTATGGCATGGCTGGCTTGCGCTGCGGTTACTGTGTAACGCAAAGAGAAAACATAAGGACAATGGGTGTGCATCAAATATTTGATAGCGTAAACATCATGGCACTCGTTGCGGCGGTCGCGAGTCTGAAAGATCCCGACCACGTTCCTCGCGGCCGTAAACTAAACAGCGAAGTCAAAAAGGTCGTGTGTGGAGAGCTCGACAGTCTCAGTTACAACTACATTCCATCGCACGCAAATTTCATGATGATCGATCTTCGCCGTGAAGTAAGACCAATCATTGACGCTTTGCGCAATCGCAGGGTTGAAGTCGGCCGCATCTTCCCCGCACTGCCAACTTTTTTGCGCGTTACTATTGGCACCAGCTCGCAGATGAACGTGTTCGTGAGAGTTTTCAAGGAGGTGATGGCTTAGAGTTTGGATTTCACCATCGTATTTGAGCGTTTGCTTGACATTGCCCACGAACGGCAATATTGTTCCGCGCAATCTCGAGGGCGGAATTATTTCACGCGACGGCCTCGCAGTCGTCAACCCTAAACAAGCTCTACCGGTTCTAACGAGCCGTTGACCTTACCTCTACTACTATGACATTCAATTTTCTAATCAGAGATTTTGCCGGCTGGAGTCTACTGTTCTTTGCGCTAGTCGCGCTTGGTGTCTTCACTCAACTCACCAAGACCTCGGTTTCAAAGTCATTACCGGTCTTGATTCGAGCATTGCTAAAGGCAGCGCCGGCATTATTCCTGGCGGGGCTGTCCTGGTATCTGGACCAGCCCTTGGTTTCGCTGGCCTTCTTGTTATGTGCCATCGGAGACATCCTCCTGGATCTTCCGGAAGATAAAGCTCCGCATGCCTTTCAACTTGGAGCTGTGTCGTTTGCGGCAGCGCTGATTTGTTTGTGCATTGCCAGTTATCGAAAACCGTTTGACGGTCATATTCTATTGCCGCTGTCCCTGACTAACGTTGTGATTGCCATTTTCATTCTGCGATGGGTCTTTCCCAACCTAAAAGGAATCGAACGCGTTCTAGAGGTCTCCTATTTCGGAATACTGATCATTTCGAACATTATTGCCTCTACCTCACAGGTTCCAATCTTCTTGGGAAGTTCTTTGTGGTTAATGTCTGACTTATCTATTGGACTTAGCAGTAATGTTTTGGACACCCCCGCAAACAGTCTGGACACACTTGGGCTCTATGATCTCGGACTCTATTTTCTTGCCGTTGGGTTTTTGAATTCCTGAACAGCGTAGACTGTGAACTAAGAGACCAAACTCACGAACCAACCGTGGCAAAATATCGCAGTGCTCTCAGGCTCGGCAGAAAGAAATAGGCACCACCCCGCACGGTTACAAACTGCGGCAGGTCGTTACGGCGTTCTGGCAAACTCTTCTCACGCTGGAGCGAGAATGTGTTGGGATACGGACAGCCTTGAACCGCCTCGCGATTTCCCATCAACGGATCACTCTCATCACTTAGTCCATTGAATTTCGTACTCATCAGCCAGGCGCCCTGCACAAATTCAAACTGACGAGCGATGTTGCTGTTGAGACAGATGAAATGCAATCCACGCTCAGACTCATCAGGTGGCTTAGGTTGAAGAGCATCCTGTGGTGACAGGCCTGCACCATACTCCCGGCCCCGTCGAAGCAACCTGTGGAAACGAGTCGGCGAGATCAAATCGTCGCGGATGCCTTTGCGGCCAAAACCAAGCGTTTGAACCAGGTGAGATATGAGTCCCTTTACCGGGTTTGGAAAGTCGGCATTGCGAGGATTGGCACGACGAATGTGAGATCCTAGTGGACAGCGCGCGCCGACCGGATCAGCGTCGTAAGTAAACTGATTATAGGCGCGATCTTTTTCGTCCTCGCCGACGCCGTCGATCGGAGTATTACGCAATGCTACCAACGGGGAGCCGTTCATTGCGCGGCCAACCATCGCTTCTGCCAGCCTCTTACGTTCTTCTGGTTTTGATCCTGCAGCCTTGTCAACAAACTGCCAGAAGCCGCGAACGTCCTGCTCTAATTGTCGCACGACGAGGTAGGTGCCATTACGACCCAGATCTTTTCTATCTGGGTGGTCCTGCGCGGAGAGTAGTTCGTTGGCGCCATGGCTCGTCGGTGCTATCAGCGGCCGATCCGTGTATTTCCCGTACTCATTCGGGTAACCAAGTAGAAACTCTCCTAACGCCACCACGTTGCTAAATCTCAGTTGGTCGCCAACGGCGCGGCGCTTCCCTTCCCAATCGATACGCGGCTGACTGATGCCATCGACAAAACCAAACGGCTCAACTTCACCGAGGTGACTAGTTGGTAGACGTTCCAGCATTTCGAAAGCGTCGTCCCAGGACGGACCCTTCATCTCCGCTTCGCACTCCTGCATGAAGCCTTCCTGGGCATACATCATAATCGTCAAATGCGGCGTACGATCGCAAGTACCCCAACGCCAGTGCCCCGGGTCGTTTGCTCCCACATCGCCTAGACGTCGCGATCGGCTATCATCCCCGGTCATGCCCGAACGAAACTCTGGCGCAAAGCCTTCAATGGATTCGCTCGGAACACCGAGCGCCTTCAAACCCTCGAACGTGAAAGCAATCTGCAGAGCAGTTGATGGTGGGGATGTTAGTGTGCGCGCAGTTGTTACGTTTGCGGACAGCAACCACGAACGTGCAGCCACCGCATCCTTTACGTGTACCAGGTAGAAGCACGCTCGGTGTAGACCGCCAAAACCAAAACGTACGAGACCTTGAACGTCATCAAAATCCAGTTCATTCATAACTTTACTTCACAGCAGTTCGAGCCATTCGCAGGCGTCTCGGTTCGTCATCGAATCTTGTTCGAGTCCACGACGGATGCGCGCGTTTCTCAGTAGATCAAAGTTGGTGAGACCAGAGTGGCCGTTGTACCAAACTTCAGTCGGTAGTTCGTGTCGACGAATGAAATACTTAAACTTCTGCTCGTCCTTGGCCCCCTGAAACGCCAGCCAATTTGTTCGTGGGTAACCAATTCCATTGCTGAAGACAATATTCAATCCAAAGGCGACTTTGTTAATGAAGTCATCCATGTAACTTTCGAGACTGCCGTCGTAATTACTGCAGAACACCAACCGCTTCTTGTTGTCGATAAAAACCCACCGCGCAAAATGGATCGAGGAAACGCGAGCGAGACGTCCGCGCGTGTAGATGTGTCGCGTCGTGTACTCGACAAGCCATAGAAGAAACACCAGCGTCCAACGGCGGAACAATCCGGGCTTCAAACTGCCCATGGCAGTAAATTGATTCGTGACATCATGGTCCTCCAGACTTGCTAACCGGATCACATGATCGGCGGCCGGGCGCGGAACGATCTCGGCATCGCGTTTCTCACGTCGTCGCAACTGGATCAGGAAGAACGGGAGATAAAAAAGAAGCAATGGACTTAAGACAATGAGCACCAGTGGGACTGCGCATAAATGCAAGAGCTTCCTGATTCGCCAAGTCAACGGCGCCTTTTTGAGTGGAGTCAGTTTAAGCTGCCCACTGTTCACTTCTTGTCTGACAAATTCTTTTAAAGCACGATGAATCTCCTGAGGCGACCGCTTTTGAAACTCGAATTGGTGCTGTACATGACTCTGCAACATCCGACGCAATGCGTTCTCTTCTCTTATTTGCTGCATGCTGCGTCCGACCCAGTTCACATACATCGTTGAGGGCGGATGCTCATGTCGTTTCATCCAGCTTGCGAGATCACAACCGGCGTTGAAATCAAGACAAAAGGAGAAGATCTGCTGCAAGCCCTTGCCAGCCAGGCCCAGGAGTTCTCGACGAAAGACATCAGGATCGCCATCAAAATCACCCAGAAACGCCAGATAGGTTGGATAGCTTTGTCGTGCCAAGCCATATGCGGCAGTAATGTCATCGAGCGTCTGGTCCTCGAGTACAACGAGACGGGCGAAGTGCAGTGTCTCCAGCCGACCGAAAGGAATGATTTCGTTGTTGGGATCCGCTAGCCCAGGCGCACGGTTCATCGTAGCGAGTACGCTTCTTAACTCGTCCGTGCGCTTGACGTCGAGTGGTGCGACCACCATGAAACTCGATTGGGGCGTCATCTCGATACGGCTTGTCCGAAATGCTTTATTAGCTTGTCGAGGTACGAAAAGCGGAACGTTAACAAGAACT
>DASYRR010000222.1:0-28749 GCA_036004125.1 Pyrinomonadaceae bacterium | reverse complement strand
TTCATTCCAGCGGGTATCGGTGCTGCCGACTTGAGCCAGTGTTAGTCGGGTTGCGTCAACACCAAACTTATCGAAGACGTCTAATGGATCAACCCCATTCATCTTCGTCTTAGACATTCGCTGGCCCTGGCTGTCGAGGATGGTTCCCGTAACGAAGACATCCGCAAACGGTTCGCGACCAAGAAACTTTGCGCCCATCATGACCATCCTTGAAACCCATAAAAAGATGATGTCTCGTGCAGTAACAAGGACTGACGATGGATAGAACGTCTTCAAATCTGGGGTTTCATCGGGCCAGCCCAAAGTTGAGAAAGGCCAAAGCGCAGACGAGAACCATGTGTCTAGTACGTCCTGATCTTGCGTCAGTTCATTTGTTCCGGCTTTCTCGCGAGCCTCGGCCTCCGATCTCGCCACAAAGACTTGGCCGTCGCTCCTGTACCAGGCAGGAATCTGATGACCCCACCAGAGCTGACGCGAGATCGTCCAGTCGCGCAGATTCTCCAGCCATCCTGTATAGACACGTTCATAAGGAACTTCGGGCACGAACCGCGGTTTGTTCTCACGAGACATTAGATCGAGGGCGAGATCGCGCAAGCGTTCCATGCCCATAAACCACTGAGTCGAAATCAGTGGCTCAACCACAGTCTTACAGCGTTCGCACTTGGAAATTGAAAACTCATAGTCGACAACCTTCTCCAGCAATCCAAGTTGCTCAAACTCCTCAACAACCTTGTCACGCGCTTTGTAACGATCGAGACCGGCAAAGGTCGCGCCCGCATCAGACGTCATCTTTGCATACTGATCGATTACGACGACCTGAGGCAGGTTGTGACGCACACCCATTTCGTAGTCATTTGGATCATGCGCAGGTGTAACCTTAACGGCGCCTGTACCAAACTCCGGATCTACAAATTCATCGGCGATAACAGGAATCTCGCGATCGGTCAGCGGCAAAAGAAGAGTAGCCCCGAGCAGATCACGGAAACGATCGTCACTCGGATTTACGGCCACTGCTGTATCGCCCAACATCGTTTCCGGTCGAGTGGTTGCGACTGTCAGGCGACGATCACTTCCTTTCACCTGATATTGAAGGTAGTAAAGCTTGCCAGCCTGAGGAACTTTGTCCACCTCGAGATCAGACAAGACTGTCTGATCCTGCGGACACCAGTTAACGATCCTTTTTCCGCGATAGATCATTCCGTCTTCATACAAACGCACAAAGACTTCGCGCACCACGCGAGATAGATCTTCATTCATCGTAAACTTTTCGCGCGACCAATCGACTGAGGCACCTTCGCGACGCATCTGCACGGTAATCTGCCCGCCGGATTCAGCTTTCCACTGCCAAACACGCTCTACAAACTTCTCGCGTCCGATGTCGTGCCGGCTTGTTCCTTCCTTTTTCAGTGCGCGAGTGACCATTAATTGAGTCGAGATGCCCGCATGATCCATCCCGGGCAACCACAGGGTGCGGAAGCCGCTCATTCGTTTGTGGCGAGTCATCACGTCCATGAGCGTATGCTGAAGCGCATGGCCCATGTGTAAAGAACCAGTTACGTTTGGTGGAGGGATGACAATAGTAAAGACTGGTGCCTGCGGGTCGCGGTTAATCTCGGGGGCGAAGTAGCCAGCGGCCTCCCAGCGCTCGTAATGATGAAGTTCGGCTTGTTTGGGATCGTATTGTTTCGGGATGTCCATCTCGTCAGTCAGTTGTCCGTGGTCAGTTGCCGCTAAGAATCGAAAGCGTAGAGTCTACGTCACCCAAAGCACAAAGCTCAAAGTGCAAATAGTTACCGCGAAGCGGTTGCGTCTCAGAGCCCAGGGTTGCAGCTTCTGCTACCCTGGGTTAATCGACAATCCGAGATATCAAGCGCAACGCGGTTGCGTCCGAAAGTCCGAATGTTTACCGGGAGTTCTCGTGTACTGGGCGCAACTGACGCAACCCGTTCCGGGTTGGTAATAAGGACAACAGATACCCAGGGTTGAGGCAACCCTGGGCTTTCCGACGTAACCGCTTCGCGGTAAAAACCTTCGCGGTAAAAACATCAACCCCTATAAAACAAAGCAGGCGACCTGTTCAAGATCGCCTGCTGGTTTCCTCTTAAAGAAGATTCTTACTTCGGCTGTGATTCCTTGTCTTCGAGTTGACGCTTGATCAGCAACTCAGCCAAGTCAGGAACGACATCCCAGGCAATTTCTCGAACCACCTTCTCCGACATCATTTCGACGACCCGACGCGCAACCGCATCGATCATCTCAGGCGAAAGCTCGCCAGGTGATACAGAGGTTGAGTGCGTGGCGCTGCTGACCACCGGCTGGGCCTCAACCATCACAGGCTCAGGTTCCGGTTGATAAAGTGGCTCAGTTTCTGCTTGAGGTTGCTCCGGTGCGGGCTGATAAGTCTGGTCAGAAGGCGCGGCTATTTCGTGCACCTGATCTTCATAGGCGATCTCATCTGCCTCAGAATACGAAGGCGCAGTGACTTCCGGCTGATACGAGAAACCCACACTGCTCGGCACCGTCTCCGTAACCATTGGCTCAACAAAAGCGCGCATTGATTCAGGAGCACTGGCCACGCTCATGGGGCTATCGATCGACACCTCGATATCTGGCATGTCGAGGTCGAGAACAAATTCGTCCTCAGCCGCGGCGTGAGCAGGTTCAAACTCACCGAGGTCCAACAAAACATCCGAAGAATCTATCTGGGCAACCTGATTCACTTCAGCAGTCACTGTTTCCACCTTGTGCTCATCGGTTTCGATCTCGACTGTCTTGGCTGGCTGCGGGAATTCCAACGTCTCCCGTAGTTCATCGTGCAGCGGCATCGTATCCGCAGTCGTGATTTCCAACTCTTCCGTGTTCAACCTGAGATCGTCGTCCTTTGACTCATCCTCAGTTCGTGGAAGTTCCGCTGTCGGAATTTCTTTCTCTGCGGGCGGGTGACTAACCAGCGCTCCCACTCTGTCGATGAGTCGTCGAATCGATTGAAAAGGTTTCGTCAAGATATCGTCCGCGCCAACTCTGCGCGCCTCCGCTTCGTCGAACGGCTCAAAAGAGCCAACGAGTAGCATCACTGGGATGTGTTTGAGCTTCTCGTTTTGTTTGACGTACTCGCAAACCTCATAACCGCTTTTTGACGGCATGAAAACATCGGCGAGCACAATATCCGGAGCAAGCTCCTCGAGACTCTCAATCGCATCCAGTCCATTATTGAAAGCCACAACTTTCACGCCCTCATCGGCGAATGTGAGTTCGATGACTTTCTGAATGGTGACCGAGTCGTCGGCGAGTAGGAGTTTGCGTCCAGCTAGCAAGCCTAAATCCTTTAGCTGAGTTGCACCATCGGCGGGGTCCTCGTGTGTAGCACGGATGGCGCTGGCATGTCTTCACGGGTCGGACCTCGGGAAGAGGCCACTAATGAAACCTAACACCCACGGCGAGGGGCAGTCAAGAGTTTAAAATCCGTCTGGTTGCCAATCGCATCAATGACGGAGACGGTTCGGTGCTATCCAATACCTGATATTGCGTAATACACGTGCTTAATCCAACTCCAGAGCTTGCTGAAAAACCGACCACGACCATCGCCTAAAGATACGAGGAATCGAGTGGTGAAGAAGACAACCAACCCAAGTCCAATAAGCAGGAATATGAAATTCAAGAGCGAGTCTAGCCTCCGTACAAGTTTACAATATTTCCTGCGAGGCCGGCGGCAGCGTCCTTAAATCGCTGCCAAGGGTTCCTTGCAGGCGCGGCCTTTTCGTATCCATAGTTGTCCCAGAACTCGCGCACGCCTGGTTCGCAAGGATCATCGTAACTAGTTCCCCTATCAAAGTAAGTTACGGTCAACGAGGATTCGCGAACAAAATTTTTGTGATCAAACTCGAGCGGTACAAATCAAGTCTATTCTTTACTGCGATCTTGCGTTGGAGTTTTCAGAACGCGTTCCTCTCAGAAAAAGGCTTTCATTGAGGAGTTGACCTTGAAACGACGATGTCGTCGGCAGTATTTGTCTTAGCGTCAGGCCCTGCTGAACGTAGCGTGAAGTGGTCGCGTTCACCTTGATAGCGGTAGGGATGTTGCCAGGAATCGAGGCGGATTACCCGAGTCAGGTAACGTGGGTGGAGATTGTCTACAAGAACAGAATACTGCTCAGAGATTACAAAGAAGCTGCGCTCCTTTCGGAAAAACTCAAGCGCGGCAACAATCGTGTTCATCTGTTCGGTGGTCTTGGCTCGCTTGAGTGAATTGATTGACGCCGGTACAGAATCCAGATTCACCCAGGCCCGATTACCAGAGTGGAACTCAACCACTCGCCAGCCAGTAGAGTCTTTCGCGAGCCGAAAATCAACTTGCACCAGACTGACAGCCAGTGCTGAAGGTTGTGGGCCGAGGTTGAAAGCGGATAGCTCTTTTATTCGAACACTATCAGATGGCAGGGTAACCGTGAATAGATCTGCGACAAGGCAACGAGCACGTTTAATACTCAAGGCTGAATCAGCCTTCACTCGTCCAAATTCATCGGCACGGCTGCAATTGTTGGGCTGCAAATCCAGTTTTGCCGCTTGAGCTATTGTTTCGACATCTTCCCATTGGGCCTCGCCAGTTCTTAGTTCTCTTATTTGCCAAAGACCTTTCTCATCTCGCGCCAACCGGAACACCAATTCGAGTCGCGTCGTCACTTCAGCACTTGCAGCGCTAGAAGAAACGATCCGCTCAATGTGCACATCCCGTGATGGCAGCGCCAGACCGGCAGCCTTTGTGATTGCCTTGCGAGCCTCTTTCTGACTCAGTTCTGCTCGAGCTGGGGTGAAGCTGAGGAGGTAGATGCTGAGCAGCGTACCGATGCGGACGGTTTGACGACTGCATAACGAGTCGAAGATGGGCCACGCCATGACACCACTGGCTTTAGCCAAGTGGAGTTTCAATTTCGACCTAGTCCGAGCAATCACGCTACGTCCTACGCGCGGCGCAGCCGCGCGTAGGATGATCCCAATTGTTTGGACTAGGTTGAAAATGAAGCTCCACTCGGCTAAGGCCGGTGGTATCCGAGAGCGGGAGTTGGTTCGCATCACAGGTTTGAGTGATTAGCAAGAGTTAGGTGCAGGAGTGGAATCAGCCCGAAGCTTTGCTAATCAACATCTGCAACATGATCTGCAATTGAGCAGTAGTGAACGGCTTTGGCAAAAAGACGACGGCGCCTGCTTGAAAACTATCCGACGATAATTTCGGATCCTGCTCGGCGGTCATCATCATTACCGGAATTCGCATCAGACGATTCTCCGTCTTCATGTAGCGAACCAATTCCGTGCCCGAGATGTGGGGCATCACAACATCGAGAATCGCAGCCGTGAAGTTTGGATCCGTTTGCAGAATCTTGTAAGCCTCGCGTCCGTCGCGGGCAGTCACAACGCCGAAGCCTTCTTTTTCGAGAATGGTCGTTACCAGTTTCAAGATTGCCGGATCGTCGTCCGCTACAAGGATGCGTCTCCCCTGCTCGTTGTCAGCGTCTGTATTAGGCATTTCTTTACTTCCTCTAATCACCGACAAGCTAAAGCATATCGGACAATCGCTAGACTTCAACTGCTCGACAGCTCTCACCAGCTTGCATAGACAAGTCAGCTGCCAGTTTTATTGCCGCGACCATGCTGGAATGTTCGGCCAGACCCTTGCCGGCGATATCGAAGGCCGTGCCATGATCGACCGAAGTCCTGATGAATGGTAAACCCAAAGTCACGTTTACCGCTTCCCCAAACGACAAACACTTCACCGGGATCATTGCCTGATCATGATAACAGGCGATGACCGCATCGAACTCTCCGCGTGAGGCTCGCAGGAACACCGTGTCAGCCGAAAAAGGCCCGTGAACATTGATGTCGTCCAGGCCCCGACAAGCTTCAATAGCCGGCATTATTTCCGCGGCTTCTTCCATCCCAAATAACCCCCCCTCCGCGCCGTGAGGATTTAAAGCGGCGACCGCTAGCCTGGGTCGTTCAATACCCCAACGTTGTAGTTCGCGATTCGTCAGGTTGATGACCCGCACTAGACGATCACGTTCAACCATACGGATCGCCTGCGAGAGCGGAACGTGAGTTGACAGCAGAACGATACGTAGATTCGCAGCCACAAAAGCCATCGCATACTCTTCAGCGCCTGTTAAGTGTGCGAGAAACTCGGTGTGACCTGGAAAACTATAGCCACCGAGAAACAGCGCGCGTTTGTTTATTGGCGCCGTCGCGATAGCATCGATGTTACCTGCTGCGCATAACTCTACCGCGGCTTCGATGTAACCAGCTGCAGCTTTGCCCGCAGCTCCCGACTCGATGCCCGGCTCAATGAAACCGCTGATGTTGTCGAGATGAAAAATTACGGGTTCGGAAAGTGCATCTGGGAAAGGTTCTTCCTTGCGGACGATGTCGTAGCCACTTTGCAGGTCCAGAGTGCGAGCAGTGTGAGCGAGCAACTGCGCGTCGCCGATAATGACAGGGACGCAAATCTTTCTCACCTCTTCCTCGGCTACGGCCTTAAGCACCACCTCCGGTCCGATACCCGCAGGATCGCCCATGGTAATGCCGATACGCGGCAAAACTCGCCTGGGTCGAGATCCCGGGTTTGCTGAAGGTTGGTCTGAGTGTCGCATTTGTTGAGGCGACGCACTTATCGGCCAGGCACGGCTGCTTCGGGGCGAGGCAAAGCTAACTTATTCCGTCGCGGTTGTAACCCGCTCGTCTGCCTTGAACATGTACTTGATGTTCCGTTTAAGCAGCAGAAGATTTGGCGCTGACTTGCGGTTGACTTTGAGCGCTCCGCGGTCGTACCACTCAATCGTCCCTTCAATTTCTTCACCATCAAGCAACACGATCACCATAACAGTGTGAGCGTCGATCTGTTTCTTGTAGTAAAAGATTTCAGCGTTAGTTTCGTTCGGCGGAGGAATTCTCTTCTTAACCTGCACTGAGGCCGCCTGCTGTGCGGCGCGTTGTTCTCTACCGTCACTTGAGCCGCGGGAACTTCCATTCGAACGTTCTCTGGGTTGTGGAACCTCGCGGGCTTTTCCCTTTACTTCCGCAAGTGTTGTTCTTATGAGTTTACGATTGCTCACTGATAATTACCTCCATAAATCTGTGTGACGGGTTTCAGCCGCCGGGACTCATGATGTTTAGGACTGGGACATTTGCTTTGACGGATCAGCGTCAAAACTCTCGCAGGCAGCGGCCATCCGAGGAGAGGAACGATCAATACCCGTAATGGAATTTCCTGCAAGGAATGAGCGACATGCTACACAACAAGAACGCAAAAAGCAAAGACCTACGGCTATTGAAGATGGCAGATTTCAGATTGCAGATTAAGGAAGCCTATCGAGGATTTAAGATTGCAGATTGCAGATTGAAGGGAGCCATTGAAGATGGCAGTTTGGCGGCCGACTCAGATTGCAGATTGAATTTCGAACCCAAGATCCAATCTGCAATCTGAAATCTGCAATCTTCAATAATGCTCAGTCTGCTTTTTTTCTGATAAACGTCGGCACATCCAAATCGTCCGCTCGCGCTGACATCATCGGGCGTGGCAGATCATCTGGCGGTCGAGTTACAAACCGTGGGGGCGCAGCCGGCATTACGTTCGTTGCTCCAGCTGACGCGACTGACACTATTTCTTTGTCGAAACCTGTTGCGATGACCGTGATCCTCATCTCATCTGTCATGTTCTCATCGATGACAGCGCCGAAGATGATGTTTGCATCATCGTCTGCTGACTCACGAATGATGGAGGATGCGGCGTTGACCTCGAACAAAGTCAGATCGGGACCGCCCGTGATATTAATCAGCACACCCTTTGCACCTTGAATCGTCGCTTCTTCAAGTAGTGGTGATGAAATCGCCTGCTGTGTTGCTTCGATTGCGCGGTTCTCACCGGTTGCTCTCCCGGCGCCCATCAGTGCCATTCCCATTCCCTGCATGATCGATTTCACATCGGCGAAGTCCAAATTGATCAAACCTGGAACAGTGATCAGATCGCTAATGCCCTGGACTGCCTGACGTAGCACGTCGTCAGCAACTCGGAACGAATCAGGAAGCGAAACTCCGCGATCGACTGTGTGCAGTAATCGCTCATTCGGAATCGTAATCACTGTGTCCACGCATTCTCGCAACTCACGCAGCCCCTGATCAGCCTGCTGCATTCTGCGTCGACCCTCAAAGTGAAAAGGTTTGGTCACAACAGCGACGGTCAACGCGTCGAGCTCCGTGGCCAGCGAAGCCACGATTGGCGCGGCACCTGTTCCGGTACCGCCGCCAAGTCCGGTTGTAACAAAAACCATGTCAGCGCCTTCGAGCACTTCGATGATTTTGTCTGTGTCTTCCAGAGCAGCTTCACGACCAACTACAGGATCGGCGCCCGCGCCGAGACCTTTGGTGAGGCGACTGCCCAGTTGAATTTTGATTGGCGCACTTGATCGTTTGAGTGCCTGCAGATCAGTATTCGCTACTAAAAACTCGATGCCTTCAATGCCGGCCTCGATCATGCGATTGACAGCATTGCCTCCGCCCCCACCAATGCCAATAACTTTTATCCGCGCTCCGGTGAGTGGCGGATCATCATCAATGAAAATATTAATGCCGGTTCCGGGTTGACGAGCGTCCGGTGTCATAGTCAGTTCCTCTCTCCCAAAACGGGATGGCTTCCAAGGCCTCTTTCGTCTATGTTGGGTATCTTGAGCCATCGGCATCGATATCTTGCGGACAATATCTTGTGCAACCGGGGCGCAAGCATACAACAACTTGTCAAAAAATACTACCGAAACGATTTCGAAATCTTGATACGAAATGCGTTAGTTTTCCTGTCGATCCACGCCTGCTGATGCCGGTGCGAATCTCTGCTGCTTGAGTACGGTGAGCGAGCAACGCAAGTCCTGCTGCTGCGGCCCACGCCGGGCTTTGTATGTCTTCAATCAAACCGCCGAAGCGATCGCGTTCGGGATAACCAAGGCGAACAGGAGCGTCGAACACTTGCTCGGCAATCTCGGTCATGCCATTCAGCAACGCTCCTCCACCTGTCAGCACAACGCCACTCGAGAGTTGTCGTTCCCAGCCGGCGTCTTTGATCTCATCAGCCACGTGCATCAACACCTCTTCAGCACGAGGCTGAAGAATGTCGCAAAGAATTTGCCGCGAAAGTTGACGAGCGGGACGACCTCCAACCGACGGCACCTCCACTAACTCGCCGCGCTCCATTTCGCTCAATGAACTACTGCAAGCACAACCCACGGTACGTTTGATCTTTTCAGCTTCGGGTATCGGAGTTCGCAAACCAAAAGCGATATCGTTCGTGAAATGAGAGCCACCTAGCGGGAATACTGCAGTGTGCTGAACGGCGCCACGCTGATAGATGATCAGTCCCGTTGTTTCCGCACCCACGTCAACCAGCGCCGCCCCAAACTCTTTGTCGTCTTCAGTTAGCGAAGCCTCTGCCGCCGCCAACTGCTCCAATACCATGTCTGCTACGACGAGTCCCGCGCGATTCACTGCGTTGATCGCGTTCTGACGAGCAGTTACCGGACTGGTCACGATGTGAACCTTAACTGCCAGACGCGCGCCGATCATTCCGACCGGATCGTTGATCCCATCCTGATCATCGACGATGAATTCCTGCGGTAAGCGATCCACGATCTCACGCCCCGCCGGTAGTTGAATTGCGCAGGCCGAATCGATTGCTCGCCGTACATCTTCTGGAAGAATCTCCCGATCGCGTCCGGATACAGCAACGATTGCCTGACCGTTAAAGCCGAGAATGTGTGATCCCGCGAGGTTGATGGTTACCTCCTCAGCTTCCAGCCCACTCATCCGCTCCGCTTCGTCCACAGCTTTCTTAATTGCGTCGACCGCAGCATCGGGATTAACGATCACCCCCTTGCGCAATCCACGCGCTTCGGCCTCACCTATGCCTACCACTTCGAGTAACCCACCCTCACCAGGTTCCCCGGCAATACACGTCACCCTGCTTGTCCCGATATCGAGACCAATCATGTGTTGGGTGCGCTTCGCCATCTAGCAGTGCTCCTTCGCCGAAAATCTCAGGTCCGTTTTTGATCCGGCTTCTTTATCTGGTTCCGGGCTTTTGCATCCTTTGGATTCTTGTCAGTTGGCTTGTCAGTCTTCGTGGTGACGCCAGTGGGTTCGGCTGTCGCAGCACTCGGTTCACTCGTATCACTCACATGCGCGCCAGAAACGAGGCCCACAATCGCTCTTTTGCCTTGCGTCAAGTCGATGTAGCTGATTAACGGTCCCCGCGCCGTTTGGCGTTGTGAGTCCAAAACACCAAGGGCTTTCTTAAGACGTTGACCATGGTCCTGTGCCCCAAGTCGGATTTCGATCTGCGAATCATCGCCAGCGAGCTGCGCACGTACATCGCGAACGTCGACCAGATTCACTTCGCTCACGCGCTCAGACAGCGATAGTCCATCCCATGCGTTTTGTAGTTCAACAAAAGTCTGAATTCTCTCCTTGTTTTCACTCCTGGCGGCAGCTGTTTCTTCTTCATTCCAACCACGCAGGAAAAAGTTTGGCATTTGATCCGTCGGCATCATCTCGCTGAGCACAACGGCATCCTCATCGACCCAAACGAATCGACCCGCGGCATTGCGCACCACCACGCGGGGCTGGCGTTCGGTGATTCGCACTCTGATCCCATCCGGAAGCACTCGCGTAACAATCGCTGTCCGAACCCACGGCAATCGCTCAAGGTGCGCACTCAACGCTGACAAATCTGCGCGCCAAACTCCGGTCTCACCCACATCGTGGCGTACCGCGGCCGCGATTGATTCGTTCGAAGCTCGCGCTATCCCACGCGTTTCTATTTTTCTGATTTGGAAAAAACTTGCCGACGCGGCAGCTCGGTAACCGAGTAAAACGAGTGCCGCAATGGCTAACACTAAACCGACCTTCAACGCAGCGGGAACGTAGCCGAGGAGACTTCGTAGTCGGGCTTGAATGCTCAGGCTGACATCGCGATCACGGCGTACAGGACGTTGAGCAGAACCTGCAGATCGACTCTTGCCACTGATGCCACTGCGATTCCCAACCTTTTGTGGTACGACTTGATCTCTCACGTTACTGCTCCTTTCCGCTATTCTCCGCGGAATTGTCGGGTTGATTTGCAGCGCTTTGGTTTTGTGATGGCTGGTTAGCTCGCCAAAGTTCAACTTCGTATTCCAACTCGATGCCCTGTTCACGTTTGACGCGTTCACGGATCTCTTCGGCCAAGGCCAAAGCATCTTCGGCGCGAGCGTCTTCACCTTCAGTGACAATAAAGTTGGCATGCACGGGCGATACAATGGCGGTACCGCGACGAGTCCCTTTCATTCCCATTTCGTCGATGATTTTGCCCGTGCCAATCGTGCTGGCTGGTGGATTCTTGAAGAAACAACCCGCCGAGCGTGACCCGTGTGGCTGTGTCGCCAGACGCCGGCTCTTAGCATCGTCCATTCGCGCTTTAATAAGCTCGGGCTCGTCGGGTGTCAGCCGCAACGTCGCTCCCAATAACAACTCCCCATCTTTGAATGAGGTGTGCCGGTAGTTCCACTGGATGCTCTCGCCGGGAACACTTATTACTCGGCCTGCGCGCGCAACTCTTACGGTTTCTGTAACCGTTCCAATTTCATGTTCGTATGCTCCAGCATTCATCCACAACGCACCGCCAACAGTGCCGGGAATTCCACCGAGTCCTTCAATCCCTGACAAACCTTGACGAGCTACATCGATGCAAAGGCGCGGCAACGAGTAGCCGGCGCTGACCGATACTCTTTCGCCGTCAAAGACGACCTCACCCTTCATGTCACCCAAACTCAAGACCACGTAGTGATGCTCAGCGTCGTCAGCCAGTACATTGCTTCCCGAACCAAGTGCGCGCCATCCGATTCCTGCCTTCTCGAGTTCGTAAACGATTTCGGCAGCCTTTGTTTCGGTCTCCGGCGAAATCACCCAATCGATCGCTCCACCTACCCGTAAGCTCGTCAATTCCGCAAAACGTTTTCCTCGTTCAGCCCGCACACCAAGTCGCCCGGCGATCTCTTCCAGCGCCCGATCACGTGCTTGTAATTGTTCGTCTAATGCTGCCATTGATTACTTCTTCTATAACTACCCTACAGACTTGCCTTGCGCTTGGTCGCGCATCAGACTCACAAGCTGATCACTAACGCGACTCACAGTTCCGGCACCCAACGTCACAACCAGGTCTCCCGGTTGCACGTAGTCACGCAAAAGTGGCGCAGCATTCTCTAGCCCACCGATGTAACTAACTTCCTTGTGTCCAAAGCGTTTGATGGCATTTGTCAACGCTTCGGAATCGATTCCCTCAATAGGATCTTCACTTGCGGCGTAAATATCTGTGATGAAGAGGACATCGGCATTGTTGAACGACCGTGCGAACTCCTGCATCAGATCGTGAGTTCTCGTGTAACGATGCGGCTGAAACAAAACAACAATGCGTCGTCCACCGGAACCGAGTTTTGCCGCAGCAAGTGTTGCTCTGATCTCTGTTGGATGATGTCCATAGTCATCAACCACAAGCACGCCATTGACTTCACCCTTGGTCTGAAATCTGCGACCGGCGCCAGTGAAACTATTCAATCCTTCGCTGATCTTTTCGAATGAGACTTCCAACTCGAAACCGACCGCAATCGCAGCGAGCGCGTTATAGACGTTGTGCATGCCTGGCACGCGCAACGTCAGATCTCCGACCACGTCACTTCCACGCCAAACAGTAAATGTCGATCCGAAGTGATTGTCGTAACGAATGCCGTGGGCGGAGACATCAGCCTGCGCGCTCAACCCATAGGTCATTCGTCGACGCTCAAGCAACGGGATGATTGCTTGCACGTTTGGATCGTCCAAACACAAGACAGATGAACCGTAAAAGGGCACCTTGTTCACAAAATTTGCGAAGCAGGCCCGCACGTCATCCATGTCGTGGTAGTAGTCCATATGTTCACGATCGATGTTTGTGACAACGGCAATCGTTGGGGTCAGCATTAGGAACGACCGATCACTTTCATCGGCTTCGACAACCATCAAATCACTCGTGCCAAGATGCGCATTTGAACCAAAGGCTCCCACGACACCACCAACCACCATCGTGGGATCCAGACCGGCGTGCCCTAATACAGTCGCGACCATCGACGTTGTGGTGGTCTTGCCGTGTGAACCAGCGACAGCAACCGTGTGCGGTTTCAATCTCATCAACTCCGCGAGCATTTCCGCACGCGGGATCACCGGAATTGAGCGGCGGTTGGCCTCAACGATCTCGGGGTTGTCGTCTCGAACTGCAGTCGAGCGGACAACCACGTGTGGCTGCGCAACATTTTCGGCAGCGTGCCCTTCAAAGATTTCAACACCCATTTGCTGCAGACGTTCAGTAGCAGTTGACGCCTTGAGATCCGATCCGGAAACACGAAAACCGAGATTGACGAGCACCTCAGCAATTCCCGACATACCTATGCCGCCAATACCAACAAAGTGAACGTGTTGAATGCGTCGAAACATGATCTTTGGTCTTTTGAACGCCGCTGGGCATGCGCTGGCGTTAATGAAACTAGGCACTCCCCGTTCTAATGTCCGATAAACTTCAGTTTGTCGTCGTGTTGATTACAAGCCATCTTATTCAACTAAGGCCTCCCAACCGTCATCACGACAAACTAAAGTTCGTCGGACATCTACTTCGACAGCTCCTCAATAATATCTACCGCCGCCGCCGCAGCGTCACCACGTGCTAATTTTCGAATTGCTTCCTCCATCGAATTGATCTGGGTTGGCTGTTTAGCCAGGTCAATGATCTCGTTCGCCAAACGATCCCCGCTCAGATCCTTCTGCAAAATCATTCGCGCCGCACCAGACGTTTCTAACGCTTCGGCATTCTTGCGTTGATGATCGTCCGCGGCCAGGGGAAACGGAATCATCACGGCTGCTTTCCCCGCGGCAATTAGTTCGGCAGTAGTTGTGGCCCCCGCACGGCAAACGACCAAATCTGCGTTGGCAAAGTCAGGCGTCATGTTGTCAATGTAACTGCGAACTTCAGCGGCGCCATTCCAGCCCGCGTTCTGGTACGCGGCCTGCACTCTCTCAAAGTCCGCTGCTCCTGTTTGGTGCTTGATCTGTAAAGGCACCGGCGACGCTTTCAACTGATTCAGCGCTGACATCATCGCTTCATTGATTGCGCGCGCGCCTTGCGAGCCACCAAACACGAGCAACGAAAATTTGTTTGGGTCACGTTGCTTGGGCGGTATTTCAAAGAACTCGCGTCGTACTGGATTGCCGGTGACTACTCCCTTGCCACGAAAGAATGGCAACGCCTGCTCAAACGAAACTGCTGCTCGATCAACGAAACGCGCCAACCTACGATTGGTCCAACCTGGTAACGCATTGGAATCCATTACGAGAGTTGGATACCTTGCGAGCGCTGCCACCAAAACAACCGGGCCCGACACATAGCCACCAGCACCAACAACGACGTCTGGCTTGAATTGCTTGATGATCGTCAAAGCCGATAGCAAACTGGTTGGTAGCATTGCTAGGCTACGCACCCGCTTGACCAGACTCACATTCTTCAAACCGGCAATGTCAATGAGCGATAACTCAAATCCAGCCTGAGGTACCAATCGACTTTCTAACCCACGCTCGGTCCCAACAAATCTGACTTTCGCATTTGCATCGCGTCGGATGATTTCTTGCGCAACAGCGATTCCGGGATAAATGTGTCCGCCAGTTCCGCCAGCGGCGATCAGTACTCGCATTTCTTTTGTCAAAACCGCGCCGGCGTCAAACTACTTGCCGTGTCAACTCTCAAACGCTTTCGGTCTTTCGCTTTCTTTGTTGACTCCATCAAACCCACGTCGAGTGAGCCACTCGCGTGCTGCGAAACGTTCAACAGAATGCCAACTGCCGCGAGCGTCGGTACTAGCGACGATCCCCCGTAAGAGATGAACGGCAGCGGAATCCCTTTCGTTGGCACAAGCGAAAGCACGACGCTGATGTTGAAGAGCGCCTGTGCGACGATGCTCGTTACGATTCCCAGACTCAACAGCATTCCGAATCTATCAGGCGCCAGCAAAGCAGTGCGCACCCCGCGCCAAAGAAAAAGACCGAAGACCGCGATGACAGCTAGCCCACCAACCAACCCCAGCTCCTCGCTGACGATTGCAAAAATGAAATCCGAATGGGCAAACGGCAGAAACAACATCTTCTGCTTCCCTTGAGCGAAGCCCAGTCCGTTTGGTCCGCCGGAGCCGACGGCAATCAAGGATTGAACAACCTGAAAGCCCCCGCCTTGCGGATCAGCCCATGGGTTCAGAAAAGTAATCAATCTCTTCAATCGAAAAGGCACAAAGATCAGAAGGGCGATCACTCCAAGCAGCGCCGGCGCGGCAGCCAACCCAAGATGTGCCACCCTGGCTCCCGCGGTGTAAATCACGATGGTAAAGACCAATGCCAGCATCAACGCTGTGCCCAGGTCGGGCTCAATCACGATGAGACCTGCAAGCCAGCAGGTCACAAATCCACACGGAACGAAAGTGCGCCAAAAATCGCCTTCTTCGCCTGCCCGCTTCTCCAGAAAGTAGGCTAGGAATATAACGAGGGTGAGTTTGGATAACTCCGAGGGCTGGACAGAAAACCATGGAAACTTCATCCAGCGATGTGCTCCGTTGCTGCTGCTAAACGCAAATACAGACAGGAGCGCTAAAGTGGAAATCAATAGCAGACCATAAACGACGCGCCTCGTTTTCAACTGTTGGTAATTGAACTGCATAGCTACCAGCATCGCGATGAATCCGATGCCAACCCAGACTCCCTGTTTCAAGACGTAGTAAAACTGATTGCCATCTTCTTTTTGCGCCATCATCGCGGACGCGCTGTAGACCATGACCACGCCAAAAAGGGCGAGCCCAACAGTCGCTGCGAAAAGCCATTTGTCTGGAGCTAGTTTACGAGCCATGTCACTTCGTGATTCTCAGATCTCAGATTGATTCTGAGATCTGAGATCTGAAATCTGAGATCCTAGTTCTGAGATCTCGGACTTAAAAACCCGGCCCCGGTGTTCGAAACTGTCGAACATATCGAAACTTGCGCACGCCGGTGCCAGTAGAACAACATCGCTTTGCTCGGCTGCTCTAAACGAACGCGTCACCGCGTCGCGCATATCCGTCGCCCGTTCGAACGAAGCATACTCACCGAGTTCGGCGGCAATCGTCTCAGCATCCTCACCAATCAGGATCAACTTGCGAACCTTCGAACGGACCAAATCAACCAACGGGGCATAAGGCGCTTTCTTCCCGCGTCCACCGACAATCAAAACGACCTTGCCCGCTTCGTTCGCAAATGCTTCGAGCGCTTTCAATGTCGCGTCAACGCTAGTGGCTTTGGAGTCGTTGTAAAACTTCACGCCGTTTAGCTCTGCGACAAATTCGAGACGATGCTCAACAGGATCGAAACGCTTGACGGTTTCCCGCATCGATTCAAGACCGGCGCCCGCTGCGAGGGCGGCCGCAACCGCCGCTGCAACGTTTTCCACATTGTGAAGCCCGCGCAACTTCATCTCACTTGGTCTCAACACCAACTGTTCTCCTTCAGCGCTCCGCTCGATCAACTCACTGCCTCTCAGGAAAATTCCGTTATCGAGTTCCTTACGAACACTAAACTGGGTCACCTGGGCAACGAGTCCCTTCCTCCACGACGACACTGTCGAATCATCAGCATTCAGCACGGCAAAATCGGCGGCAGTTTGATTCATAAATATGCGGTGCTTCGCTGCCGCGTAATCGGTGAACGATTCATAACGATCCATGTGATTCGGGGTCACATTCAGCACGACAGCCACCGTCGCGTGAAACTCCCTTATCGTTTCCAACTGGAAGCTCGACAATTCAACAACCGTCCAGCCATCATCGCGGGAGGCTTCAACCATCGATATCAATGCTTGACCGATATTGCCTCCGACTTGTACGGTCAAACCTGCATCGCGCAGCAACTCGCCAATCAGCGATGTGGTTGTCGTCTTGCCATTGCTTCCGGTGATCGCGACGATACGTCCCTTCAAATACCGATAAGCCAGTTCCACTTCGCCGATGACTTCCGCCCCTGCACGCTCGGCGTAACGAATTGGAATGATGTTCGACGGTACTCCGGGACTGACGACGACCAGATCCAGACTGTCGAGAAGCCAACCCGGCGGTTCGCCCGGCACCAGCCCAACACCCAACTCTTTCAACGCAAGGGCAGCGTCAGACCACTTGTCGAGCGGTTTCTGATCGTTCAGCGCTACAACCGCACCACGTGTTGTCAAAAATCTTGCTGCGGCAATGCCACTGCGAGCCGCACCGATTATCAAAACTTTCTTACCCGCGAGTTCCAACTGATTCCTTAATTCCGAGCTTAGGCCGCCTCAAAGGTCATGATGTCAGTGCCATCTCACTTCTTCTCTGCGCTTTCTCTGCGTTCTCTGCGTCTCAGCGGTAATCTTGACCAACACCTCCTGCTTACCGCAGAGACGCAGAGAACGCAGAGAAAGCGCAGAAAAGAACCACAACGTCGTACTCACTCGTGACCCTCAGCTTCGGTGATGGTTTACAGACCAATAACAACCTCGCTAGCTACCTTAGCTTCAACGTCGATAGACTCAACAGCGCAAACAGGATCGCCAGAATCAGGAATCGAAAAACTATTTTCGATTCCTTCCAATCCTGCATTTCGAAGTGATGGTGGAGCGGAGTCATCTTAAATAGACGGCGCCCGGTCCCCGTCGTGCGCTTGGTCATCTTAAAGACGCCCACTTGAAGCATCACTGAAGTCGCTTCTATGACAAAGACTCCGCCCACCATCAACAACATGAATTCCTGTTTAGTCAGTACGGCCACAGTTCCCATTGCGCCGCCGATTGCAAGACTGCCTACATCACCCATGAATACCTCAGCAGGCGGCGCGTTGTACCAGAGAAAACCTAAACTCGCTCCGGCCATTGCGCCGCAGAAAACTGTCAACTCTGCTGCTTCCGGTCTGTGCGTCAACTCGAGATAATCTGCCCAGCGCCGATCGCTGCTCAGATAGGTGAAACCTGTCAACGCTGTCATTGCAATGAACGTCACGCTAATCGCTAAACCGTCAAGGCCGTCCGTCAGATTCACTGCATTTGAAGAGCCAAGTAAGACAATGGCGATCAGGATCAGATAGAGATACGGCCCAATAAACGTCCTGCCAGTTGGTTCCCGAGTAAACTTCAAAAACGGAAAAAGAATATTCCAGGAATAATCGCTCGCCCAGTACTTCGTCGAAACAAAAAGGACGGCCCAAACTCCCGTAGCAATTAGAAGCTGCGCAAGTAACTTTTGCCGGCCCGTTAGTCCAAGACTCTGCTTTTTGGCCATCTTGGAATAATCATCTGCAAAACCGATCGACGCGAAAAGCATCGTAGCGATCATCGCTGTCCAGATATAAACGCCATTGAGCCGCGCCCACAATAACGTTGACATAAGAACTGAACCGACAATCAGCACCCCGCCCATGGTTGGGGTCCCGCGTTTCATCTTGTGCCCCTCGGGTCCTTCCTCTCGAATGTGCTGACCGATGTTCCACTTCTTCAACGCCTCAATCAGCTTCCCACCAAAGAAGAGAGAGATTAGTAATGCTGTGACGGTGGCATAAGCAGTTCGGAATGTGACGTATTGAAAAACGTTCAGCGCCTTTATGAGAAACCAATCCTTCTCCTTGAAGTGGTTATAAATTAGCTCGTAAAAGATGAAGTAGATCATTTCAGCATTGCCGATTGCCGTTGTCCGATATGCTTTAGCTTGTCGTTTGCGTGATCACCACGGCTCCAGTACTGCACGACGACAAGCTAAAGCATATCGGACATTCCTTCAGGCTTTCCTGTCTTCTCCGATCAATGGGAAATGTTCTTTCAACGCTGCGACCACCTTGTCGGTTGCGACGCTCCTCGAGCCCTTGATCAAAATCAAATCTCCTTCACGCACATAGTTGATGGCTTCCGAAGCCGCTTCGGCCGACGACTCAAAAAAACATGTCGACGGGAGCCCTACCGAAGCAGCGGCGGTTACCATTTCGTTCGCCAGACCTCGAACACCCCACAGGACATCGATTCCCAATTCTGCTATATCGATTCCGGCTTCACGATGAAGTGCCACTTCGTCTGGTCCAAGCTCAAGCATTTCACCGGCGATCACTATCAATCGCTGTGCATCACTTGCCGCTTCAGCAATCGTATGAACCATATTCAACAGCGATTTCGGATTTGAGTTGTACGAATCATCGATCACCGTAAAACCTGCCGCGAAGTCCAAGACCTCTCCACGCATTTTTGGCGGCCTTGCAGTTCTCAATGCCGCAGCGATCTCACCCGCACTCATCTCAAACGACGTTCCAACGGCGGCAGCCGCCAGAGCGTTACTTAAGTTGTGACGGCCACTCATTGGCAACGTTGCGATAACTTCGCCGGTTGGAGTTCGCAATCGAAAACCTATTCTTCCCAACGATGCGCTGATTTCCGTCGCCATAACATCGGCCTGATTATCGATGCCAAACGTCAATATTCTTCCGTCGTGCTTTTCGCGCATCTTCATGACCAACGCGTCGTCAGCATTTAGAATTGCCGTACCATCGGGTTTCAGGCCTTCAATCAGTTCTGCTTTTGCGGCGGCAATGTTCTCAATCGTTCCGAGATACTCGAGATGTACAGGGGCGACCATCAACTCCACCCCAACATCGGGTGGCGTAATCTGGACAAGCCGGCGAATCTCGTGAGTCGGTGACGACATCCCCATCTCCAATACCGCGAGATCAAAATCCGCCGGACAACTGCCCTGACTCACCATCTTCAACACCGACAGTGGGAGTCCGAGGCCGTTGTTGTAGTTTCGTTCACTTTTCAGCACTCGTCGACCAGTTGACTTCAAGACATGCGCAGTGAGCTCCTTCGCAGTCGTCTTGCCAGCACTTCCGGTGATCGCGACGACTTGTCCGCCCCATGCGGAGTAAACTCGATGAGCCAGTAACTGCAACGCGGCGATTGCGTCCTCAACCAGCAGCAATCGATCCTTCATTGCTTCCAACTCTGAATCGCCCCGCACGCGATCCGCGCGACCTACTGCTGCTATTGCTCCTCGTTGAAACGCTCCGGCGATAAACTGATGACCATCAGCGAACTCACCATTAAAACCTGCGCGTACGTAATCTTGCTGCGACAACGCAAAGAAGAGTTCGCCCGCGCCCAGAGAACGCGAATCAATCGAATAGTCAGTAATCTGTTTTTCAAACATCTCGGCGCTAATGCTCGACGCATCGGCGCCCATCAAACTTGCAGCTTCCGCCAGCTTCACGTGATTGCGGCCTCTTCTTGCTCTGCCTTTCGTTCCTGTCCAACTCTTTCGCGGTCTGATGGGCCGAGCAAACACTCAACCAACCTCGACAGCGATCCCTGGCTCATCGAAACAGTCAACATTTCGGCATAGCTCTCCATAGGAGCCTCCGAAGTGTTCGTGCCGTTCGATACATCTGTGGGGGAATGATGTTGCGCCCGGAGAGTTGCACGTTGACTGCGCAAACGCTTTCTGCAGTCATCGATTCCGTATCTTACGTCATTTGGGAAGGTCTCTTCATCCAGGCACGTGTCGGGGGTCATAATGCTTACTCCATGCGTTTAGAAAAGTGGTTTTTTACTGGGCTCGGCCAAAATCGATGTAAACCACCTGCCCGCTGTTGACTTCCGCTCCAGCGGCAGGACTCTGGCGAAATACCCTTCCTTCACCTCTTGCTTCAATTTGCAATCCCAGCTGTGCGCAGGTGCGGGCAACGTCTCGAACGCTGCGACCACGCAAGTCCGGCATCAGCATCGCCTTACTTGTGGCGTTAGCGTAGACAACTTCTCCGCCTCGCCCGCCGTTGCTATCCACGATCGGCATTGTGGCTTGCCGCTCCCGATCATTGCGGGCTTGTTCTTCGCGCGTCTTAGCCACCCGTTCCGGATTCAAGTTGGCTTGCGCAATTAGTGCGGGTACAGATTTCGTTTCAATGTCTGGCATTACGCCCATGCCCGGCAGAATCTGTTCTGCTATTTCTCGAAACACTGGCGCCGCGATCTCACCGCCGTGGTAGGAGCCCGCTGGTTCGTCAATCACTACGATGATTACAACTTGCGGATTGCTGACAGGTGCAAATCCTACAAACGATCCAATGAACTTCGTGCTTGAATAGGAACGAGTCTTCGGATCGATCTTTTGTGCTGTGCCGGTCTTGCCTGCGGCTGAGTAACCATCCAGCTGCGCTTTCTTTGCAGTACCATGCAACGTCACGCCTTCCAACATGCCACGCAGTGAGATGGCAGTCTCAGCGCTAACTACGCGACGTTGCTCTGGCTGCGCCTTAAACACGACCGCACCCGACACATCACGAATCTCGCGCACCAGGTGAGGCGCGATCCTCAATCCATCGTTTGCTAAGGCCCCGAATGCCGAAGCCATCTGCACCGGAGTTACACCGATTTCCTGGCCCATCGCAATCGAACCAATCGACGATGATTGCCAGCGCTCAACCTTCCGCAGGATGCCTACTGTCTCACCCGGTAATTCGATGCCAGTCTTCGAACCAAAGCCGAAACGAGTCATGAAGTCGTACATCGACTCATTGCCAACGCGAAGACCCAACTTGATAGCCGCCACGTTGCTCGACTTGGCGAGCGCCTCCGAAATAGTCAGTGTGCCAAATGCGTGATGATCGTGAATCAACCGACCCGCAACAGTGATCGAACCCATCTGACAATCAATCCTGTCTTCGGGTCTCGCGAGCTTCTTTTCTATAGCCGCTGAGAACGCCACGATCTTGAAAGTCGATCCCGGCTCATAGAGGTTCTGCAATGCCCAATTTCGACGACTGTCCGCAGGAGATTCCGCAACGTTGTTTGGATCGAATGAAGGCGCGTTTGCGAGTGCCAGAATTTCACCGCTACGAGGATCAAGAACGATTACAGATCCTGACTTCGCGTGTGACCGTCCGACTGCATCCTGAAGAGCCCGTTCCGCCTGGTACTGAATGGCCTGATCGATGGTCAGAACTATGGTCTGACCTTGGCGCGCTCCAATTTCAAAACTCTCGTATGGTTTACCCGTGGCGTCTTTTTCAATAAACAGCCGTCCCGGCTCGCCGCTGATCTTTTCGTTGTACGACTGTTCGAGTCCACCAAGACCCTGGCCGTCGAGTCCAACAAAACCAAGTACGTGCGCGGCCAGCGAGCCGTTAGGGTAATAACGTTTGGGTTCCAGGACTGATTGAACGCCGGGAAGATTCAGCGCGATGATCGGTTCCGCTTTCTGAACATCCAACCGGCGAGCAATCCAGACAAACCTCCGTTTTTCGTTGGCCGCGTCTTGCAGCTGTTTTTCCAGATCCGATTTCGTCCTTCCCAATCCCTTAGCCAACTCGGTTGCCGTGCAGTCCAATTCTCCCGGTGGCAAGCCCTCCGGGTCGACAAACAAACTTACCGTTTGGACACTCCGAGCTAGTTCGCGGTCTTGACGGTCGAGCAAGTTACCGCGTTGAGGACTCGTCTCAAGCGCGTTTTGTTGTTGCTGATGCGCGCGGCTGGCCAGACCTTCATGTTGCGTAACCTGCAGGTAAACAAGTCGTGCGGAGACGGCAAACATCCAAAAGCCAATAATGGCCGCGACGAAAAGCGCGCGGCCGAAAGAAACATCTGGTCTGGATTTTGACTGAACAAGGAGGCGTGCCAACATCTCCTGATTGTTTCCCTTCTTACTGGAAGCGCGGTGAGGACGCAGACAATTTGTAAGACTTGATTACTTCCTATACGTCCGACACTGGCTACCGCGTCGAAGCTTTCTCAGTGCCGTTCGTGTCTTCCACCTCTCGTTTCGATTCGGGCGGTTGTGACGTGGCGATCTGTCCGGCCGTTGTGGGTTGGAGTCCTAACTTACGGGCCGCTGGTTCCAGCTTTGACGGGGCAGACACCGTTTCTTTCTCTAAAGCCAAGCGCTGGTTCTCTTCAATCAGTTTCTTGCGCTCGCTACGCAGGCTTTCCGTTGTGTAGCCACTTTGCACCGCGGCAAAATGCTGCTTTGCGGCAAACACAAAACCTCCGGTCAGAACAAGTCCGCAAAATAGAAGTAGCGCCAGACGCGACAGAGCCGTCACATCACGACTGCGCCGAACCCTTGCGTTCGGCTGCTGCTTTGGGAATCTGTTCATCTTTTACTCCTTTCAATTTAAGCAGCCTCATTGCGGACGCACATCGCTCGGAATGAGTTTTCGGCACGCTCGTAACTTCGCGCTGCGAGCTCGCGGATTCTCCTTGACCTCTGCGGTACCGGACGTAACAGGTCGACGCGTCAAGATCTCAACCACCTTGCGCGTACCGCATGAACAAACCGGTAGACGTGGCGGGCATTGGCAATGACCGGAAAGCCGTCGCAGCTCCTGCTTGATGATCCGATCCTCTAGCGAGTGGAAACTAATGACGACTAATCGTCCATCTGGTTCTAAAAGATCAATGCTTGTTTCAACAAACTGGGCTAACCCATCAAGTTCTTTGTTTACTGCAATGCGTAACGCCTGAAACGTGCGAGTCGCGGGATGAATCTGTTTCCACTTCCCGCCGCCGATTTCCCGCAGCACTAAATCTGCTAATGCTTTTGTGGTTGTGACTGACTGACCTTGCTCGCGCTTCTCTACAATTCTTCTCGCGATACGTCGTGAGTGTCTCTCTTCACCAAATTCAAAGATGATTCTGGCAATTTCCGCCTCAGGAAGTTCCGCCAGGAGATCGGCAGCTGTGGGACCAGTTGTGGGATCCATCCGCATGTCGAGCTGGGCATCGAATCGGAAACTGAAGCCTCGTTCAGGAGAGTCAAACTGGAGCGACGAGACGCCGAGATCGGCGAGCACTCCCGCTGGATCAGTTTCACCTGCAGCGGTCAACACATTGGCGATATGCAGAAAGTTTGCGTGAACTGCTTTGAAACGATCTCCAAAAGGTGCGAGTCGATGTCTCGTGTAATCGAGGGCGACAGGGTCGCGGTCGATCCCGAGCACTCGAGTTTCAGACGAGGCCTTGAGGATCGCCTCGCTGTGTCCACCCAAACCAACCGTGCAGTCGACGAAGAGCCCTCCTCGCTCAGGAGCAAGGAATTTCAAGGTCTCTTCTAGCAGCACGGGGCGATGGGGCGCGCCTATGCCCCCCAAAGGCGCAGCCATCACCACCGCCCCGTGATCTCGTTCAAAGATCTGTCAAAAACCTTTGAGCTTTGTACTTTGAGCTTTGTACTTTGTACTTCGTGCTTTGTGCTTTCAATTAAACCCAGCACTCAAGTTGCCCTCACAAACTCGAACAAAGTTTCAAAGAACAAAGCACCGGCTCGGCATTAGATTCCCAGTCTCGCGATCGCTGCCTCGTCCTCCTCCGTGTAAGGATCAGCAAGCATCCGGGCTTTGAACTTGTCGAGCTCCCAGACTTCTAAGTAAGACAGATAACCCAGCACAGCAACGTCGCCAATCACTTCAGCGCTTTTTCTCAGCAGAGGGTGGATCAGCACCCTTCCCTGACCATCAAGCGTCGCCTGCTGTCCAAAGTAATTCGTTCTATCAAGGAACTTTCGTCTCGCCGGATCCATCGAGGGCAGTAGCGAAAGCCTCTGCTCGATCGATTCCCATTCCGGCAACGGGTAAATGCGTACGCAATCGCCAGTCAAACTCGTGATATAAAACTCTTTGCCGTGCTTCTCGTCGATTAGACGCCGAAAAGAGGTTGGCAGCTTCAAGCGACCCTTAACATCGATACGTGCCGTGTAATTTCCCCGCAGCATTGACCTACGACCTGACGAGTATTGGTGGGTGGCCTAAAGGAAAAGAGTTACCACTGATCGGTGTTTGCTACGAGGCTGGACCCACTTCCGACCACTTTTGACCACCCAGCGACGGATAGTACGCTGCGAGTGTGGGTGTGTCAATAGTTAAGTTGTGTTTTGTTTAACTGATTTCAGAAGGTCACGGTCTTGCCGCCGAGGTTCGCGTTCGCCACTTGTCAGCCCAAATTCTCATCAATGAATTGTTATGTCCACGGCCAAATATTAAAAAGGGTTCATCATTACTTGCCATTCTGACGATGTTGTATAGTCACAGACATCCATGATCTCAACTATTGGAACGAGTGGCAGCTGAATGGAGATTCTCTTCGGCGATTTCAAACTCTGGGGACTGCTCCTATTCGGATCGCTTGCGGCCGGCGCAAACGTTGTCGGGGGCCTGGTTCTAGTTAAATCCGGAGCGCACCGCCTGGGGGAACGCTTCTTGAAGTACTTGGTGGCACTCGGCGCCGGATTCATGCTGGCGGCGATCTTTATCGAAATCCTTCCAGAAACAATTAGTATTTGGACACAGACCTCACGCGGTGAACCGGCGGCTCGCGCAGTCATAGGAGCGATGACGCTGCTGCTGGGTGGATACCTTTCAATTCAACTATTCGAACACACGCTTGCGCCACACTTTCATTTTGGCGCGGAAACACACCCCGAATCGTTCATGAGACCGTCTGCTGCATACACGGCGGTCGGCGGCTTGTGGATTCACACATTCTTTGACGGCGTTTCGATCGCTTCCGCCTTTCTCGTCAACTTCCGTGTCGGGATTCTTGTCTTCATTGCAATACTTCTGCACAAGATGCCGGAAGGATTTACCGTAGCCTCAATCATGTTGGCTTCGGGACGGTCGACTCAGAAAGCGTTAATTGCCACTGCCGCAATCGGCGCTGCGACGCTTGCTGGCGTCATCGGAGTGGCGTTGCTTGATGCTCGAATGAACAATGCAATCGGGTTTGCGCTCCCCTTTTCGGCTGGCGTGACGCTCTATGTCGCCGCCAGTGACCTGATCCCGGAAGTGAATCAGAAAGAAGAAAGAAACCCTACGGTCTCAATTGTCGTTTTTGTAGGAGTTGCCCTCTTCTATCTGCTACACAAGTTGATTGAGGGGTAGGCATCGGCAGAGTTTGAGAGTTTCGTTGAGCACCGAACACCCATATTTGAAGTTTCGCGCCTATTTCTCTTTGGCGATCTTTCTCCTGTTTGCGCTCTTTGGTTTGACTGCGAGCGCTCAAAGAACACCACAGTCGCCAGTTCCCCTCCCGGTTCCGTTCACTCCAATCGTCGACAACGCAAAGGTAATTGACGACGCGACCCAACAGCGTTTGGGTGCCCTTTACCTGAACCTGAAAGAACGGGCCAACATCGAGTTTGCCGTGCTCACCGTGGATACAACAGGAGATCTGGACATCTTCGATTTCTCGCTGGCTGTGGCGCGCGGCTGGAACATCGGACCAGGCTCGACTAAAGGACAGGGTCTTCTTTTAGTTGTCGCAATTCAGGATCGTAAATACTTCACGCAGATTGGCGATCATCTCGAGGGCGATTTACCCGACGGGCTCGCGGGCCAGATCCAACGTGAGAAGCTGGTGCCCGCATTTAAGCAAGGCAGGTATAGCAAGGGAATTCTTGACACAATCGAAGCTTATGTTGCCACGCTCGCGGAAAAACGAGGCTTCAGCATCGAAGGCATCGACCAGCGCAAAGCATATAAAACGAGAGAGGAAGGGAATCGGCCCAACGCCACGTCGTTGTGCTGCGGTATTCTTGTTCTAATCTTCATAATCCTGATCTTCTCGGCGGCGAGCCGACGGGGTGGCGGTGGCAGTGGCTGCCTGCAGGCACTTTTTTTGGGAAGCCTGTTTAGCAATCTGGGTGGCGGTGGGAGACGCTGGAGTAGTGGCAGTGGTTGGAGTGGAGGAGGTTTCGGCGGCGGAGGCGGTGGCGGTTTCGGTGGCTTCGGAGGCGGTTTTGGCGGCGGTGGTAGTTTTGGTGGTGGAGGGGCTGGAGGCAGCTGGTAATAAATGTCCGATATGCTTCAGCTTGTCGTCGCGTAGAAAACTTGAGCCGCAGATGAACGCAGATGAAACAGATCAGAATGAACACTACGGTTCAAGATACTTTTTCCAGAGCCTTCTACTATCTGTGGTCATCTGTGGTCATCTGGCTAATACTCTTGCAGACAATTTGCTAGTATTCGTGAACACACGAACCTATGGTTAAGACGGTTGTGCAGGAAGCGCTCAGCGGACTGATCGATGACCTCCGTGCCAGTCACGGAGACAATCTCGCTTCCGTTGTGCTTTACGGATCAGCTGCAGCTGGCGATCACATCGAACTACGTTCTGACTACAACCTATTGATCGCGTTGAATCGGATTACACCGGAAGATCTGCGGGTGGCCCAGGCGCCTATTCGCGAGTGGCAACGACTCGGTCACCCGCTACCTGTTTACTTTACCGTCGAGGAACTATCCGACGCCGGCGACGTATTTCCAATTGAGTTTCATCAGATGGCAAAAGCGCGCATTGTGCTCTACGGAAAGGATCCTTTCGAGTTTGTGCAACTCTCGGACGCGAACCTTCGTCACCAAACTGAGTATGAACTGCGAAGCAAACTGATTCAATTGCGCCGCCTCTACATACCCGCCTCAGTTTCCATTGAAAAACTCGGCGATTTGATGAGTGACAGTTTGGCGAGCTTCGCAGCATTGTTTCGTGCCGTTCTTTTGTTACACGGTCAGGAAGCCCCGGTGGCAAAACCAGAATGTGTGCGCAGCACGGCCAAGCTGCTGAAACTCGATCCTGAACCGTTTGAAAGGATTTTTGAGTTTCGCGCAAGCGACAATCTGCCAGGATCTGAAAGCGAGGCAAACGAACTATTTGGCGCTTATATGCTGCAGATCGAGCGGGTAGTGGAGGCAGTCGACGAGCTCAATCCAGGCTCGTAATGTTGGGTGATTAATATGGGAGATTTCAGAATGAAGACGCGACGAGTGGTGATCTTATTTTCCGTAGCCTTGATTGCTATTTCAGCAAGCGGCTGCGGATACAACACGCTCACTTCTAAACACGAGAACGTCAAGGGAAAGTGGGCAAACGTCGAGACTCAGCTACAACGGCGTGGAGATCTTTTAACAAACCTGGCGGAGTCGGCAAAGATGGCAGGCGTCCAGGAACAGGAGGTGTTCGGCCGCATCGCCGAAGCGCGTTCACGTCTTTTGAATGCAACAAACCAGGCACCGCAGGGCGAAGCGGGCGACAAATCACCGGAGCAGAAGCAAGCGGTCATCGATGCCGCAAATAGTTTTGGGGGAACAATTGGCCGGTTGCTGGTGTTGCAGGAAAACTATCCGCAGTTGAAATCAAATGAGAACTTCCTGAAGCTGCAAGACGAAGTCGTAGGGACTGAGAACAGAATCGCCACCGCGCGCAAGGACTACAACGACGCAACTCAAGACTACAACACAAGCCGCGCGCAATTCCCGACGGTAATTTCCGCGAAGATGTTTGGCTTCAAGGAGGAGCCGTACTTCAAAGCGGAAGAAGCTGCGAAAGAAGTTCCTAAGCTGGATTCAAATACGCTGAGACCGAACCAGAACAAGTGATTTCAGATCTTGAATGAGTGCAACAAGGCCGCCATTCCTGGCGGCCTTCTTTGCGTTACCCTTTAGTATTACCTCTCAAAAACTATGAGACCGTCGTGCTGGGACCGCAGGCGTCCTCGCCTGCTTGGTAACCGTCACGTACCAATGAATTTCGTAGTCTCTCAACAAACTCCAACTAGCATTTAGTGCACCAGCAGGCGAGCACGCCCGCGGTCCCAGCTGTAGC
>DASYRR010000221.1:0-22585 GCA_036004125.1 Pyrinomonadaceae bacterium | reverse complement strand
ATTTCGTGGATCGTGATGATGTTGGGCTGGTTTAGTGCGGAGGCGGATTTCGCTTCGCGGACAAAACGATTCATTCGATCGTTGTCTGCGGCGAATTCGGGCGGCAGGATCTTGAGCGCAACCTGGCGATCGAGTTTCGTGTCCTCGGCAAGATAGACCTCACCCATCCCACCGGCTCCGATTTTGGAGACGATGCGGTAGTGCGACAGGGTAGTGTTTGGGAAGAGGTCTTTATTCATTTCTGACACATTTGCAGAAAGTGCTGGTTCTTCTCTGTCACCTCTTCGTATCGGCTCCAAAGCTTTTGCACAAAAAGTTCGAAGATCTCACTCGATGCAAACTCCTGGTAGAAAGGATCTGAACGTACCATCCACTGCCGAGACTCTGTCAAAACTCTAATTTGCCTTGGGACTTCGTTGGTGTTTTTTCGTGTGATGCGCGTGGATCGCTTTTCTCGGAGTGTAACAGGCGATCCGCCAAATCACACGAACTGACCGAACAAGAAACTCACAGTAATCCGAGTTTTGACAACAGTCTCTGCCGTGGCTGGTTTTTTGACTTTTTGTACAAGCTGAGCGTATTCATTCGGGCAAACCAATCTTGCGAATTACATCCTTAAAACGCGTTTCGGACCGGAGATGATCAAGTCGCTCATCTGTCGTCAGATAGACGGGCAAATAATAGGAGCGCTCGGTATACGCGCGTTCGAGCCAGAGGAGTGCTTTCTCTTTGTCAGCGAGTCCGGCATAGATCACGGCAATGTTGTAAGGTGAAACGTAACTACCCGCCGATGATTTGGAGATCAAGTCGTTGAGTATCTTTTCTGCTTCCGCTTTTTTTCCTGACACTGCGACGGCGTGCGCAAGTCCCGACCAGTTTTCTGACTGCTCTCGATCCGCATCGACACCGCGTTGAAATTCGGCAGTTGCCTCCGACAACATACCTTTGTGCTCATAAGCTCGCCCGAGGTACGAGCGGTGAAACCAGTAATTTGAATCGATCTTAATCGCGTTTTGCAGGTGCGCAATCGCATCATCCCATCGGCGAGCGAAAAGCAAAGTGGAGGCAACGCCGAAGTTCGCTAAAGATGACAGTGGATCAATTTGTATTCCCTGTCGGGCTATGCTCAAAGCCTCGTCATTCCGCTTTTGTGAGGACAGGAAATACGCGTAATACACGTACGACTCGGAGTTTTTGGGATTCAGGGCAATGGCACGCTTGAATTCGTTTTCCGCCTTTTTCCAATCCCAGTCGTACCAATGCGCAACCAGCGCCATGACCAGGTGCGCGTCCACATCCGTCTCGTCTATTGCAATTGCTTTCGTCGCGTTCTCGCGGGCCTTCGCGACTGATTCGTGAGGCCACATAAACCAATCGTCGAGCAGAATGTAGGTGTAGGCTAAGCCGCTGTACGCCCGGCTGTAATTTGGATCAATCACGAGTAGGGTTCGTTTTGTCTTCGGTTTAGGTGTTGGTGCGTGGTTTACCGTTTGAGTGGCTCTTGGTGTTTTAGACGACGCGTTTGGTAAGACGGGGATCGGGGTTCGGATTTCACTGTTAACTCCTGGAAAGGTCTCGAGGATCTGTGTTGCTGGTTCAGACTCTGCGTCGAAGGAAGATCTCTTTTTGACTTCCGATTGAAACAGCAATTGTGTTTGCAGTTTCTTCAGATCGACGATTAGGTCCTTTGCCGTCTGGTACCGCTGGTCAGCTTTTTTAGCCAGGCATTTGGCGATGATCTTTTCGAACTCAACAGGAAAAGCACTTGTTGTTGAAAGAGGCGGCGGCTCCTTTTCGATGATGTTGACTATTGTGTGATTGATCGTCTCACCAGTGAACGGTTGCTTTCGTGTCAGCAATTCGTACAAAACTACACCAAGACTGAAGATGTCGGTCGTGGAATCAACTGCGTTGCCGCGTGCTTGTTCAGGGGACATGTAGGCAACGGTGCCCATAACCAAGCCGGGAGTGGTGCTGACGGACTCGGAGACGTGGGGACGAGGAGACTCGGCGATCAAGGTGTTATCCTCCGGTCTCCCCGTCGCCGCGTCACCACTTCGGCCAATAAGTTTAGCCAAACCAAAATCAAGGACTTTGACATAGCCATCGTCGCGGATCATTACGTTGTCGGGCTTGATATCGCGATGGATGATTCCGGCGCCGTGTGCGGCCTGGAGCGCTGACGCGATCTGAATAGTAATGTCGAGAATCTCATTTGTAGTCAGGTGGCCCCGACTGAATCGCTCACGAAGTGTGTCGCCTTGAACAAATTCTGAAGCGATAAAGTGCGTTTCGCCGGCGGTGCCGAATTCATGAATGGTGAGTATGTTTGGATGATTCAGGGCCGAGGCTGCGTGAGCTTCTCTTTCGAAACGAGCAAGTCGATCTGTATCTGAGGCAATCGTTCGCGGTAAGACCTTCAAGGCAACTTGACGTCGGAGGCGTGAATCTTCCGCTAGATAAACTTCACCCATTCCGCCAACGCCCAGTTTTGAGACGATGCGGTAATTAGAAATGATTGAATTAACAGACAGGGCCTGACTCATGTCTCCTGAGCAATCGATTTCACCGCTGAGGGATGAGATATTTATTGCCAGGTCGCCTTTCTTCTTGACGATGTTCGATCTGTAGTGCACGGTTCGTCACACTCTCTTCTAGATCCAAATGCAAAAACGAGTTCAGGAGGGTCATGGCTCCGTCATTTGAGGAACCCCCGAAGAACCTGACACTCCCTAAAGCGAAGCCCTATTTCCCTAATGTCACTCTTTTAGCTGCCTGGGAGTGTTTCATTACTGTTAGTTCGTGTTAATTCGTGTGATGCGCGTGGATCGTCTGGTTTTTGTTAACGAGCAGCGCGATCCACGCGCATCACACGAAATTACACTAACAACAACTAACGGTAATACGGGTTTTGACAGTAGATCATGAATCGCGAATCGCGATTCGCCACCGCGATTGAAAATGGAACGAGCACTATCAATCTGATACAAGTCACTTCCATTTTCATAAGAATCATTCATGTGCGATTGCACACAACAACAGATGAAAAAGGTGCAATTACATGAAGCTGTCAGAGATTTCCTCAATCTGTCAGATCAATACGAGAAGTTTCCCACCCCAAGTCCCAGCGCTGGAAAAGTGCGGCAATGTGCGAACGCGAATTGGGGGAATTGTTTCGCTCACGTTTTGTTACTGGTTATTTAGCTGTTCACTTCTGCGCTTCTCACCAAAAAGAGTTGTGGCAGGCGAGAGTTCACCGAAATGTTTGTAGCCAGAGGAGCTTCTTGTCGGGTTCTACGTGGTCGCGGCGTTTGGTAAAACAGAAGAGTCCGTTACCTACCGTAACAACGTCTGGGCTCGCAAAGAGTATTAAGAGAGCTTCAAGAAGAATACCCCGTTCGAATGTCAGTCATTCTAGAACAGGAAGGGTTGTATCAGCCAGTGCTTACGAGACGATCGCGTCGTGCGTTATGGTCAACGGCGGGTTATCCAACAGATTACATAGCTCAGGAGAGCAGCAACCAAAACAGCAAAAGGGCCGCCAGGCGACAGTCGGATTTGTTCCTCACTCTGGAGGAGTGAAATGTTTATAGCTCGCGCAAGCTGGAAATGTGAAGCACTCCTTTAGGAGTGCCATGTGCAGTGGGCGGCAGGCTCGCTTGCATGTCGCTCCTCCGGAGCGAAAGGACTTTGGGGTGCGCAGTACTATAAACATGACACTCCTCCGGAGTGAAGAGACTCCGCGCAGCTCCGGAATCGTGTAATGAAAACAAGAAGTTGCTTGTTTGCTACGCAGATTGCCCAGATTGCTTTTCAGCATCTGTGGAATCAGCGTAATCTGTGGATTCATTTCAGCGGTGTTATTGACTGACACCCACACGCCGTTCCAAGTCTTTCCAACGCGCGTCGCTCTGCAACGGTTCCAGCAAAGGTTCCAACTTTAAGAACACAAGAAAGACGCTATGGTCTGCAAAAGCTTTTTCCAACCAGGCAAAGGACTGGTCTTTATCCATGCCTGCATAGAGCACAGCCAGGTCGCGACCGTCGGCTAACTTGTCCGAATATCTTTTTTCCAGCTCTTTTGCGACTACTTCAGCATCACTACGCCGTCCTAGTCTGAAATAGACATGTCCCAACAATGCCAAAGACGCGTTCGATCTCCTAGAAAGTTGGGCGCTCTTTTGCCCTTCAGTCAAAGCTTCATCATACCGGCCCTGCTTGACCATCACGATGCCAAGTGTTTGGTGAGCAGCCCAGAAATTAGGATCGAGTTCGATCATTCGCTGGCATCCGCTGGCAGCCGAATTCAGATCGCCTCGATCGATGAAGATCTCGGCAATGTTGTTGATGATGACGAGTGACAGTGGATCCAGTTCTTCGGCGCGTTTGATCTCACGAAACGCTTCATCCAGCCGTCCACGGCCGCGCAGGTACCGTGAGTACCAGTGGTGCGCCGTTGGGTAATTCGGGTTAAGTTCAATCGCCCGGCGGAATTCCTTTTCCGCTTCGACCTTGTCCCAGTCAAGCAACCAGCTGGTGAAACCAAGCGTTGCATGCGGCTCGGCAAGCGTCGGATCGAGTTCGATGGCCTTAGCGGCATAAGTTTTGGCCAACGGCATAAGTTCGCGAGGGCGCTCGCCAACGTAGTAGTAAGAGACTGCATAACAATCAGCCAATCCAGCATATGCCAGAGCAAAGTTTGGATCCCTTTGGGTCGCAGCTGTCAAAAGATCCGTCGCTCTTTTCAGGTTGTCGGATGAGCGCTTGTTCCAGAAATAACGGCCTTGGAGATAAAGCTGATAAGCCTCGTTGTTGCTCGTATATTGCTTGGTAATTCCTTTCGAGTCATTACCCGAGAGTCTTAATTGCAGCTTGTCCGCAATCGCGGCAGCAATCTCACCTTGCGTCGCCAGCAGGTCCGACATTCGTCGCTGAAACTGTTCGCCCCAGAGCGTTTTCTTGTTCCTGACATCGATTAGATCGACGCTGATCACCAGGTCATCGCCCCGTTGAGTCAGCCTGCCGGACATGACCGCATCAACGCCCAGCTCATTCCCGATTTTCTCGGCATCCGCTTCTTTACCTTTGTAACGAAAGGCCGAGCTACGCGGTGTGACCATAAGATTCGATAACTGAGAAAGACGATAGATAAGCGACTCCGCCAAACCGTCGGACAAATACTCGGAATCTGCGTTGCCACTCTTGTTTTCAAATGGCAGTACGGCAACCGACACGATGGCTTTATTTGTCGGTGCCCTGGTGTAGAAGTAACCGACGACGCCAAAGCCGATCATCAGCGACGCACCCAGTGCTAAAAGCACCCCTCGTTGACTGGATTTGCTGAGCTTCTGCGCTGTGGCTGGCGCTGGTTCGGCCGGCAACACCTTAGTTGCCGCGGTTGAGCGATTGATGTTTGATTCGGTCGTATACGGAAGAATGCTCGTTGTGATTTCGTTGGCTGCGTACACAGAATCAAGCTGCGCAGTTCCTGCTTCCCTGTTGAAAGATGACGATTCTCTAACTAAAACTGTGCCATCCACGCGACAGAAAGCCAGCGTGCCGTCAACCTCGACTCGTTTACATGTCGGACATCTTTTCATCAATCTGCTTTCCGAGATGCTTTAAAAGCTCATCCGCTGCAAGTCGTCAGAAAGTTGGATCCATATAGTTAGGTTGCGGTAAGTCCATCCGCTGAATGGAACCTTGGGGCGTCGGTCCCGCAAATTCATTCGTTAAAGCCTCCGTCCGCGAGCCTCTTACAAAGCTCGATTAGCGGGCGGACGGAAGCGGCACGAATTGCTTGTAAGTCGCGTTTGCGCGCAACAGGTAATCACGGTGAGCTGCGAAGTCAACCATATTAGTTCTGCATTACGGAAGACCAACCTTCTTCATCAGCGCTTGAAATCGCGGATCGTCTCGTAGTTCGTGCCATTTTGGCTCGACTTTCAGAAACACCATTTTCGGGTCTCGTTGTTCATAACCTCGTTCCAGCCAGTTCATTGTCTCGTCCTTGTCACCAAGGCCCGCATAAATGAGAGCGATGTGATAAGGCGGAACGTATCTTTCGTGTGACAGTCTCAGTACTTCATCGAGCACGGCCAGCGCTTCTTTTCGTTTGCCCGACTTTGCCAGAGCATAACCGAGGTACGCTGGCGGAAGGGTACTTGATTGCGAGAGTTCATGCGCCTTGCGTGCTTCAACGCAAGCTTCGGCGTACATTTCCTTGTCTGTATACGCGGCGGCCGCGAAGTTGTGAGAAAACCAGAAGTTTGGGTCCAGCTCAAAGGAATTCTTAAGACTGACAAGCGCCTCGTCCTTTTTTTCCGCGTAGAGCAGAAACTGCGCTTCCAGTGCCTGGAGTCTCGAATTAATGGGCTCCAGCTCTCTAGCGCGCTTCATTTCGGCAAGTGACTCCAACGTCCTTCCCGTGATTAACAAGACGTGTGCATACGATACGTGTGCCTCGGCGACGTTTGGACTGAGCTCTAAAGCGCGTTTGCATTCTTTCTCAGCAGCATACCAATCCCAGTCCGACCAGAATATTATGAAGCCGAGAGTCCCATGAGCCTCGGCGAGCGCGTCGTCAATCTCGATTGCTTTTTTCGCCGCTGCTTTCGCCTGCGCGAAAAAGTCACTTGCTGGTTTCTCGCCAGAGGAGAGTACTTGCGCGCGATATGCGTCGGCTAGTCCAACGTAAGCCAGCGCGTACAACGGGTCGACTTCAATCGCACGTCGGAAGTATGAGATACCTGCTTCAACTTCCGTCGGTTTCATTTTCACAATTTGATATCGCCCCTTCAGATAAAGCTGATAGGCTTGCGTATTGCTGGTGTAATTACGCGCAACCTTCTGTGCCTCAGCGCTCGACAATCTGACTCGTAATTCACTCGATACGTCACGTGCGATCTCTCCCTGTAGTGCAACAAGGTCTGCGAGTTTGCGGTTGTACTGCTCACCCCACACTTGATTGCCGGTTCTGGCGTCAACCAGGCCCAGGCTGATCGTCAATTGGTCGCCGAGTTGAATCACGCGCCCATTGAGCACAGCTTGCACTGACAACTCATTGCCGACCTGCTGAGGTTCGACATCCTTTCCTTTGTAGCGGAATACCGAACTGCGAGCTTTGACGGACAGATTAGGAACTTGTGACAGGCTGTAGATAAGCGAGTCGGTGATACCGTCGGAGAGGTACTCAAGATCGCTGTTGCCGCTGGCGTTGACGAACGGCAGCACAGCAATGGAGTTGATCGGTCCCTGACGCGAGCGGCTGAAGTAGAAGTACATTGCGATCGCTACGCCGATGATCAATATCAAGGCGACTGGGATCGCGGTGCGGCTCAAGTTAAGCCTAAGCGCACTCGTGACGCCTCTCGCGGTGACGGTTGGGCGCGCCACCGAATCCGCAACTGTTTGGTTAGCAGAATGCTCCCTCATCAGCGCCGCGCTTTTGGGGTTCGGCGGCGCCGAGCGTTCGAACTTTCTTTCGAACTCCAACTCATGCTTCAGACTCTGCAAATCGAGCAGGAGGTCTTTAGTTGTTTGATATCGTTCGTCCCGGTTTTTGCGAAGGGCCTTCGCAACAATTCGCTGGAGTTCGGCAGGCACTTCGCTCGTATAACGCGCCAGGGGCGTCGCCTCCCGATCATTAAGAATCGACGCCATGATTTCATTTGTGCTGGAGCCTTCGAACGGTAAACGCCCGGCAACCATTTCGTAGATCAAAACGCCGAGACTAAAAATATCCGTGCGTGCGTCCATTTCAGCTCCGCGCGCCTGCTCTGGTGACATGTATATTGCCGTGCCCACTACTGTGCCCGGGTCGGTCTTAAAACTAGTCGGTGCTTCGGCATCAATCCCGACTTGTCGGGTCTCAATCAGCTTCGCTAAGCCGAAGTCCAGCACTTTGACGATGCCGTCGAGCCGGATCATGATGTTCTCGGGCTTAATGTCACGGTGGACAATACCTGTCGCGTGAGCTGCGGACAACGCACTCGCACATTGAATGACGACTTCGATCACTTCACCAGGCTTCATTGGCGCGCGCCGCATTCGTTGGCGCAGAGTTTCGCCATCGATGAACTCAGTGGCGATAAAGTTCAGCGAATCAAGCTGCTCAATCTCATGGATCGTAATGATGTTTGGATGATTCAGGGCAGAAGCAGCCTTTGCTTCCTGAACAAAGCGTCGCATCCGCATCCGATCAGCAGCGACATCGGCAGGCAAGACCTTCAACGCCACCTTGCGATCGAGCTTCGTGTCCTGGGCCAAATACACCTCACCCATTCCGCCGGCACCAAGCTTTGAGACGATGCGGTAATGCGACAGTGTGGAGTTGGCTTCGAGTTGCTGCTCCATCTGAGTCAATCTATTTGCACCAACTCGATTCGACGCAGTAAGTCCTTAAACCGAGGATGAGCACGCAAATCATCAAGTATTGGATTCACTGTAAACACATGTTTTGGGGGAACTGTTATTTTCCTACGAAACCAATTTCATCCGCTTTACCAATTCTCCAAACCTTGGATCCGAACGGATTGGGTCAAAAACGGGCTCGACGTTGAGGTGAATGATCCAACCTGCACGATTCGTCATAAGCTTTGTTAAGCTGCTCGAACGCACGGCATTATCTCCTAATCCAACATAGAGAATCGCCACATCATAGGGCGAAACATAGACTTGTTTAGACATCGCTTTCAGTTCATCGAGTATTTTTAGCGCTTCTTGACGCCGGCCTGAGAGAGCATATGCTCGAGCCATGATCGCAAGCAAGGTAGTGTTTCGCCCCACTACACCAATCCCCTTTTGACATTGGTGGATGGTCGCGTCATGCATTCCTTTCAGCTCAAATACTTCGGCCAGCCTTACATAAATGCCGTATTGATTTGGCTCAATTTCGATAGACTTTAGAGCCTGCTGTGTAGCTTCGTCGTAGCGGCGTGCAAAGTAGTGAGTAGTGGTGAAGTCCTCCAGGAGGATAGTTATGGGCGCGCGAATAATTTGATCTGTCTGCAATAGCTTCGTCTGAGCGTCCCAACGCTAGTAGATAAACCTGTCCATAGCGAAAATGCGTGGCAGCACTATTAGGATCAAGTTCGAGTGCCCGCTTGAATTCACGTTCGGCTTCCGTCCAATCCCAATCGTAAACCGCAAGAGAATTTGCCAACGCCGTATGGGCTTCCGCAAGTGTCGGGTCGATCTCTAATGCACGTTTTGCGGCGGCCTTGGCTTGAGGAAACCCCTCTTTTGGCGAAAGGTAAGGATAGGCCGGCATTTACGAAAGGCATGACAGCAATCGATTGAATCGCAGCGTTGCGCTTTTTAGTGAGATACAGATAACTCGCGATCAACGCTGCTGCGATCAAGACAACGACGGTCATCACAATCAGACCGATCCGTTTTGACTGAGTAACCACTCCGGCCACTGGTGACGCCAACACCGTCGTTGGACCAGTTGCGCGGTTGATGCTGGCGTCAGTCGAATGAGGCAGAAGACTGGTCTCAATTTCAGTCTGGGCCCTACCAAACTTCGCCGTACCCACTTCAGTGCCCGGAAGAGTCACCTCTATGACAAGCGGAGTTCCGTCAACGCGACAGAAGCCGAGCGCTTCGTCAGTTTCAACGCGACTGCATGCAGGGCAGCGTTTCATAGTCCCATTAATGTCCGATATGCGTCTGTCTTGTCGTTGCCGTGGTAATCAGAACCCTCGTGGTTGGCTCAGACCTCCGATCAACTCAAGCTCGACACGACGCAAGCATATCGGACATTTCAGTTCACCTCGACGATCTCTGTCGCGGACTTCAGGAGAGTTCCGTCGCGATCGCTTTGAGCGCGGCGTCGATATCAGCCTCTGTGTTAAAAACATGCGGTGAGATCCGCATCCCGTTGAACCACCGTTTTTCAGTCCGCTTAAGAATAAGATCATACTTCTCGCGCATGGCGTGCAGGAAGGTGGCGCTGTCCACCGCGTTCGGCGGCTTGAACGCCACCAATGAGGTCGCCAGCGGTCCAGGTGGCGCGCTTACCACTTGCACTTCACCGAGAGTTGATAGGCAAAGCTAAACCAGCCCCTGCTCCGGAGGAGCATAATGTTTATAGCACTGAAGCCTACCCAACTTCGCGCTCCGGAGGAGTGCCATGCGCATTCTGGAAATGGAAACTCTGCGTGATTGCGAATCTCACGCGAGAACGAAAGTCAGCAGTGAACACGTCATACATGGCACTCCTCCGGAGCGCGAAGTTGGGTAGGCCTCAGTGCTATAAACATAACACTCCTAGGGAAGAAATGACTTTTGCAAGCTCTTTAGCTTGTCGTGCGCACTCTAAACGAAACTCGACTCTATAAAGAAAATGTTAATAATTGGGTGTCAGTGGGCTCTGGTTCCGCAGATACAATAGACGCCCGTTTGCGTAAACACCCATCGTATTGTCCGGCACTATCTGTTTTGTTTCCCGAGAATCGAGCGAGCCGGACCAAAGTCCCTTATTGGCGCGCGCGAAAACAAAGCGCCTTCCATCTGGCAAAAAACTCGGCAGGCGATGCATACCTTCTCCAGGATCTTGAAATGTGACTTGCTTAGGCTCGCCGCCGTCCGCAGAAACCTGAAAAAGGGGTTTGGCTTCGTGTTGGAAGCGCTGCTCCGTCTCCGAGTTCAGCATAGTTGGTGGGATCAGCTTAACGGCGACTTCACGATCAAGCAGTGGGTCGCGAGCACGGTAGGCTACTCCCATGCCTCCGCGCCCTAACTCACCCGTAATTTCATAACGATTGGATAGTTTTTTTTCCGATCACTTGTAGATTATGAGAAGTGCTGATACCGGGTCAGCGGATTGTAATTGAAAGAGCCTGGATAACAAAAGTACGTTTGGCGGAATCTGATGTCGACAATTTTCGATTGCTGATTGCCTCATTGCTGATTTGAACGCGTCCCTGAGATTCAGAGAACGGAGAGGTTGCGCAGAGAAGGCAAACCTACCCGACGCACTCCGCAGTCACGATCACAATCCGACACGCTTCACGAGATCAGTGAACCGCGGATCCGAGCGAAGGCTATCCATCGCCGGGTCAACTTTCAGAAAGGTTATTTCCCAGCCTCCATCTTGAAGACTGCGTTCCAGCCATTGCAATGCTTGATCCTTATCACCGAGTGCGGCATAGACAAAGCCAAAACCATACGCGGGCACGTAGCGTTGTTTGGCAAGTTCATGCATCTGAGCCACTACTTTCGCTGCCTCATCTCTCTTGCCTGACAAAACGTACGCACGCGCCAGGTACGACAACACAGCCGGATCGTCGTCTAACGCTCTGGCCTTCTCACATTCGGCAGTAGCTTCAGTAAACTGTCCCTTAAAACTATAGGTTTGACAGAGAACCATGCGCGCAAGGTACCAGTTCGGATCCATCTCGATTACTCTGCGAAGTTGAGCGATCGCCTGGTCGTTTTGCCGCGCATAGCCATAGATGGCGCTTAACTCGACGTTGGCAATCAACGATAAGGGATCAAGCTCGACTGCTCGTCTGCCTTCTGCGATGGCCTGGTCGAAACGCCCAGTGGCGACCAAATTCGCGCCTCCATACCATTGATGGGCAGTTGCATAGTTCGGATTCAACTCAGTTGCTCGTTGATACTCTCGATCGGAATCCGCGACGTTTCGGTCATAGGAAAAGAGCGCCTGGGCTAACGCTGTATGAGCTTCGGCGAGAGTGTCATCCAGTTCCAAGGCTTTTCTGGCGGCGGCTTTTCCTTTCGGCATGGACTCCGCGGGTTTGCCGGCGGAATACTGAGGGTACAAAACGTAAGCCAATGCCATTCCTGCGTAGGCCTGTGCGTAACTCGGATCCTTCTCGATTGCCTGATTGAAGTAGTCGACCGATGTCTTGAGCGCTTCGGCGGTGCGTTTGTTCCAGTGGTACAGGCCTTTTAAGTAAAGCTGATAGGCCTCTGGGTTGGCGGTATATGTTTTCGCGACCTTCTGTTCGTCTGCACCCGAAAGTTTGCTCCGGAGTTTAACTGAAACGTTACGAGCGATCTCGCTCTGCAAAGAAACCAGGTCAGCCTGTTGGCGATTGTATTGTTCGCTCCAGATTACGTTTTCAGTTTGCGCGTCAACCAACTCGAGTGTCAGGGTCAATTGATCGCCACGTTGTGCAATTCTTCCGTTCAAGATCGCCTGTACGTTCAACTCCTTGCCGATCGTCTGTGGATTCGTCTCCTTGCCCTTGTAACGAAAGACTGATGAGCGCGCCTTCACACTCAGATTGGGTAACTGCGACAAGCTGCTGATGAGCGTGTCGGTCATGCCATCTGACAGGTATTCGAGTTCTGCTTTGCCGCCCTCGTTGACGAATGGCATTACTGCTATGGATTTGATGGCGACGTTTGATGTACGACCACGGAGATAGAACGCGAGCATCGCTAGTCCACCCAGCACGACAAGACCGATGATCACCGCTGTGAGCTTGTGCTGTTTGATTCCAGACACAACATATTCAGCGCTCGACGCCCGAGTTTGAAGTGAAGAGGACACCGAGTTTGTTGTTGGGGCAACGCTCGCGCTACGCGCGTCCGCTGTGCTCCTGGGTGGCGGTGGCACAGTCGTGTCAATGCCTGCGCCTTCGAGTTCGCGACGCAGTTCTTTCAACTCGATTGCAACATCCTTGATTGACTGGTATCGCTCCTCCGGATCTTTCGCGAGACACCGCCGGACGATGCGTTGTAATTCAGTCGGAGCCGACGGGTTTAAGTCTGCGATGAGCGGAGGCGGCTCGTACACAACCATGTGCAACGACTTGATTACTGATTCACCTTCAAATGGCTTCTTCCCGGTACACGCCTCAAACAAGATGCAACCGAACGAGAAAATGTCTGAACGCTGATCGATGTCTTTGGTTTTACCCTGTGCCTGTTCGGGAGACATATAGCCGATCGTGCCCATGATAAGACCGGGGGAAGTGGCGACGGGGAGAGGGGGAGATGCGGGGACAGGGAGACGCGGGGACGCGGCGATCAAAGTTTGCCCTTCATCCCCCTCTCTCGGTGTCTCCCCGTCCCCGCGTCCCTGCGTCTCTTCTCCCGCTCGGCCAATCTCCCCTTTGCCCTGTCCTTCGATCAGTTTCGCCAGGCCAAAGTCGAGGATTTTCGCGTGACCGTCGTGCGTGATCATTATGTTGTCGGGCTTTAGATCACGATGGACAATTCCCGCAGCGTGTGCTCGAGCTAATCCCTCGGCGGCGTGTTGTAAGAATCTCAGCAGTTTCCGCAACTCGGTACGCTCCTGATGTATCTTGAAGCGCAGAGTCTGACCATCCACGAACTCCATCGCGATGAACGTAATACCTTCTGCCTCGTCGATTTCGTAAATGTGTGCGATGTTCGGATGATTGAGCGCGGCCGCGGCGGTCGCTTCCTGTTCGAAGCGTCGCATTCGATCCTTGTTTGAAGCGAGATCTGAGGGAAGAATTTTCAATGCGACTTTGCGATGCAGTCGAGTGTCTTCGCCCAGGTAAACCTCTCCCATCCCGCCCTCACCAAGCTTCGAACGGATTTCGTAGCGACCGAGTTGTTTCCCTGCTGTTATCGTCATCGTTTCAAGTCTGCTCATCCTTTGAACGAAACAGGTAAGACCCTCTTTTACTTTCTTCTGATTCTGCGTTCATCTGTGTAAATCTGCGGCTCAAATCCTTCAGTGCACACAAACCGCTGAATCTCAAGACACCGGCAGATTCGCGCGTTTCAACAATTCCTTAAATCGTGGATCGGGTCGCAGGATATCTAATGTCGGTTCGAAGTTTAGGAGCGTAAAGGGAAGGTGCACAATCATCGGGATTACTCTCCGGTGCCGATAATCGTCGGAGCGATCTGGCTCTGCGAGAAACTGTATACGACTCGTCTTCTTCTAAAGAACAGGTAAACAGGCAAACCGAGCGCAATCAGCAGCACCCCAATCAACGATTCAATGGGGCTGGTCACAATTGAATTGATGACCAACCAGACCGCCACCAGAATAAAAAGGATTGGCACCACCGGATAGCCGACCGTTTTATAAGGACGGTCTGCATTTGGCATTGTGCGGCGTAGGACAAAGACAGCACTTACCGTTACTCCAAGGAAGAGCCACAGGGAGAAAATTACGTAATTAGTGATTTGATCGAACGTACCTGACAGTGCAAGGACGCAGCCCCATGAGCTCTGGGCAATGATGGCCCACATTGGAGCCTTGGTCTTCGGACTAACTTCACCCAGTCGTCGAAAGAACAATCCAGCTCGGGCCATCGCAAAAGGAATTCGCGCCTGGCCCATGATGCATCCGTTCAACGCACCCAGTGTAGAAACGACGAAAGCAATTGTAATGAACGCTACACCTGACTTGCCAAGGAACGTTTGTGCCGCTTTTGACGCAACTGCAGGCGCCGCCGGATACGCAGTTGAGTTTGCTGTTGTAATTTCATTCAACGGCAGCGCATAGAAATAGGCAAGATTGGCCAGGAGATAGGTCGCAAGTACCGCGAACATGCCGAAGATCAGACCACGCGGAACATTTCGTTGCGGATCGCGCACCTCGCCGGCGCACACTGGCAGGAGGTACCAACCGTTATAGGCCCAGAGCGCCGCCATCATTGCCGCACCAAACGCGGAGATCCCACCAAACTGTGCGGTATCCCTACTCGTCGCCAGATGCGACCAACTGCCGCCCTGCGAGAAAAAGAAGATGCCTACAACGATCACCGCAATACCCAAAAGCTTCACACCCGTCAGTACAGCCTGCACTCGTCCGCCGAGTGCCACGCCAAGGCAGTTGACTCCGGAGAAAAACACGATCGCTCCAACTGCCACTAACTGCGTTAAGCCTAGTTGCCAGTGGACCTCCTGGCCCAGCAGGTGAAATGTTCTTTCGATCCATGCCCCACCCATCGGGACCATGGCTGAGAGGAAAATCGCGAAGCCCGTGCTGATCCCAGCCATTCCACCAGCACCTGCAACAGCGAACTGCATCCAGCCGTACAGAAAAGCAGGCGCTTCTCCATATGCCTTACCCAGATATACATACTCGCCACCCGCGTGAGGAAACATTGCTCCCAGCTCGGCATACGCCAAAGCACCAGCGAGCGTGAGCAACCCCGCCGCAAGCCAAGCGAGCATAACCAGCGAGGGGCGGCCTAACTGTTGAGTCATAACAGTAGTTTTGAGGAAGACACCCGTGCCGATTACCGACCCTACGACGAGGGAGATAGCATCGGTCAGTGTTAGCGCGCGAAGTAATGAAGTTTTGTTTTCAGACATTACGCTCACCCATTCCACCGGCGCCGAGTTTGGACACGATGCGGTAATGAGCGATTTGTGAATATGAAGGTATTTGCTCGCTCATTCTTGGGAGCGGACTGCGAGCCTACTTAATCAGAAAAACAGGCACGTAAGGAGTGCAGCAAAATAAAGTGAATGTTCAAGTTCGGACTGATGAAGGGGTTCTATTAACGAGTTTGCAGGAATTATGGCTTCAACGTAACTCTAGACCCAGCTTCGAGGCGCATTCTAACCGAGTTACAGTATTTGCGCTATGTTGGTCAGTTCTACGATCATTTTGCCTACTTTTGGAGTCAGCTTGGATAGAATCAACTGATATTTGACCCTTCGGTTGGCGCTCGATAGCATACAGTTCAGGTGCTAACTCTCCTTTATATACTGATCGTCTTCCTGCTGGTTCTTGCGAATGGTTTCTTCGTGGCATCGGAATTTGCGCTGGTTGGTGTCCGCCGAACGCGAATTGCGACGCTGGCTAAAGCTGGAAATCGGCGCGCCAAGCTTCTACTCGAACTTCTCGACCACCTGAACGCTTATATCTCCGCAACCCAACTTGGCATCACGATGGCCTCCCTCGCTCTTGGCTGGATTGGTGAACCAGTCTTCGCTCACCTGCTGGAAGGACCTTTGGCAGATCGCGTCTCGCCTACCATGCTCCATACTATCGCGTTCACGGTTGCTTTCACGGTCATAACATTTCTGCATATTGTGTTAGGCGAGCTGGCTCCGAAAACGCTCGCATTGGAACGTGCGGAAAGTTTGGCGCTAGCGATAGCAATGCCAATGAAGATCTTCCACCAGGTCTTTCGCTGGCCCATTCGCTTGCTTGACTGGGCTGGTGTTCGAACCGTCCGACTCTTTGGACTGCATCCGACAACCGAGCATGCTTCAATCTACACTGAAGACGAGCTGCGTCATTTGATTGACGCGTCACGCAAGAGTGGACATGTAGATCCCGAACAGCAGCGCCTCATAAATCGCGTGTTCGACTTCACCGAAGCTGAGGTACAAGAAGCAATGGTGCCACGAATCAAGGTTGCGGCACTGCCTCTGACTGCAACCTGCGCGGAAGTTAAGGACGCCTTTCGCACTTTGCGATATTCACGTTTACCTGTTTATGACGAAACACCTGACGACATTGTGGGAGTCGTACTTCTTAAGGATGTCGCTGCCCTAGATGATCGCGAGTCTGAAGAATTCAATTTTGAGGGTTTGCTTCATCCGCCTCTGTTCGTCCCGGCGACCACGCGCCTCGGTGGCGCTCTTTCGCGAATGCGAGCTGCGCGGACACACCTGGCATTTGTAATTGATGAACACGGCGCGGTCGAAGGCATTGTGACGCTTGAAGATTTGTTGGAGGAGATCGTCGGCGAAATAAATGATGAATATGACGAGGAAGTGCGGGCGCAGATTGTTAAAGAGAACGGATCCTACCTATTGGACGGAATGCTTGCGGTCCGAGATCTCAATCGGCGCTTTTCTCTGCAAGTTCCCGTGCACGCCGGTTATACAACGCTGGCAGGGTTCCTGATGTCCGAAACTGGTCAAGTGCCGAAGCCCGGTCAATCCGTGAACTACGGCGGCGCGACGTTTATTATTGAGCGTATCGACGGACGCCGGATCCGTCGCGTGCGTATGACTCTTGCTTCGGAGCTGACTGAAGAAGCACGAAAAGTCGGCGGCATCGTTCCACTCTTCTGCGTTACGCTCGCAAATGCATTGTTGTAACGAGCGAGTGACAACCTGGTAAGTCTGAGCCACAGATAACACAGATACTCAGGGATCAGAACTTTCTTGATCCTTTTCGTCCGTGTTATCCGTGGCAGAAGAACCGGGAATGAAATCGTCGTTATTCTTTTTCCAATGAATGTACAGTCAAGGCAAACGCACGGCCCGCACAACCATCATGAACAGATGCCAACACCAGCTCGTCATTCTCGAGACTCCAATCGTATACGCCCGTTGCGATTCCGGGGGCATCGGTGCAAGCTAATGACCCAGCCAAGTCGGTCATTACGAGGCGTGGCTCATTGGAATTGTAACGCCCGTTTGCCACAACCTCACCGTCCTTTGTAACGATATAGGTACCATCTTCATTGAACTCAATTTCCCAGTAACCAACGAGTATGGGAATGGCTTCTGGTGGAAAATATGACGGGACATCTGCTTCGACAATTGTGGTTGAGTAGATCCCCGGCGGAAGTGTTGTGGAGCTGGCATCGGCATTCGGCAATACGAGTGTGATGCCTATTAGAAGCGCAGCGGCGCTCACTAGCTTTAGCGATTTCAGTAGGTGTCGTTTCATTGTTCATTTTCCTTTCGGTTCAAGTATTGGTGAGCCCCCGGTTCAGATCCTGTCGGAGGATGAAGACGCTCAGCCGAGGAGGGCGCAGACGTCGACGGGATTCCCGACTAGACGGACCAGCGTTACTGAGCCGTCCGGTGCGACCTCAAGCTCAATCGTGCCGTCGTTGTACAGCAGGGTCTCTCCCGGTATCGGCAGCAGGGCAGGCCCGATCAGCCTCACGTTGAGAGAACCATCGGCATGGAAGCTGAGGACGGCCGGCCCGCTGATGTGCAAGAACGTAGACTCACCGTTGTCGAGGTTGGTGACCGTAGCGTCGAGCTGTCCAGTTTGGTTGGCGGAGACAGGGTTACCGTCTCGATCGAAAAACGTGGTTTGAGCCAAGTCACCCTCCAACGCAATCTCAACGGGAAATGAGCAGGCAGATCCGGCGTCCAAGACGAAAGTGCCGCAGCCGAACGGTCCTAGACACAGAGGCAGTTGCTCACGGACGGGAGGATGGGAATCACCCTGCGCCGGCGCACCGCACGTGGGCCCCAGGCACCGAGGCAGAGGAGTAGATTCGGCCGGCACGGGGACCAAAAGGGTGCCTGCGACTAGGGCCACTGTGGTGATTAGAGTCGCAAAGATTCTTTTGTTGTTCATGGTTCTTGTCCTCTCATGTTTCTCCGTCACACGTATTGGTGAGGCATACCAGCGATGTCTGGCACGTAGATATTCCTCGGCCCAGCGCGTTGCTATATAATCAGCGCGGCGTCTTAGGTTCTGAGCCGAATGCCTCGTCTATCCATACCGCGAGAAAAGTGACGAGAAAGTATCAAGTCCGCGGATTCACCCTGAGTTGACCACTTGGGTAGGTCCGGTGATTCCGGCGGTCCAACACCAAGTATCGAGGCGACACCTCGCCACTCGCCGCAACGAGCTAAAGACAGCGTTGGTTGCCACATCACCGAAAGAAGTAACCAGGTTATTACTTGACTGGGGCAGCGGAGACCAGGCAGCGCTTGAACGGCTGATGCCGCTGGTTGATCGAGAACTGCACCGTCTGGCCCACCGGTACATCAGAAGAGAGCGACCTGACCACACTCTCCAAACCACCGCGTTAGTCAATGAGGCTTATTTGCGCTTAGTCGATCAAAGAAATGTACATTGGAAGAACCGTGCCCATTTCTACGCCCTATCGGCGCAGCTGATGCGTCGTATCCTTGTCGATCATGCGCGTAAGAGAAAATACGCAAAGCGAGGTGGTGAAACGCACAAGATCTCGCTTGACGAAGCAATGACTGTCTCAAACGAGCGAACAAAGGATCTCGTTGCGCTTGATGACGCGCTGACGAAATTGGCCGCAATTGATCCGCGAAAAAGTAAGGTAGTTGAGTTGCGGTTCTTTGGCGGGCTTAGTGTAGAAGAAACGGCGGAGGTCTTGAGTGTTTCAATCATTACCGTCAACAGAGAATGGAAGCTGGCAAAGGCATGGCTTTACAACCTGCTGAAAAGATGACTCCCGAGCGTTGGCAACAAGTAGACACGCTGTTTCATTCCGCACTCGATTGCGCGCCGCATCAGCGCGCGGCGTTCCTCGATGAAGCCTGCGCCCGTGATGCAGAACTCCGCAAGCAAGTCGAGGAACTCCTGGCCGCGCACGAAGAGGCGGGTACCTTCATAGAGAATCCGGCGTTCCAACTCGAGGCTGAAGCCCTGGTACAGGCGGAACCTCAGGCCACCTCTTTAATAGGCCAGGCGATTGGTCATTATCGAATCGTTCAATCTTTAGGCCTTGGAGGGATGGGGGACGTCTATCTCGCCCAGGACACGATACTGGGTCGACAGGTTGCACTTAAGCTACTGCCTGCTCATTTCATCGAAGATGACGAACGGCTGCGGCGATTTGAACAAGAGGCGCGCGCGGCCTCAGCTTTGAACCATCCAAACATTCTCACGATATATGAGATCGGACAGTCTGACTCCTCGCGTTATATCGTCGCGGAATACATTCAGGGAGCAACCCTGCGCGAGCACCTGGCGGAAAAACCGATGAATGTTATCGCCGCTCTCGATATTGCGATACAGATTTGTCGCGCTTTAGCTGCTGCTCATGCGAAAGGGATAGTGCACCGTGACATCAAGCCTGAGAACATAATGATCAGCGAGGATCGTTTGGTTGAAAAAGAGAATTTCGTCAAAGTGCTGGACTTCGGCATCGCAAAACTGACACAACCCGACGATCATGAGGGAGAGCTGCCTGCCAGGGCCCTCATGAGTACTAGCGAAGGCGTTACGATCGGCACAGCTCCTTACATGTCTCCAGAACAGACGCAGGGTCAGAAGGTCGACGCCCGCTCCGACATTTGGAGCCTTGGTGTAGTGCTCTACGAGATGCTGACAGGTCGTCTTCCATTTAAAGGACCGACAAGAAATCACCTGATGGTCGCTATTCTCGAAAGTGAGGTGACACCACTTGGAGCGCAATCCGGTGAAGTTCCGGAAATGCTGCAATGGATAGTGACAAAGGCATTACGAAAGAAGAAGGAAGAACGTTATCAAACCGCAAAAGAATTGCTCACTGATTTAGGAGACCTGAAGCACAGTCTTGAACATGATGCTAATTTGAAACACTCCTCGTATCCAAACCTGACAGAACGTAGAGCCGACACGAGCACTGAAAGCCTGGCAACTGAAAGCAGCCGGTATCCGGCAACACAGCCGACACTTAGTGTCGGGAATCTCCTCCGTGAAGCCAGGCGGCATAAGTTTGCAGTTGGATTAATCAGCTTGGTGCTTCTTGGTGTCTGCGCGTTAATCGTTCTTGGGCTCAAACACATTGGGCAGAACTTATCCGCTAACAAGTCGGCCGCGCCGTTTAGTGAGTTCAAAGTGACTCCAGTGACGACAACTGGCAAAGCAGTGGAAGCAGCCGTTTCTCCTGATGGTAAATATGTAGCCTACGCCGTAATCGAAAGCGACCGACGGAGTCTCTGGATGAGACACATATCGACCTCGAGCGACGTCCAGATCAACCCGACCGCCAATGTCATTTACTTCGGACTAAACTTCTTGCCCGGTGGTGATTACCTCGCGTACTCGTCCTCTTCCGCGGATACGACAACTCCTGCTGAGCTCTATCAAATGCCTGTGCTGGGCGGCCCGCCGAGAAAACTCACGACAGACATCGACAGCGTCGCTACATTTTCACCGGATGGAAAGCAGTTCGCTTTCCTGCGTGGTAATCCGGCGAAAAATGAAGCTTCTTTGGTAGTGGCGAACACAGACGGCACCGGCGAGCGGAAACTGGCGACACATCACATTGCGGATGTTTTCCTTGCCGGACCAAACTACCTCGGGCCGGCCTGGTCGCCCGACGGAGAGATGATTGCGTTTGGTTTCAGGGATGCCCGCGCAGGCACTGCGGTCACGAACGTGATGTCAATTCAAGTGAAAGACGGCGTAGAAAAACCAATCGCCACTCAGCTATGGTCCTTTGTCGGATCAATTTGTTGGCTGCGAGATGGAAGCGGGCTGGTTTTCATCGCAGCAGAACAAGAGGCCGTAGCAAACAGACAGATCTGGTACGTTTCATATCCTGCCGGCAAAGTACAAAGGATTACAAACGACCTGAATGACTATCAAAGTGTTAGTCTCAGCGCAGACTCAACCACCCTGGTCACAGTGCAGATTGAGCGACTTTCAAATATCTGGATAGCACTGAATGGAGATGCCGACAGAGCATCACAGATCTCCTCAAATAAGTATGACGGTTTAGAGGGCATTGCCTGGACTCCTAATGACCAAATAGTCTTCGTCTCCCGAGCGAGCGGCAGTCCGGAGATATGGATCATGAATTCCAACGGCACAAATCAAAAGCAACTTACGTTCGATGCTCGCCTCAACAGCGCGCCTTCAGTTTCAGCTGATGGAAGATATGTTGTTTTCTCTTCGAGCCGTACAGATATTTCACAAGTCTGGCGAATAGATATTGACGGCGGTAACGAAACGAAATTATCCAAGGGACGCGACAACCGAGGTCCTCAGTGTACGTTTGATAATCAATCGGTGATCTACACATCCTTTGATTCAGGAGCAGCGACTTTGTGGAGGGTGCCGATTGCGGGTGGCAATGCCAAGCAGATAACTGATTACCCGGCGGCCTTGCTGGCAATCTCTCCAAAGGATGGCCAGATCGCCTACCGTTTTACAGATGTTGATGAACAAGCCAAACCTAGGCGGAGGATTGGTATCGTGCCGCTCGAAGGAGGTCCACCTACCCGCACGTTTGCTTTTCCCGCAGCCGGCTTGAGAACAGTAAAATGGGCTCCTGAGGGAGGAGCATTGACCTACGTTGATAACCGCAGCGTTCCCTCAAACATTTGGAGTCAGTCAATTGATGGCGGTAAACCAAGGCAATTGACTAATTTCAAATCCGCTCGAATCTTCTCTTTCGCTTGGTCGCCAGACGGGAAGAAGCTCGCCTTTGCACGTGGCACCTTGAACAGGGATGTGGTGCTTTTCAGAGACATAACCAACCCTCAGTAACCTCGAAGTAACGCCAATGAATGAACGATGAAAAACGCGCCGGTCAAGTTCGACAGGTTGCTCGAACCTCTATTGTCGGAGACCAACGACGAAAAGAAGGCAGACGAACTCCCCCTACAACTGATCACTGTGCATGCTGGGCCAGTCATCAAAGGTGTCATCCGTTACAAACTCCGGCTTACCCGTTATCGAACTAGCGAACGAGTAGACGCTGACGACATCTCTCAGGAAGTGATACTGCAGTTACTCGCGCAGTTGCAGCGTTTTCGCAAACTGCCGGACGGGAATCCGATAACTGACGTGAGAGGAATGGCTGCCATCATTGCGCATCGGACATGCTCACGTTGGCTGCGACGTCAATTTCCTGAAAGGCACGCGCTAAAGAATCGTCTGCATTACCTGTTGACACGACAACGTGGTTTGGCTCTCTGGCAAGATGAGAATGGAAAGCAA
>DASYRR010000220.1:0-22134 GCA_036004125.1 Pyrinomonadaceae bacterium | reverse complement strand
GGCACTCGTACCGCGCCGGCCAAAATTGAGCTAGTACACGAGACGGGAACTAACGCCTGGTTTGAGGTATTGCTACATCAGGGACGCAATCAACAAATACGACGAATGTTTGAGCTGATTGGCCATTCAGTTATCAAACTGCGTCGAGTGCGCATTGGGTTTCTTACTGATGAGAATCTGAAGCCGGGATACTGGCGGCTGTTAGCACCGGCGGAAGTCAAAAGGTTGATGAAAAGGGAAGATAAAAAGAGGGCCAAACGGCGTGAGTAACTAGCTTGTTCTTTATTAAACTAACACTATGGAATTTGAGTTAACCGAAGAGCAGCAACAAATCAAGATGAGTGTCCGTGAGTTTGCCGAGTCGGAGATCGCGCCTCATGTTATGGAGTGGGATGAATCGCAGCACTTTCCTATCGAACTAAAACCAAAGATGGCTGAACTCGGTCTCCTCGGGGTGCTTTTCCCTGAAGAGTATGGGGGTGCCGGGATGGGTTACGTGGAATACGCGACCATCATTGAAGAACTCTCGCGCGTAGACGGATCGGTGGGGATCTCCGTGGCAGCGCATAACTCGCTTTGTGCCAACCATATTTTCAAGTACGGCTCGGAGACACAAAAGAAGAAGTTTCTGACTCCGCTTGCTTCAGGCGAGCGATTAGGAGCGTGGGGCTTGACTGAACCTAGTGCTGGTTCTGATGCCTCAGGAACTAAAACAACCGCCGTCCGTGCTGAAGGCGGTTGGATTGTAAATGGCTCGAAGAACTTCATCACGCACGCCATCCACGCTGACACGTGCGTCGCGATGGCTGTGACAGATCGCTCTCAACGTAGCAAGGGAATCTCAGCATTCATTTTTGAAAAAGGGATGCAAGGTTTTTCACCTTCCAAGAAGGAGAACAAACTAGGTCTCCGTGCGTCGGAAACAGCCAGCGTCGTCTTCGAAGACTGTTTTATTCCGGATGAGAACTTGCTAGGAGAGGAAGGCCAGGGCTTTATCAATTCGATGGAGATTCTGGATGGCGGGCGAATCTCGATCGCCGCATTGGCTGTTGGTATTGCTCAAGGCGCGTTTGAGTCTGCTGTGCGGTATGCTCAGGAACGGCAGCAGTTTGGTAAACCTATTGCCGAGTTTCAGGCAATCCAATTCAAGTTAGCGACGATGGCGACGCAAATAGATGCCGCAAGGTTGATGATGTATCGAGCTGCCTGGATGAAAGATCAAGGCAAGAAGACAACAAAAGAATCGTCGATGGCTAAACTATTTGCTTCGGAGATCAGCGTCGAGGTTTGTGAGGAAGCGATTCAAATACACGGTGGCTACGGCTATACGAAAGACTATCCCGCTGAGAAATACTGGCGCGACTCCAAACTCTGTACTATTGGTGAAGGTACTTCTGAGATTCAACGAATAATTATCGCGCGTGAAGTCCTGCGGCAAGCGTGAAATGCCTTTCAGCTTCGGGCGCCTCCTTGGAGTGCGGGGACTTGTCACCGCTTTGGTACAGAGCGCTGTAAACGCCGAGACTCGCTGTACCAAAGCGGTGACAAGTCCCCGCGCTCCAAGGAGGCGCCCGAAGGAAAACTTAAGAAATGACGTCTGCAACGAACAGCTTGAGCGAACGCGTCCAAAGTGGAGAAGCGGCCGCTGTCGCACGGGCTATTTCAAAGATCGAAGACGGATCTGCTGATGCCGCGGTGTTGATGAAGCAGATCTACCAGGTATCGCAAGGTGGTTTAGTAGTTGGCATAACCGGCGCGCCGGGTGCGGGCAAGTCCTCGTTGGTGGACAAGCTGGCCCTTTGGTACCGGGCACGCGCCGAACGCGTAGGAATTATTGCGGTTGATCCGTCGAGCCCTTTTTCGGGCGGAGCCATTCTTGGTGATCGCATCAGAATGCAGACCTTGGGACTTGATGAAGGTGTGTTCATTCGATCGATGGCCACGCGTGGAAATCTAGGTGGACTGGCGCGAGCGACCGTTGATGCGATAGCGATACTAGACGCCGCCGGGTTTGCAAAAATCATCGTCGAGACTGTTGGTGTGGGCCAGGACGAAGTGGAGATTGTCAAAGCAGCTGAGGTTTCGGTGGTCGTTTTGGTGCCCGGAATGGGCGATGACATTCAAGCGATCAAGGCGGGGATAATGGAGATTGGAGATATCTTCGTAATCAATAAGGCTGATCGTGAAGGTGTCTATTCCACGGAAAAGGAGCTTGAAGCGCTCTTGTCGCTGTCGTCGCGGGCTGATGGCTGGGATCCGCCAATCGTCAAGACAGTTGCTACCGAGAACCGCGGTGTGTCGGACCTTGGCGAGGCAATAGAACGATTTCGCAAGGTGCAGCGCAGCCTTGAGGTAACAAGCGAACGCCGTCGGGCGATTGCCCGCTGGCGGATTGTCGAATTGTTGCGAGAGCGGCTTTTAGCGTCAGTGTTAGAGTCGGATACTACAATTGCGGCTCTTGAACGGCTGGCGGATGAAGTTGCAACGCGACGGCGAGATCCTTATTCTGCAGTGGAGGAGATAATTGGCTTGTCCGTGGTCAGTGGTCAGTAGTAAGTGGTCAGAATAGGACCTATTTCTTATCGGACCTATTGGTGACCACCGCAACAACTGACAACTGACCTCGGACAACGGACCACTGACTAAGATTAATGAAGATCGACCACATCGGCATCGCAACACGGCATCTGCACGAGGGGCTAAAGGTTTGGCGCGATGCTCTAGGGCTGACCGTAGACGCGTCCGAGGAAGTGGCAGAGCAAGGGGTACGGATAGCGATGTTACCGGTAGGCGACACGCATGTGGAACTGCTGGAAGCATTGAGCCCTGAATCTGCAGTGGGCAGGTTTCTAGCCAAACGGGGTCCGGGGATTCACCATATCGCCATTGAGGTTGATGATATCAATGCTTCGCTGGCTGACTTGAAAAGCAAAGGGGCGCGACTGATAGACGAAACGCCACGTGTCGGCGTCGGGGGGTGTCTGGTTGCCTTTGTGCATCCCTCGTCGACCAACGGCGTGCTGCTGGAACTGGTTCAGCATAGATAGTTAATTCGGAAAGGACAGTATTTTGAATTCAACAAAGAAAGCTTTCATTGCGGCTGCGGTCGCAATCCTTTTTGCAGCAGGTTTGATTTTCTGGCAGGTCAAACATGGGGGAGGCCCAGTCGTATTGACTGCGGAGGACATGTCTCTCATAGCTGAAGATCAGCCGCCTCAGACACGCGCGCGTCTCGCATCTGATGAAGCAGCCCGCAAAGACTTTGCTCAGGACATTCGCCGATTGCTTGCAGTTGCCGAAGAGGCCAGGGCGCATGGCGTGGATAAAAAACCTGACATCAAGCGACAAGTCGAGTTCCAACGCGCAAGTGTTCTAGCGCAATTTTATTTTGAGGAACTTGGTGACAAAGGACCCGACATTCCAGATAAGGACGTAGAGGAGTTTTTTAAGGAACCACTTAATCAAAAGAAGTTTGATGACATCATTAACGACGCGAAAAGCAAAGATCCTCAATTGGCGAAGCAGGAGATACCCAAGGAACAGCTCGACAACTTTAAGCAGAGACTGGGTCGCATCTACATCGCCGAACGCAAGGCTAAAGAACAAGGCCTTGATAAGAAACCATCCGTGAGAGTTCAAACGATCCTGCAGGAGGCGCGCGTGCTAGCGCAGGAATATGCGCGAGACACCAAGTTGCAGGAAAAGATGAAGGCAACTGATGCCGAGATCGACGCGTATTTGACGAGTCATCCAGAATTGGATACGGACAAGAAAAAGCGTGAGCAAGCAGAAGAGATCTTGAAACGACTGCGCGGCGGCGAGGACTTCGCCAGATTAGCCAAAGAGTTTTCGACCGATGGCAGCAAGGAAAAGGGTGGTGATCTGGGTTGGTTTGGCCACGGGCAGATGGTGCCGGAATTTGAAAAGGCCGCTTATGCCTTAAAGCCTGGTGAGATTAGCGACGTTGTTAAGAGCCAGTTTGGCTTCCACATCATCAAATTAGAAGAACGAAAGACTGAAACGAAAGATGGTAAATCGGAAGAGAAAGTTCACGCGCGCCACATTTTGATCGGCGAAGCAAATCCTTTTGGTCCACCACAGTCAGCTCGTGATAAGGCCAGGGCACAGGTGGAACAAGACAAAGCGAAACAGGTACTTGATGATTTTGTAAAAAGGCACTCGGATGTGAAAGTCCCTGATACGTACGCGGTCAAGATGCCTGAACCGGAACAGAATCCGCAGGGATTTCCGCCAGGGGTTGGACCCGCTCCTGCGCCGGAGCCTGCTGAGGAAGAGCCGGCGCCAAAGTCAAAGGCAGGTCAATCAGCGACCAAGCCACAATCGAAGAAACACTAATTGACATTGGGATAAGAGCCGATGCAATTAGGCGACTATCGCGTGGAGATCATTCCAGACACCGAATTCCACCTGGATGGAGGAGCGATGTTTGGAGTGGTCCCGCGCAATCTATGGTCGCAGGTGTGTCCGCCAGACGATGAGAATCGCATTCGTATGAATATGAATTGTGTTTTCATCGATACGGGCAAGGAAAAAGTGTTGATTGAAACCGGTATCGGGCAGAAGTGGTCTTCCAAACAGATGTCGTTGTATGGCATTACTCGAGAAAGGGCTTTTGCGGAGACACTCGAAGCCAAGACCGGAACTAAGTCAGAAGACATCACAATAGTTGTTAACACACACCTGCACTTCGATCATGCGGGTGGTAATACTGAAGTCAATAGTTCCGGCCAGGTTGTACCCACTTTTTCAAACGCTCGTTACTTTGTTTCCAGCGCAGAGCTGGAACATGCTGAGAATCCGAGCGAGCGCGATCGAGCGAGTTACTTGCCAGACAATTGGCGCCCAATACAGGCAGCCGGAAAACTCGAAGAGAAGGATGCCAATTATGAAGTTGTTCCCGGCTTGACGATGGAGAATTATCCGGGGCACAACCGCTCGATGCAGTGTTGGCGATTGGTTCGCGGCGGAAAGACACTATTTGGTTTCGCTGATTTAGTTCCGATGAGAGCACACGTTCGCTTGCCCTGGATTATGGGATACGACCTTTATCCGGTTGAGACCCTCGAATCGAAGAAGAGATTATTACCCCAGGCAGTTCGTGAAAACTGGGTTTGCCATCTTTACCATGATCCAGATGCGGCGTTGTTTAGGCTGATTGACGAAGAACACAAGATCACGCCGATAGTTTACGAGGAATAGCGGTTTCGAAGGATGCAAATGAGCACCGTGAAAATTGGCATCATAGGCGGTAGCGGCCTTTATCAAATGCCGGAGTTGACTGACGTTGAAGAAGTCAAAGTCGACACGCCGTTTGGAAGTCCTTCTGATGCTTTCATTGTTGGAACGCTGGAAGGCGAGCGCGTGGCCTTTTTGCCGCGGCACGGGCGTGGACACCGGTTTACTCCCACAGAGTTACCGTTTAGAGCGAACATCTATGCGATGAAGTCATTGGGTGTTGAGCGGATCTTATCGGCGTCCGCAGTTGGTTCATTGCAGGAAAAGTATGCACCACTGGACATGGTGATACCTGATCAGTTTTTTGATCGCACCAGAGGTCGAGTTAAGGAATCGACGTTCTTTGGTGAGGGAATTGTCGCGCACGTTTCGTTTGCCCATCCTGTGTGCAATGGTCTAGGAGACGTGCTTCAGGAAGCTTGCTCTGCGGCCGATGTTCAGGTCCATCGTGGCGGAACCTATCTTTGTATGGAAGGACCGGCGTTTTCCTCCGTGGCTGAGTCGAATGTCTACCGTTCCTGGGGGATGGATATTATTGGTATGACAAATATCCAGGAAGCGAAGTTAGCCCGTGAAGCTGAGATGTGCTACGCGACACTCGCGCTCGTAACCGACTACGATTGTTGGCATCCGGGTCACGACGCAGTCAGCGTTGAGACGGTTGTGGAGTATTTGAATAAGAACGTTCGCAACGCGCAAACTATCATGAAAGAGTCAATCAAGCGTTTAAGAACTGTGAGCCGGGAGTGCAAGTGTGGCTCGGCGCTGAAGAATGCTATCTTTACTCCTCGCGAAATCTGGCCAGAAGCGACAACTAAGAAGCTTGACGCCATCATCAAAAAGTACCAGTAAGAACCGAATTCGAGAGGTAAGTGATGAAAAATAGATTTGTGTTGTTGCCGCTTTTCTTTTGCGCTGTCCTGATTAGCGCGCCTGCGGTTTATGGCCAGGGCGGGGTGAAATCCGGACCGGACCCATCGACAATTCGGGATCCAGATCTGGAAAAGGATTCGCTGCATAACCTGGAAGTGGCGCGTAATTATTTCAAGCTCAAGAAGGCCTATGTTGCTGCCTTAAAGCGGTTGGAAGAGATCATCGCCGGGAATCCAAACTTTGCGAAAATTGAAGAAGTCTATTTGATGGCCGGGCAGAGCAGTTTGTGGCTAGCGGACGGCAAAGGGAAACAAAAACGCGATCAATACTTCACCCTCGAGGGTGGCACAAAGCACATACTAACACCTGAGCAGTTTCGAGAAATGGGACGCGATTACTTGAGCCGATTGGTCAATGATTATCCTGACGGACCATTCACCAAGCAAGCAGCAGTAGAATTACGTGCGCTCGGAGGTCCTGGCTCAAAAGAAAGCAAACCCTGACACCAGACAAATTTCAAAGCACAAAGCTCTAAGACCAAAGACCAAAGACCAAACAAACCATGTCCCTTTTAGTAGTCGGTTCAGTAGCGTTCGATGCTGTCGAAACGCCATTCGGTAAGTGCGACCAAATGCTCGGAGGCTCTGCTTCGCATTTTTCAATCTCGGCAAGTTTCTTTACTGACGTAAGTATTGTTGGAGTTGTCGGTGGTGACTTTACTGAGTCAGATGGGGAAGTATTCAGGAAACACAATATTGGAACTCATGATCTAGAGAAGATTTCAGATGGAAAGACGTTTCGCTGGGCGGGCCGTTATGAGTACGATTTAAACGTTGCCCATACTCTCGATACACAGTTGAATGTCTTCGCCGACTTCAAGCCGAAGCTATCTGCACAATCTAAATCATCGCGCTTGCTTTTCCTCGGTAATATTCAACCGGATCTGCAGCGCGAGGTTCGAGAGCAGATGCCAAATGCGGAACTCGTCGCCCTGGATACAATGAATCTCTGGATTGAAAACACACGTGATTCTCTCCTGCGAACGATCAAAGGCGTTGACGTTGTAATCATCAACGACGCGGAAGCCCGACAACTTACCTTAATCCCGAATTTGATCAAGGCTGCGCGTGAGATACTGCAATGGGGTCCGAAGGCGTTAATCGTCAAACGCGGTGAGTATGGTGCTGCATTATTCACTCCAGAGAATTACTTTGCGATTCCGGCCTACCCGCTCGAGTCGGTGTTTGATCCGACAGGCGCGGGTGATACCTTTGCGGGTGGTTTCATGGGTTATCTTGCGAGCCAGGAAGAATTAGACGAAGCGGCGATGCGTCGGGCAATGATTTTTGGATCGGTAATGGCGTCATTCAACGTTGAGGAATTCGGCACAGAGCGAGTGAGGCGTTTGACGCAAAATGAGATTAATGAACGTTTCCGAGCATTCAAAAGAATGACGCACTTTGAAGAGATACCGTTCGAGAGGGCCGTTCAGGCTGTGTAAGCAGAGCTTAGTACTTTGTACTTCGTGCTTTGTGCTTTGATTGTGTTGCTCTTAGTTTTTGAAAGCAGTGCCAAAGGCTTGGCAACAAAACACCACTAACAAAGTTCCAAGTACCTAGCACAAAGTACAAAAATCAAAAATCGTAACGAACTCCGGAGCCGACTATGTTCTGTCCATTATGCGAAGCCGAATACGAGGCTGGTATTACTCGCTGTCCTGACGACGAAACGCAGTTAGTCGACCACCTGACCGCCGAAAATCTTGTGCATGATCCGAGCGAAGCCAGATTCCTGCAGATGTATAAGTTAGGTTCACCCGCCGAAGCAGAAATGGTGAACGACATTCTTCGCAACAACGGTATTCGGTCAGTAGTGAAATCTGGGGGCGCGGATGCATTTTCGCCCCTGCTATCTGCGACGTCAGAGGGTGCAGTCATTTTGGTGGATGAGAGAGATTTCGATCGCGCCCAGGAGATTTATAGCGCTTTCTTTGGCGCCGACACGACACCGCTGACCGGTGGATTGGCGGAGGACGAAGAAGAGTGAAGACATTGCCAATTGCCAATTGTCGATTGCCAATTTTTAGATCCCGGGAAACCAGCGCTTTAAATCGGCAGTCGGCAATCTAGGGAGGTGTTATGACTGCGGAACCCATTGTGATTTTCATAACCACACCAAATCGTGAAGAAGCTGCCCGGCTCGCGGACATGTTGGTCGGTGCTCGACTCGCTGGCTGCGTTCAAATCCTACCTGAAATCGAATCTGTGTATCGTTGGGAAGGTAAGGTGGAGCGGCAACCAGAAATTCTCTTGTTGGCAAAATCAACTCGAGACAAGTTCGACGAACTGGAGCGCCAAGTGAGGGCTATACACAGTTATGAGACTCCGGAGATTGTTGCGGTGCCGGCGGCAGCGGTTTCTGAGCCTTATCTGAAATGGCTCATCGAAAGTTTAGTGCCGGCGGTTTATCGTCAGGCGGCTAGCTGAGTCTATCGTACGGAGTGTTCAAGCAGGAGAAAGAATCTAAGTTTAGGCCACACTCTGGCGGAGACCTAACCAGTAATTCGGATTTCATCTGATATTACCTTGTCCGACGCAAGCGATGTTTGACTGCGCATTACTATCTTCACCACCTCTTCCGGCGAGTCAGTGACGTGAAATAATCGCAAGTCGTGTTCGGCAATCTTTCCATCCGGCAAAACAACCTCATGCATCCAATTTAATAGTCCGGTCCAATAACTTGTGCCAAACAGGACGACGGGAAAGTCGCGAATCTTTTTTGTTTGGATCAACGTTAGCGCCTCAAACAATTCGTCAAAGGTCCCGAAGCCTCCCGGAAAGATCACGAAGCCGAGGCTGTACTTTACAAACATCATCTTACGCACAAAGAAGTATTTGAAAGTCAGGCTTCTCGTCTGGTAAGCATTGGGCCTTTGCTCGAAAGGTAATTCAATATTGCAACCGATCGAGAGCCCACCCGCTTCAAAAGCACCGCGATTCGCCGCTTCCATCACTCCTGGGCCACCTCCGGTGATTACAGCGAACCCTTCTTTTGCGAATAGCGCTGCAGTTTCCTGAGCTGCTTTGTAGTCGGCATGGTCAGGCTTGGAACGCGCCGAACCAAAGATTGATATTCCGCGATTCAGGGAAGCCAGCTCGTCGAAGCCTTCCACGAATTCCCCCATGATGCGAAACACTCGCCATGTGTCAGTATGTTTGAACTCATCAGGACGGGGACTCTCGAGTAGTTGCTCGTCCTGAGTTGCTCGTGGTGCACGGGTTGTTTTGTCGTCGTTAGTCACTAGATTCCCATGATGTTGTAACCGCAGTCGACGTAGATCACCTCGCCGGTTATTGCCGACGACATCGAGCTACACAAGAAGGCCGCAGTATTACCTACTTCCCGAGGTTCGACATTGCGTCTCAATGGGGCGCGGGCTGCGTGGTGTTTCAGCATGGTCGTAAAGTCTGATACACCACGTGCAGACAACGTCTGAATCGGACCGGCGCTGATAGCGTTTACACGAATGTTGCGAGGACCGAGATCATTTGCGAGATAACGTGTGCTTGATTCGAGAGCAGCCTTGGCGACGCCCATCACGTTGTAACCCGCAACGACCTTTTCGGCTCCATAGTACGACATGCAAACGATGCTGCCGCCCTCCGTCATCAGTGGCACAGCAGCGCGGGCAAGCTGGGGAAGGGAATACGCGCTAATCTCGAGGGCGGTCAGGAATGCATCGCGCGCGGTATCGAGGTATTCCCCATCGAGTGCTTCACGCGGGGCGAACGCGATGCTGTGAATTAAGAAGTCGAGTCGTCCAAACTCTTCGCCGACGCGTTTGAATGTTTGATCGACCTCGGTTTGGTTGGTCACGTCGCAAGACAGGAGAAGCGAACCAGGCATTGCGCCGCTGGTCAAACTCTCGACGTTTTCTTTTAGCCGCTCGCCTTGGTAGGTAAACGCCAATCGAGCACCTGCTTCATGTAGTGCTTGTGCAGTGGCCCAGGCGATGGATCGCTTATTGGCGACGCCGAAGATGATTCCGTTTTTGTTTTCGAGCATTTGTGACCCTTGTAATGGAAAGGTCCTAATCGAAGTTCTTCTCTGTGTTCCTCTGTGTCTCCGTGACTCTGTGGTGATTAAGGGTTTTGGCTTACCACAGAGTCACAGAGACACAGAGGAACACTGAGAAGAACTTCGCTGAACCGTGAAATCAAAGTGCTCTCACCAAGCTTCCAAGAAGACGTAGACGTTCCGCGAGTTCAAGGGAGGCCACCTCAGTTGACTTGCAATTACGCCGCAGCGCTCTCTGGCGCAGTCATCAGCGCTTTGTACTCGCCGCTCTCCACCCACTGCAGAATCTCAGCGACGCGCCACACTGGGAATGGATGACTTAGTCCCGACGTGATGACATCTGCCCAGAAGCGATCCAGTGCTTTCTCGTCGTAGTTCTTCTGGAAGTCACGCGCCTGTGCCAGGAACTGATCGTAGTCAACACGGGAAGCGAATGTTCCTCCACTCAACTTCATCATCGTTCGTCCGATTACATTTGCGTCTTGAGTAACCAGTAGGGCTGCGCGATCGCAAGACAGCTCAGCTCTTCTGGCCCACGCCAGCAAAGCAGCCCGCATGGTCATCGTAAGTAGCTCCTTGACGATGAAGGTTAACGGCGACGCCAGCACAGCTGTCTTCGCCAGAAATTCAATCAACCGAGCCGCAGTCAGGTAGAGAACGTGTTCGGAGTGAATGTGCCCGACTTCATGGGCAACCACCGCCAAAACTTCTTCGTCGCTCAGCCGCTCAATCAGTTGGGAGTAAAGAACAATGACGGGACGCTCGACTCCACCGGTGAACGCGTTTACTACCGGGTTTTGTTGCACAAACAATTCCGGCATATCAACGCCCAACGTTGTGCAGGCAATCTGAAGCTTGGCGTAAAGGTCGGGACATTGCGTGGGCGTCACCTTCACGGCGCTGGCTGTAAAAATCACTCTGATAGCTGATTCGCCGGTAACGGCCAGTAGTTTCTTCAATGCCGAATCTATTCCTGGAATCGCTCGCAGGGCAGCCAACGCGCGACGGTCATCGGGATGGATGTACTGGTCTTTATCGAGTTTCGCAAACTTCTTGTGAGGCATATCGGAGAGCGGCAAGCGACACTTCCCGCAGCGCGGTTCACCAGCATCAGCACGGACCTGATTGCGCTGACCGCAAAAACGGCAGCGAATAGAAATGTTTGTCTCGTTTGTTATGTCTTCGTTGTCAGCCATGATGGTTGTCCCGTTCCTCTATTTCCGCAGCCGAGTATCAGCTAAGGCCCCTTCCGAAAACAAGTCTCAACGAATGGTTGCCTCTAAAGTGTAGGTGGCGTTACCGCGCGTTGGTCCTACCCAGATTGAATACTTAGTGTTTGAAATGACGGATTCCTGTAAAGACCATCGCGAGTCCATGTTCATTCGCAGCTTCTATTACTTCATCATCACGAACCGAACCGCCTGGTTGTATTACAGCAGTAATGCCATGTTTCGCAGCCTCGTCGATTCCATCACGAAACGGAAAGAAAGCGTCAGAGGCAAGAACGGACTCTGTTATCGGCAGTTGCGCTCGCATTGCACCAAGCTTGACTGAATCAACTCGCGACATTTGTCCTGCGCCGACGCCAACAGTTTGGCCATTTCGCGCGTAAACAATTGCGTTCGACTTGGTGTGTTTGCAAACTGTCCAGGCGAATAGCAGCGCGCGAGTCTCCTCTTCACGCGGCTGGCGCGTGCTCACGACTTTGAGCTGCTGCGGATCAAGTTGATGATCGTCCGAAGTTTGGACCAGCATGCCGCCGCTTATGTGTTTGAACTCCAGCTTTCTTGTTGCAGCGACATTCTTCAGACGAAGAACCCGCAGGTTTTTCTTCGACCTGAGAATCTCGAGTGCCAAATCGTCGTATTCGGGTGCAATCAAGACTTCAGTAAAGATCTTAGTAATCTCTTGAGCAGCTTCGGCGTCGACAGGTCGATTGCAGGCCACGATGCCGCCGAAGGCAGAAACGGGATCAGTAGCGAGGGCTTTTCTGTAGCCTTGTGCAGTGGTCTCACCCAAGCCCACACCGGAGGGATTGGTATGTTTGATGATCGCGCACGCCGTTTGCTCGAAATCATTGACCAGAGCCCAGGCAGCATCTGCGTCCACGTAATTGTTGAACGACATCTCCTTGCCTGTAAGCACTTCGGCGTTTGCTATGCCGCCGTTTTTCGTCATCTGGTAGAGAGCGGCAAGCTGGTGTGGATTCTCACCGTACCTGAGATCGGTAAGCTTGCTGATGGTCCATGAGGCTCGGCTTGGCAGTTGGCCCTTAAATTCTTCAACGGAAAACTCCTCCGCGATGTTTGCGCCGATATCTGAGTGCCCGACGATACCGGCAACGCCGCAAGTGTCGGCTGTGGCGGGGTCTGCGCCAAGAGGTCCTTCTGAGGCAAGAAAGGAACTCACCGTCATGTCGTAAATCGCCGTTTGCTCAAACGCCTCCTGCCCCAAACGTCGTCGGGTCGCAAGTGACAAAGCCCCTTCGCGACTTCTCATCTCATAAATAATATTGTCGTAGAGGGATGGCGCTACTACCACAGCGACATCCTGCGCGTTCTTGGCCGCGGAGCGAATCATTGCGGGGCCACCGATGTCAATCTGTTCGATAGCTTCCTCGCGCGTGACTCCTTCGTGTCTGATCGTTTCCGCAAACGGATACAGGTTCACGACTACCAAATCAATGGGCTCGATCCCGTGCTCCTGCATTGCAGCGGCGTGCTCCGGGTTGTCGCGAATCGCGAGTAATCCACCATGCACACGCGGATGCAGAGTTTTTACCCTCCCATCCATCATCTCTGGAAAACCTGTGACCTCCGAAATATCAGTCACATCCAGCCCTGCTTCGCGAAGAGTCTTCGCTGTTCCTCCAGTGCTAATGACGGCGACACCAAATTCCTTTAGCGCGCGTACAAAATCTACGATTCCGGTTTTGTCTGATACGCTAACCAGAACTCTTCTGATCTTACGAAACCCGGCCGTGTTTGATTGGCTCATCTATCTTTTCTCAATTCTCCGTTCCCTGAATTTGAACACAAATCTAATCATTGGTTGTGCTGGGCGGTAACTTTATCGCAAAGTGATGGGTTTTGGAGAACCCAAACTGGGCGACAGAATATTCAGCTGAAGGTTTCTTGAGAATTATCGATACTTTGTGCGATCGGCCATCTCTAGCTTTGTCTCCAACATAAAAACCCACGACGTATTGGCTTCTGAGATCCTCTTCAATTGCCTGAAACACCGAGGTCAAATCCTGATTCTTTGTGGGTGACAGTGCCGAGGATGCATCGGCAGTCAAGAAATACTTACCGCCAGTTTTTTCAGCCAGGTCCTTAAACCCTTTGCTAGGTCCACGAACTGCGAGATGACCTTCTCGCGGCTCAAACAGTGGAATCTGGATTGTATAAAAGGAAACGTTTCGGGTCTGTGCCTCACTGATGATCCGCGAGGCCTTTGTCGTGCTTGCATTATCGAGTCCGTCGCTGATCAGGATCACTATTCGTCGCTCGGATGGATCGCGGTTCGAGTTTTCAAACATTCGCACGGCACTTTCAGCAGCATCGAAAATCGCCGTTCGAGTGTTTGGACGCGTGCGAAAGTCGAAGGCGGATCGAGCCGCTTCACTGTCTTTGCCAAATGGAACGACAATGGTTGGCTGTTGCGAGAATCGCAGCACCGCGACTCGCGACTTTTGACCAAAGCGCTCGAATAGCGACAGAGCGGCGTCTCTTTGCTGCGACAGAATTTGCCGCAGACTTCCTGACTCATCGAGAGCGAAGACAATGGCGATGCGATTTGCGCCGGCTGCAAAATACAGCGATGTGGTAATGCCGTCGTTGTCCTTGAGCTGAAAATCACTCTCGGTCAGCGGGACTTGCAGATCGCGCCCCCGATTTCGCACTCGGATGGGGAACACCGAAAGATCCGTGGTGACTCGAACTACGTCAACGTCGTCTGTTTCTTGAGCGGCCGCTGGCAAGGCCCCGGCCATGATGACGAGTAAGACTAAGAAATATGGAAGTACCCGCAGGACGCTCGACGACAAAGGATGCGATGGAAGAGCGGTGGGATGAAAGAGCATCAACCCTTCGGTTATACGAAAAAGCGACCGAAAAGCAGGATGCTCAGGATAACAATAATCGTGATTACGATAATCTTGACCAGACTCACAGCTAAATCCTCAATGTTTCCAGGGCCAAGAGCGAAAAACCGAACTGTTTCAACGAGCCGTATTCTAGAAGCGCCCAGCTTTTAGTGTCAATCAAACTGGGCGCCTGCCAGCCACTTTCCGAGTAGTTCAGACTTAGATACGCCTGACACGGATCAGCAGTTCCCGTTATTTGAATCTCAGGCTCAACCTTCCGCTAAAAAGCCGCGGATACCCAACGTGGGTTCCGCTGAAGACTGATTCAAAATTATACAGAAACAACTCGTTTGTCAGGTTCTGCACGTCAAACTGCAGGTTCATCGACACCCTCTCTTTTTGCATAAGATCGGCTCCAACGGAAAAGTCAAAAGTCATTCGGGGTCGAACCCGACCACGTTGAAAGTCTATTTCGTTGAATAAACGAGGATCGAAGCCATCTGCGACGAAGTCTGCCAGCGTTGTGCCCGGTTCGACATCTACTGGAACTCCGGAGTCGTACCGACCATTAAAGCTTGCGTAGAGGCCGGATCTCCGATGGTTATAGCTAACTTGAAACTGCGCTTCATTGCGTTGGTCATGATCGTTCGCGAACTTAAAACCGTCCAGAAACAGATCCTGAGGATCTTCACCAAGGAAAAGTCCTCCTTTGATCGGAGTCACACCAAAGGCACGTGCATTGGCATACGAGACGAATGTGTGAAAGCCATGAATATCGGTTGATTCTAACCGCACTTCTTCACCTGTTACTCGCCCAGACGAAATAGCGATCGGAAAGATCACTCCGGTCTCGAAGAACTGATCTTTGTCTGAAAAGTTCTTAATGCGCTTTTGATAGACCGTAAGGTTGAGCCGAAAGAGTTTTGACATTAACTGCTGCGCGCCAGCTTCAAACGCATGTTCCTTGTCAGGTAGCACCGGTTCAATTGTAGAGATTCCCTGCAGTACGGCTATTGGTGAAATAGCCGCTGCTTCGGGTGAACTCGCCAGTAACAAATTCTCTGCTGGCGGTGGCTGAAACAGACGGTTATATGAAGCACGTAGAGTGGTCTTCGTTTTGGGAATGTAATAAGCGAGGCCGAGTCGAGGACTCACAGCTTGTTCGCTGATCAAAAGCTTATATCTATCAAAGCGAACTCCCAAGTCGAGTGTCATATTTTTGAAGACTGTAAATCGATCCTGAACGTACGCGCTCAGGGTGTGGCCGGTCTTCGATCCGTTGAAAACGAATGGGTGCGCCGCTGTGAAGTTGTTCACAGGATTAGGAAAGACGTTTCCGTCTTCGTCTTCAAGATCAGGGAACGCAACTGTTGGATAAAAACTGAAATGCTCGTCGATTGGCGTGATAGTGAATTGGCCACCGAGTTTGATGTTGTGTAAGCCTCGAGTGAGCGCAAGCGATCCGATGCCGCCGTAATTCTGAAGTGTCCGATCTTGAGCGGCCACTACCGGAGTAGAGGCTGGATTACTAAAGAGTTTGGCGTGGCTTTGTCTATGAAAAAATGAAAACTGGGCAACGGTATTGGGGGAAAAGATGTGCTGGAAACTAATGTTTTGGGCATTGTCACGTAAGCGTTGACGTTGATCCTGTCCGGCTAACTCTTGGTTGAGGCGGTTGGGTACCTGAAAGTTCGAGCCGCCAAAGTTTAAGACCCCTCGAAGCGTGTTATTGGCGTCAAACTGATAGTCAACTCGAAAGAATCCTTTACCGGTTCGCCCAAAGTTGTGAAAGTTATCAATCGATGGTGGATCCAGGTACCGTTGCGAGGTGCTCGCAGACACATTCGCAAGAAAGCCGAGCTTGCTGGTGTGAGTGGCGAAATCAGCAGACACTTCACCGGTTGAAAAGCTTCCGCCGGAAAACGACACTCCTCCCTGCGTAGGCCCCTCCAAACCCGAACGAGTATTTACGTTTATTACGCCAGCCAGTTTGTCACCGAACTCGGCCGGGATTCCGCCGGTGAGAACCTCGACAGTCCGAAGCGTTCGCGCATCAAGACTGGTGGAAAAGATTGCCGACATATTGTCGGTGATGGGCACACCGTCGACGACGTACTGAACCTGTGATTCAGAGCCGCGTGGATGCATACGACCGTTGTCGTCGGTTACGAAACCAGGCGTCGAGGCAACCATTGTCTCAATGGCCCGCGATGGTGCTGCCCCGAGTGGCCGCTCGAGTAGCGTCTGATTGAGATCGGTATCAGACGACGTGCGATCGGTTTCAAGCATGGCGCCAGCACCAGTACTTACCGTGACTGCCGCAGTTGCTTGCTCGAGAGACAATGCTAACTCAAGGTTAAGTGGAATCGTCGATTCCAGGTCGATGGATTCTTCAGTTGGTTGGAAACCAGCGGCCTCAACCCTAACTTTGTAAGTATTGAATGGAACGTTAACGAGTTTGAATGAACCCTGAGCGTCGGTTTGTGTCGTTTGATTGTAGCCAGTGACGGGTTGAGTAACAGTTACCTTTGCATTTGGAACGAGCGCTCCAGTGGGATCTTTTACCGCGCCCTGGATACTGCCGATTCTTGATTGTCCGAATGTCGATGACGCAGCTAAAAGAAAAATGGCGCTGACCGTTATGGTCTTTAGTATGTCGCTGAATTTCACTTCGTAAGCCTCCTAGGAAATTGCCTTTAACCTTTGCAGAGATTGCACGTCGCCCTGTCTCTGATCGAAAGGGCGTTGCTTCGTCCGCAAATAAGCTTTCGCACAGTGGAAGACCACCACACGAAAGTGGGCGGTTCTAGTTGGCTTGTGGAGGCGCTCGGCCGGACTTGGTAGTGTTGTTACGGGAGTGAATCGATATCGGATTCGATCCACGTGCTGTCTGGTGATTTTCCATCACGGCAGCGTTGGGTCTGATTGAGATCAGCGTTGCCGTGAAGTTTTGGTGTAATTGACAGATCAAGCAGTCATTACATCGGGACTGACCGCCGGACGAACTGTCTTGAGTGCCTGTCCTGACAAGTGAAGCCTCACTACCTGCCGATCGTAAAACTCTCCCATGGCGGTGGGCGGCCTCGATAGTTGTTCCGTAGAGAATGAAGATGACCAGCAGAAGACCCACGCCTCGTGAAAGCGTTAAGCCTCCTTTGTTGAATGATCGAGTAAGCATGCTGGTCAGTGTTTGAATTGCTGTGCTAGAGTCCGAGTCGTTTGACGACGCGGGAATTGTACTTAGCGCCACTTTGAAAGGCAATCAGAATGGGCGTGAGATGCGTCGAAACACACCCACAGATGTCTAGCTTTCCACGAATACTCACCGCGCCAACTCAATGTTCAGACTGTTCGCATTAAGCTCTTTCCTGTGTCTATGGGCAGTTTACGCGACGGGACAATCGTCAAAGCCCACGGTCAAGGTATCAATTCATACGCCCTCTGAAGTTCAGATTCACATCTCTGACTTACCTCCTGCTGCAAGTTGGTCCTTCCGAAACAGCTACGCAGGAGCATTGGGACTGGGTGAGAAAATCAGCGGGTTCCAAGCCAAACGCTTCGATGAACGACTGCTTGTAAAGACGATTACACCAGGGGAATATCGCTCTGAAAAGTTGGCGGAGAATGTCACCTATCTCGTAAGCATTCCTCCCTCGCGTTCGACTGACCTGGCCCACGTATCATGGCTCACCGGAGAGAGTGGATTACTGATGTTGGCAGATCTGCTTCCCGAGTCCCTGAGTGCTGAACACGGAGCCGTGCTCGAGTTTGATTTACCAATTGGATGGGCTGTTCATTCGCATGTGATGCCTGACGAAGGGCAACGATACTCGGTCGATCAGGTAGCTGCTGAGGTGTTTTTTGTCGGACGCGGATTGCGTGTGGCTTCCAAAATCGTTCGTGATATGAATCTCCAGGTGGTTATCGACACCAAATTGATGCTCAATGAGACAGATGTTTTGAAAGCGGCGGCCCGAGTCCTGGAGGAATACTCAGATCTTACCAGGTTTAAACTAAGGCAGAACCCGACGATACTTGTGGCTTCCTTTCCTGTGTCAGATTCTGATAGCAGGTGGAAAAGTGAGACGCGCGGCTCGTCTGTGATGTTGCTGCTCAATCAGGAGACCCTGGCTAAGAATTGGCGGGCACAACTCGCAGTAATCTTCACCCATGAAATTTTTCACTGGTGGGTTCCCAATTCGCTGCTGTTGACGGGAAACTATGATTGGTTTTTCGAAGGTTTCACTTTGTACGTCGGTTTGCAGGCGGCGCTCAGGTTAAAGTTGATTGGGTTTGAGGAGTATTTGGCCACGCTCTCTCGCGTCTATGATTCGTATCTTTCATATCCGGATGAGCAGACTCTAATTGAGGCGTCCGAGAAACGTTGGACCAGTTCGAATCCCATTGTTTATGACAAGGGAATGTTAGCGGCGTTCGTGTACGACCTGACCAGGAGAAGCGCCACAAAAGGGAAGACGGGCCTTGGAGATCAATATAGGGCGTTCTTCAGTCAACTTGCTGGCGAGCCCGCCAATGCAAATGACGTTATAATCAGGCTGTTGACTTCGTCTCCTGAGACAGCAGGCTTCTCCAAGTCGTACATTGAAAGCCGGAACAGAATCGAACTTGAAAAGATTTTGACTCCATTTGGGCTCGCGGTAGAAACGACGGGAAGGAACTCACATATAAATGTTCGTAAGCAGTTAACCGATGACCAGAAGAGATTGTTGCGATCCCTTGGTTACCGTAAGTGATGTGAAACAAGGAGCACGATGCGCTCGCTTAAAACGGTTTTGATTTTGACTCCAGTCCTGACCCTATTGGGCTGCAGTACTTTGGCTCAGCGAAGTAGCACAGGTGTGGTTGTGGCGCGGAGGGCCCAAATCCGAAGCTCCACTGCAGTGGTGGCAGCAGACTTGTTACAGGTTAACCGCGGGGATCAGGTAGATATCCTCAATTCAGTAGATGTCACGGATCCACAAGACAATACAAAGAAGGAACGCTGGCTGCGAGTCAGGGGTCACGACGAAGACAATACAGAGGGATGGATCGAATCCCGCAACGTAATGCCTGAGGACGTTCTGGAAGCGTCCAAAAAATTGGCAGCTGAAGATAATGGGATTCCGGCGCAGGCTACTGGTCAGTTGCGCGCAAGTTCAAACTTGAGACTGAATCCGGACCGCAGCGGCAACGAGAACATCATGATGAGACTAGACAGTGGTTCTAGTTTCGAAATTGTCGGCTGGAAGCGTGTTCCGAAACCAAAGTCTTCTGAGGCGATCGAGAGTGACGTCGCTCCCAAAGCCGGAAGCGCACAGCAGTCTAATGCAAAGGCAGGTAGACAAAACGAAGAGAATAATGAGCCGGAGGAAACTAACGAGCTCTGGTACAAGGTTAGGCTGCCGTCCGCGTCGTCGCCCGCTCCCGCTGGCTGGATCTATGGAAAGCAGGTTGAGTTGTCAGTTCCGAGCGATATCATCTTTTATCGTACGGGGCGCGAGTTTGTTGCCTGGCAACGACTTGATGGCGAAACGAAAGATACACGCGGGGCAAATGAAAAAGATGCGGGGCGTGAATCTAAGCCTGGTAGTTGGCTCATTCTCGAGAAGAGCAGCTCCAACCAACCGCACACCCTTGACGAGCCAGATTTTGATCGGATTTACGTGCTTGGGTATGACAAACGTAACCAGGAGCATTACACCGCTTATCGCAGTCCTGATCTGAAAGGTTTCTTACCCGCAAAAGTCGAAGGCCAAGGCGACAACAAGAGTTTCATATTGCGTTTGCAGGAAGAGAACGGTACGCCAAAGGACGTTCAATACAGTTTGTACAAGGATGCGCGTGGAGTTTTGAAAGTGAATCCGCCAGCCATTGTTCCGAAAGACAGGCGGCGTAGGTGATGGACAGCGCACCATTCATCGTCGGGGTTGGTGGCTTTACATCAAACGTAGGCAAGACGAGTCTAATGTGTGAACTGCTGCGCGCATTTCCCGGGTGGGAGGCAATCAAGACCACGCGAGGTCATTATCGTTCATGCGGTAAGGACCCTGAGACGTGTTGCGTCAGTCATCTGCTGCAAGCTGAACCGTTGATACGTTCTGGCCGTGATACTACTTACGAGTCGGGAAAAGACACTGGGCGTTATTGGGATGCCGGGGCCGCGAACGTTCACTGGCTTATCGCGACGGACGATCAGATCGATCAAGGAATACACGAGGCATTAGGCAGAGTGAGTTCAAGCGGAGTTTTTATAGAGGGGAATAGTTTTTCACAATTCATCCGAGCGGATTACTTCGTCATGGTTAAGAATTCACTTAACGACACGATTAAGAAATCCGCGAGAGCGGTAATGCCAGAAGTGTCCGCCTTGTTCATATATGGTCCCCCGTCGAAACAAGAGTCAACCACTCCCTTGGTCGATGACTTGATCCATGGGATTCCTGTCTTTGAGGCACCCAGTCTTCCGTTGCTGATCGCTGATCTGCGTATGGCACTCGGCGCACGCCTAATCAACTAAACAATCGATGGAGTCTTTGGCTGAATTACTTACTGAATGCGAACGCTTACATGGCCATATGTGCGCCGGCCAACTACTGGGTGCACGGATGGCCTTGCTCGGATGTCGTTTGATCGGCATCGAGGAGCCACGCGGGAAGGATCGGAAAAACCTAATCGTATGGGTTGAGATTGATCGTTGCATGGCCGATGCAGTGAGTGCAGTAACTGGGGTCAGACTGGGAAAGAGAAGTTTGAAATATGTTGACTATGGAAAGGTGGCGGCAACTTTTTTGAATACAACTACGAAAGCCGCCGTGCGCATAGTAGCGCTCGAGAGCTCGCGAGAGCTCGCGAATGAGAGATATCCAGAAATCGATGATAAGCGCCAGCGGCAATTTTTTGCGTACAGTGAAGCAGCTGAGGCCGAGCTGTTTAAGATTGAAGCAGTATCTGTGGAGCTTCGTGATACCGATATGCCGGGCAGTCCGCGCTCTCGAGCAATTTGCTCGAACTGCGAGGAAGGAATTAATGATGGCCGAGAAGTTTTGCGCACAGATGGTCGGGTGCTATGTCGGGCGTGTCATGAGGGTGCGTATTACGTGGGCAATTAACGAATGCTTGATATCGGCATCTAAGTTCAGCCTGAAGAGACTGGCCTTACGTAATCATAAGAAACTTTCGTCGATGGCAAGGTTAGGTGTTGACAAAGGGGATTTTGTCCCTATAATGCGCATTCCTCTTTTGTGAGGGAGTATGGGGAGCCCAAACCAAGGCAGCTGAGCAAGTGCCGCTTCCTCCGAGAAATTTACCGGGAGAACGCGGTGCTTTTTAGTCTCCGGAAATAACATCCGGTGAGTAACTTAGGTGGCTTGACAGGTTTAAGTTCGTTGGTTAATATCCCCGTTTGCTTGGGGCGAGTTCAGGTCGTCTGTAAGTCAATCCAAAAACAATTTTGGAAGCGATCTTTGAAAACTAGATAGAGCGTGTCCGTTTCAAGACCTTTGAGAGTCAACCGCAAACGATAAAGTTTGCGTCAAAACTCGAAAGAGTCATTATCGAAACTGAATACGAAAGTAACCAGTATCTGATGATGTTCCAGAGAACAAACTTATAACGAGAGTTTGATCCTGGCTCAGAATCAACGCTGGCGGCGTGCCTCAGACATGCAAGTCGAACGAGAAAGTTCCCTTCGGGGAATGAGTAAAGTGGCGCACGGGTGAGTAACACGTAGGTAATCTACCTTCGGGTGGGGAATAACCCAGGGAAACTTGGGCTAACACCGCATAATGCAGCGGCACCACATGGTGACAGTTGTTAAAGCGGGGGATTTTCGGACCTCGCGCCTG
>DASYRR010000219.1:0-19431 GCA_036004125.1 Pyrinomonadaceae bacterium | reverse complement strand
TCGTTCACCGCCAGCTACACCAACAACAAGCGAAATGGTCTGACGTATGACGCTGCTGGCAACATGACTTTTGATGGGCAGACTTTCACCTACGACGCGACGGGACAGGCGGCGACGGCCAGCTACCCTGGTTACCTGTTGCAGCAGTATTACGATGGTGACGGGCTGCGTGGGAAGAAGACCGACAACGGCGCCACGACTTACTACCTGAGAAGCAGTGTGCTGGGCGGACAAGTGGTGGCGGAGATTGCTGAGATTAATGGCAACGCAACGTGGCAACGCGGTTATGTTTACCTTCGTGGGCAGTTGGTGGCGGTGCAGCAGCAGAGCGCGGTCTACTGGGTGCATCAGGATCCGGTAGCGAAGAGCAAGCGGGTGACGAATAGTTCCGGTAATGTGGTGAGCGCAGTTGAACTTGATCCGTGGGGTGGCAATACAGACCGAAACAACAACGACGCCTTCCAGCCGCACAAGTTCACCACCTATGAACGCGATGGCAACGCCTAGGACGAAGCGATGTTCCGTCGCTATAACCGCTGGTATTCCAAATTTGACCAGCCCGATCCTTACGATGGCAGTTATGACTTGAGTGATCCGCAGTCGTTCAATCGCTATGCTTATGTGCAAAATGATCCGGTGAATTTCGTGGATCCCACTGGATTAACCTGGGAATTATGCGGAGTGGAGAATAGCGGGGCGCAGTGTATGGGTGCAGACTTCTGGGGTGGTGGATTCAATATGAATGATCACCAGAGCCCAACTCCTAGCAGTATCAGTGGTGGAAATTCAGGTAGGGAAATTATTTCGGGAAACTTCTATTCTGATGTCCGTTACGTAGCGATTTTCCGTTCAGCAGAGTGGGATGACAGTGAGGGAAATTCTCATGCCACCTTTTGGTGGGAGAAAGTGTTTTTCTCGAAACCCGAAAACGCTTTTCATCAACAAATTTCTGATCTGTATAGTGCGAGAAATTACCTCGCCGGAGTTATAGATGCCGCGACTCCCTGGAACCGTTCTGTGCGACGTTTTGCTGATGGCATTATGTTCTCCACGTTGGGCGTTACTGGCGCGGATGAAAACTCGGCAGCATATACAGGTGGAACGATTTCATTTGAAGTGGCTGCTTTTTTAATACCCGGACCGGGAGGAAAACTCAAGGTTGCCCAGAAGCTCTTTAGAAGGAACATTGGAGGGGTAATTCAGGTTGGTGGTTCAAACATCGGCCGAGGTTTTCAGCTATTCCGTGGCTCCATAAGGTACATGCAGCGTGCAGCTCATCGGGCGGTACATACGCTGCCTCACCACCAAATAGAAATTGGGCGATTTGTGATACGGCACGTTATAGGTACGCCAATCTGGCGATGGACGAGAGGGCCATTTTAGAAATGAAGGTAACAATAAACTGTCCTGTTTGCTATTCCGGTAATCGTTTCGAAACTAACGGTTCGGAAGAACTGCACTGCGTCGATTGCGGATTTTTACTATCGGAGATATCCGAGATCAAGGACAACCAGTGCATTTTTTGTGGGAGTCACCATTTTTATTACGCGTCATTATTCTCTATACCATTTCTTCCGCGTGACTCTGTCTGTTACGTTTGCGGTGCCCACTACAAAAAGACACAGATTAATACGCCCGAACTACGTTTTTCGAAAAACTCCTTCGAAGACGCTCAACAATCGTCTAGTGCGCGGATATTCGAGTTGAGGGCACAGAGCTGGCACTAACCAAAACGAGAAGACGAGAACGACCTTGCTGTTAGAAAATCCGAATGCCTTCCACTTATTTCACTAGAGGGTGCGCAACTTCGCGAAGCGCGCTACGACCTGGCAACCATACTTCCCAGCGGGTTGAATCCTCAGCAGCTAGGAATGGTATTTGTCTAAGAACCAGTTTCAGATGGTGGTTGATTTCTTTCTTGCCAGCTTAATTAGTACGCAATTTTCTTACTAACGACGTGGACGGACTTTCTCGTCCCACAATCCAAGGTATTATTCCCAATCGATCACTCGACGCGTCAGCCCTGAGGCTCAACGAAAGTGTTGATGGAAAACAGCGGCCCCAGCAGTGCTAGCCGTGCGCGGCATGATAAACCAGCCAGCCTTCGTGGCAACGCGGTTATGTTTATCTGGGTGGGCAGTTGGTGGCGGTGCAGCAGCAGAACGCGGTCTATTGGGTACATCAGGATCCATTGGTAAAGAGCAAGCGCCGGCGATAAAATTTTTCTCTCTCGTGATGGTCTTCGCCGAATACGATTTGATTTCGCCCGGCCTCACCCTCACATGAATCCACATATGCATGTGGACGAGCTTATTAACGGAGTGTGGCAAAGCAAGAGAATCTATCCTCTAGGCGTGCCGCCGTACTAACTATGAGAATGCTAGATAACGAAACAGGTAACGCTCTTGAAAACGTGACTCTGTATCTAAACCCCGATGACTTACGACAGATGCAGCACGCATTAAACCAGTTATCGGATGATCCATCAGAGCATCACGTTCATTTGAATGATGAAAGTTATCAGCGTGAGTTGACAGTTGCTGTCTACACAAAAGACAACCTGATGTCATTTGATGAACGTTCAAGGAAGTTGCTGTCAGAATGATCGCTGGCGGGACTACGTCCGTGGAGAAACGATCTTGAAGCAAGGTTAGTCGTGCGCCTCAATAATAACCTAGTCTTTCGTTACGCGCTTTGTTTTCTGAATCACGATGACTTAGCGGCAGGCACCGCACAGCAGATTTAGAAATCAAATCGATGACAGTCTGTATCGAATGAATGTTGTAATTCCAGAATTTATGTTTCGAAGTAGACGCACTAATCGAAAAACTTTCGCCATGAAGCATTTGGCGCTTCTGACAGTATCACTCTTGGCGGTCAGTGGTTGCATACTAGATCGTGGCGCTTACCAATCTATGAGCAATCGTACCGTTCGGAGCACATCGGAGGGAATGTTGCCTGCAATCGGCATCGGTGACTCGATCATCATTGATGAACATTCTTACCAACAGAATAAGATCAACCGATTTGACCTTGTCGTGGTGAAATCGCCGCGGATGGAGGCGGATGGAGCCCCACCCGACGAATTGTTGGTCGTAAAACGCGTAGTAGGTCTCCCCGGTGAGAATATCGAAATCGGTGCTGGTAAAGTTTTTATTGACGGACAGGAGCTTAATGAACCATTTCCGATTCTTAATGACGAGTCTGAAGCCTATCAGAGCTTCGACATACGCGATAATGAATATTTTCTCTTGGGCGATAATCGTCCGAAGAATGAAGATGGTCGACACTGGAAAAGGCATTCGGTGGCCCGCAGTTCCATTATTGCCAAAGTCATTCAAATTATTCCATCCAAGACGACAGCGCCAAATCCAGTCAATTCCAAGTAGAGTGCGGTCCTAAACTGAAAACGCGCTTTGGGTACCGGCGGGAGATGACGCGTCAGCTGTCTACGCAACCACTACCTACACCAACAATGCCCGCGATCAACTCAGCGAAATTAACCAAGCGGGACAAATAAGAACCTTTGGTTACGATGGCTATGGGCGTTTGCAGACCCGCACTACTCCCGAACAGGGTGCCACGAATTACAGCTACTTTGCCGACGACCGGGTGCAAACGATCACCGATGCGCGGGGCGCGACGACTACCCTCGCTTACAACTGAAAATTTTCATGCAAAACTGACCCCCCTAATTCTCATCAAGAATTGACCCCCCTGTGCGGTAAAAAAGACAGGTTGATTAGGTCACGGCAGTGTCCTCCTTTGTGGAAAGGATGGATTTAGGTGGGACTGGCAGTGGGTGAGCAGGTGCCGTTGCTTTATAACGGTCCTTACTCGCAGGGCCACAGCTGTGATCAATTCGGCAACCTGACTTACCGCGAAGGTTGGGGTGGAGACAACGCGTCATATACGGCTACCTACACGAACAACAAGCGTAACGGTCTGACGTACGACGCCGCCGGAAATCTGACCAACGATGGTGGGCAGAACTTCACTTACGACGCTACCGGTCAGGCGGCGACTGCCAGTTACAACGGGCTACTTGCAGCAACAGAATTATGATAGCGACGGGCTGCGCGTGAAGCGGAAGGCAGCGCCACAACTTACTACTTGAGAAGCAGTGTGCTGGGTGGCCAGGTGGTGGCGCAGATTGCTGAAATTAATGGCAACGGCACGTGGCAACGCGGCTATGTTTACCTGGGCGGGCAGTTGGTGCAGAACGCGGTCTATTGGGTACATCAGGATCCGTTAGCCAAGAGTAAGCGCGTCACAAATGGTTCCGGTAATGTGGTGATTAACCCTACGGGATTTTACGCGTTTAGTTCAGTCCAATGGATGATTCGCTTGATCACCGAAAATCCTGGTGATATATCAGTACCATTATTTTCGGGTTAACTTCGCTAGAGTGATCGTCGATCATGAGCAGCCACGATTTTGAGATTTTGACGGGTGACAGTCTCACAGTTCTGCCAACTATTGGCACTGAATCAATCCAATGCTGTGTGACGTCACCACCCTATTGGGGACTACGCGACTATGATCACCCGGCACAGGTCGGATCTGAATCATCGCCAGAAGATTACGTTCAAAATTTGGTCAGAGTATTTCGAGAAGTACACCGCGTCATGCGCGCGGATGCAACACTATGGTTGAATGTGGGCGACGGCTATGCCCGAAATGGTGGCACTGGCAGCCATGGCCCCAACGCTGTCGTGGGTAATACGAAAAAGCTCATCCAAAAGCGCAACTGTAAGGTCCCTGAGTGTTGGGGACTAAAAGATCGCGATTTAATGGGCTTGCCATGGCGGGTTGCGTTTGCGCTTCAAGCAGACGGTTGGATACTGAGATCGCGAATCACTTGGATTAAGAAAACCGCTATGCCTGAAAGCGTAAAAAACAGGCCAACAAGCGCAACAGAGGAAATTTTTCTCTTTGCCAAATCGCCGAACTATTTCTACGACGCGGATGCAGTGAGGGAAGCGTCGGGTGCAAATCTTCGAAACTATTGGATACTTGGTCCAGAGCCACACGGTAACGGCCATCCAGCAGCATTCCCGCGTGAACTGGCTCGGCGATGTATTCTTCTTGGATCGCAGCTCGGCGATACTGTTTTGGATCCATTTGGTGGCTCCGGCACTACTGGTATTGCCGCAATGGAACTGGGCCGCAAAGCGATACTCATTGAATTGAATCCCGCCTTCGTACAAATCAGCAAGGAGCGCGCACAACATGGCACGCAAGCGCGGTTCGAAGCAGTTAATTCTTGAATACTTTCTTGGCAATATCGGTAGGATCCTCGCGTCAAAGGACATTCAGAAAGCAAGTGGCGGTGCAGTCGAATGGGCCCGAAGGGTTCGCGAACTGCGGAACGAGGATGGATACCAAATTCTTACTCACAAGGATCGCGCTAATCTGAGGCCGAACCAGTATCTTCTCGAAACAATTGAAAGACTGCCGGCCCTTCCGAGAAACATCTCGAAGGAAACGCGCGCCTGGGTTCTTGAGCGAAATGGATATACGTGTCAGATGTGTGGAGTCGCCGCTGGTGATCCTGACCCACTTGGAGGAAATCGAACGGTTCGACTGACAATGGGTCACATTATTGATAAGTCCAAAGGTGGTGATGACACGCCTCAAAACCTACGAGCTGTTTGCACAAACTGCAATGAAGGTTTGCAGAACACCGCGCTGCCCAAGCCAGATCGCATACACCTGCTTGGCCAGATTCGCCGAGCAACGATTGCCGATCAGGAAACAGTACTAAAATGGCTGCTTCAAAAGTTTAGTCTAGAGTCGATGCCCAAGACCTCTTCTTAACGTACTGTGAATCCTACCCCAACACCCCCTTCGTCGTTGCCTTGACACCCCCAAAGGTCGTCGCTATCCTTTCCGTTTCCGTTCGCAGCGCGGAGATTCACCTAGGGTTATATGTTTGAGTCGCTTTCAGACAAATTAAAGCGGACGCTAAAGAATCTGCGCGGCGAGGGGGTTCTGACGAAGGAGCACGTTGACGCGGCGCTCAGAGAGATTCGGCTGGCGCTGTTAGAAGCCGACGTCAACTATAAAGTCGCCAAAGACTTTATTGCCTCGATTAAGGAAAAGGCCGAGGGCCAGCAGGTTTGGCAGGAACTCAAGCCGTCAGATCAAGTAGTCAAGATTGTCTTCGACGAACTTGTTGATTTACTAGGTGGCCAATCGTCTCGCCTGGTTTTCACAAAGCAGATACCTAACACCGTAATGGTGGTCGGCCTGCAGGGTTCGGGTAAGACAACTTCGACCGGCAAAATCGCTCGTTGGCTCGCGGCAAATCAGGATCGTAAACCACTGCTGGTTTCAGTGGACGTCTACAGACCCGCCGCGCGAGAACAGCTTAAGGTAATTGCCAGGGCTACTGGCCAACAGATCTTTGAACATCCGGAAACGAACGATCCGTTGACTCTTGTGCGCGACGCTCACAAGCATGCACAGCAAACTGGCTTCGACACGTTACTAATCGATACTGCTGGTCGCTTGCACATCGACGATGAACTAATGGAAGAGCTCGTAAATATCAAGAACGAGACTCATCCAGTCGAAATACTTTTCGTTGCGGATGCGATGACTGGTCAGGATGCGGTTCGTTCAGCCGAAGAGTTTCACCGTCGAGTGGGAATCACTGGCGTGGTCCTGACCAAGATGGATGGCGATGCACGCGGTGGAGCAGCCCTTTCGATCAAGCAAGTCATCGGGCAGCCGGTGAAGTTTGTTGGTGTCGGCGAGCGCTACGACGCGCTCGAACCGTTTTACCCGGATCGGGTGGCCCAACGAATCCTGGGCATGGGCGATGTTTTATCGCTGATTGAAGAAGTCCAGTCAAAGGTCGATCAATCAGAAGCTGAAGAGCAGCTCAAGAAGCTGCAGAAGAACGAATTCACGCTCGACGATTTCCGTTCGCAGCTACGTCAGGTAAAAAAGCTTGGTTCTTTCTCAAAGATTATGAAGCTCCTTCCGGATCAGCTCCTGGGCGGGTTCGGAATGCCTCAGCTTAACGACGAGCAATCGAAGTTAATGGAACAAGAGCTCAAGCGTACCGAGGCGATCATCGACTCGATGACCTGGGCGGAGCGAAACGATCATCGCATCTTGAATGCGAACCGACGTCGTCGGATTGCACGCGGTTCGGGCACCTCGGTTGCGGGCGTCAACCAGCTCATCAAGCAATACACCGAGATGCGCCAGATGATGCGGCAGCTTTCAAGCTCCGGTCTCTTCGGCGGCGGCGGGCTCAAGAGCAAGATGATGAGGAAGATGACCGGAATGCCAGATCTTGGCGGGTTCGGAGGCGATATTGGCGATTTGCCGGCACTGCCCTCGGGGCCGCCGCGGAAGAAACTGAAGAAGAAGAAAAAGAAAAGGCGAAGATAGTCGCCATCGAGAGGTGGCGCTGTTCTGAAGGAGGAACCACTTGTTAGCTATTAAGTTGATGCGCACCGGCGCTAAGAAAAGTCCGTCGTATCGTGTGATTGTGAAAGAGAAGCAATCAAAGCGCGATGGCGCGTATTTGGAAAATCTCGGCACTTACAATCCAACCCGCAATCCGGCGGAGATCAAGTTGAACTTGACTAGAGTCAACTATTGGATCGGGAAGGGTGCACAACCCACTGACACCGTTAACAGACTAATCAAAGCGTCTGCCAAAGCAGCGAATGCTGCCACAACGGAAGCCCAGTAGTAACACTGAAGCACGATGCGTGATGCGATTGAGATGATCGTTAAAGCCCTGGTAGATGATAGCGATAGCGTAGACGTTCGCGAAATAGACCAGCGCAATGGCTCCACCTTGATCGAGGTGCGAGTTGGGCCAAACGATGTCGGGAAAATTATCGGAAAGCAGGGAAAGACGATCCGAGCTTTGCGAGCTTTGGCGCGAGTTGTGGGAACGAAGAAGAATCGACGCTATCTTTTGGAAATCGTTGAATGAGTGGTTTCGAAAGTGACAGTGCAGATTCGTTGGTGAGTATTGCGAAAGCGGTAAGAACAAGGGGTTTGAAGGGTGAGATTGTAGCTGATCTTTTGACAGACTTTCCCGAGCGCTTCGAAAGCGTCGAACGCTTGATAGCGTTAGCGCCAAACGGAGAACGAAAGTCACTTGACCTCGAGCACTTCTGGTTTCAGAACCAGCGAGTTGTTCTAAAGTTCGCGAACTACGATTCGATTGAAGCCGCTAAGGAATTAACAGGCTACGAGTTCTGTGTATCGGAAGAAGACCTGGTGCCGCTAGCTGAGCACGAGTATTACGACTTTGAGCTCGAGGGATGTACTGTTCAGGACCTGAGCGGCAGGGAAATCGGCAGGGTTGTTTCAGTTTTGAAAACCGGCGGTGCGGAAATACTTGTGGTGACTGCCAGTGATGGCGCCGAAGTGATGATACCGCTGGCCGAGTCGATAGTGTTGGAGGTCGACACGGCTGGCAAAAGGATTTTGATTGACCCGCCAGAGGGTCTTCTTGAATTGTCATAGATCTTTGATCCGGACATGCTCAAACGAAAATGCTACGCATCGATATCATCACGATCTTTCCCGAGTTCTTTCGTGAAGTTGTCGATTACGGAATCATTCGACGAGCCTGTGCTGCTGGCCTGGTTGAGATAAAGGCCCACGATCTTCGGCAGTGGACTGCGGATAAGCATCACGTCGTAGACGATCGCCCGTTTGGTGGCGGCGACGGGATGGTGCTGAAACCGGAGCCGATTTTCGCCGGTGTCGAGGCGCTTACGGGATCAAGCACACGCGAAGCGTTCCCCAAAGAAACGCGAGTTATTTTGCTTTCGCCGCAAGGCCGAGTTTTTTCGCAGGCAGTAGCTCAAGATCTGGCGGACACCGCTTCGCAGATACTGCTGTTATGTGGGCGTTACGAAGGCGTGGATGAACGCGTAGCCGAAGCATTAGTAACCGATGAAATCTCAATCGGTGATTATGTAGTCTCAGGCGGAGAACCAGCAGCGCTTGTAATGCTGGATTCGATCACGCGGCTTTTGCCGGGCGCGCTTGGTAGTGAGACTTCAGCGGTCTTCGAATCGTTTTCAGAGGGGTTGCTGGATTATCCACACTACACGAGACCAGCAGAGTTTCGGGGTATGAAAGTGCCTGATGTTTTACTGAGTGGTAATCACGCCGAGATTGAACGTTGGAGAAGAGACGCTGCCCTGTTAAAGACGCGCCGGCAGCGCCCGGACTTATTGAAATAGCTTTGACTTTTGTAGGCGCGGGCCAGAGTTGGTATCGCCCTCGGATATTAGGAGTAATCGAACAATGAACAGATTAGACAGAATTGAAGAAACGCAATTGCGTAAAAACATACCTCGGTTCCAGCCGGGCGATACCGTTCGTGTGCATGTCCGGATCAAAGAATCTGAGACTAAAGAGAGGTTGCAGGCGTTCGAGGGCGTCGTGATTGCTCGCAAACATGGTGGTGCGCGAGAAACAATAACCGTTAGAAAGACCAGTTTTGGAGTTGGCGTCGAACGAATCTTTCCACTTCACGCAACGATCATCGACCACATCGATCTCGTCAAGAAAGGTCGAGTGCGCCGAGCGAAGCTTTATTACTTGCGCGGGCTACGTGGTAAGGCCGCTCGTATTCGTGAACGGGATACGCGTGGGCACCAGGGCGATGAAGCGCAAGCTTCAGTCGCGGGAAAGAGCAAATGACTACTGGTCGATCGATTCGCTCCGCCAGAGATTCTGATGTCGAAGCGTTTCCGGCACGACCAGTCAAAGCGATTGAGATCACTGCTTAGAGCCTCGACGACGTGATCTCGACGATTACAAGTCTTGTTGTAGATTGCCAAACCTCCACCTTCCGCTCCAATAAACTCCGGACAAAACGTACCCCGCTGTCCTAGCTGGTCGTTGACTTCCATCCGTTTAACAGTCTGCCTTCAACAATCGCTGTCTGAACCATATCGGACAAGGCGAACTGATAACGAAGCTTAACGAACGTGACACAATTAAGGGACAGACAAGGAATACAAATCGACTCAATTCGGTGGCAACGTCTCCCGACAAAGCTACCGACATCGTACTAGCCCCGATGCCATTTGAAGCTATATGATGAGTTCTGTAGTTTAGGTATTAACAGAGATCGCTACACAATAGCGCCTTACCAATTGATTCAGTCTTTCGTGCTCAGTCAGGCGTCTAAGACCCAGGCCTTTTCGAGTTTTGAAAACAGTCCGGTCCCCTGAGTGTTTACGATGGCGAGTTTGAATTCTCTGCGAAACCCGACACGAATATCGATCCAATGCGTATCGCGATTCTAGGAACACGGGGCATTCCCGCAAGCTACGGAGGCTTTGAGACGTTTGCTGAGCACCTGGCAACCCGGTTAGTGGCCCGGGGTCATCAAGTAACTGTCTATTGCCGCGCACACTACGTGTCGCCTCGACAACTCGAATATCACGGAGTACGACTTCAAGTTTTACCGACCATTCGTCACAAATACTTTGATACCGTAGTTCATGCGTTTCTTTCGACCGTGCATGCGATTTCAAAACGGTTTGATGCCGCACTAATCTGCAATGCCGCAAATGCTCCTTTTGCTCCATTACTACGCTTTACCGGGACGCCAGTCGCCATCAACGTGGATGGTCTTGAACACCGGCGCAAGAAGTGGGGTTGGCTGGGGCGTGGCTACTATCGGTTCGCTGAATACTTGTCGACTATGTTACCAAACGAGATGGTGACCGACGCTCAAGTGATTCAAAACTATTACCTTGCCAGGCACAATGCGACTTCGACGATGATTGCCTATGGAAGCGAAGTCGAGCGACGACCAGATCGCGCAACTGTTCGAAAATGGCGCGTTGAGCCGAACCGTTACGTCCTATACGTTTCAAGGCTGGAACCCGAAAACAACGCGCATCTCGTCATTGAGTCGTTCAAACGAGTGAGGACTGCCTATCGGCTCCTCGTGGTAGGTGATGCGCCTTATGCGGAGCATTACATCAATGATCTGAAGGCCAGGGCTAAGGGAGATAAGAGAATAATTTTCACCGGCTTCGTCTTTGGTCAGGACTATCGTGCGCTTCAACAAAATGCTTATTGTTATGTTCACGCAACTGAAGTAGGCGGAACACATCCTGCTTTAGTGGAGGCTATGGGTTACGGAAACTGTGTCTTGACTCTTGCCACCCCGGAGAACATTGAGGTTGTGGGTGATGCCGGAATCCCCTACGTGGATGAGTTTGACTTAACCAAGAAGCTTCAACGCGTGTTGCGAGATGGTTCATTAGTCCATGCCTATCGAAATCGAGCCCAGCTTCGAGTTAAGACACATTATGACTGGGAGCACGTTGTGGACCAGTATGAACAGCTGTTCTTGCAAATGAGTGGGGGCGCTGTTGACGGGCCGCCCGAGCTCGCGGAGGAACCGCGAAGTAAAGCGGCTTTGATTCAGACGATCAAAGACTGATTGTCCAAATGTTCGTATAAAGAGAGGAGCCCCGCCGGTTAGAAATCTAAGCGGCGGGGCAAAACTTTACGGGCAGGTTCGGGCAAAACGGGCGGCAGAGCCAAAGCATGAGAACCGTCGTCTAGGGCGGTTCTTTAAATCAGGTGGTGGCGTAGTGCGGGCAAAGATAAAGCCGATAAAAGGGGAAACCGCACGACGCTCAGCCATCTTCTGACACCCTCAGAAATCACAAAGAACTGCCAAGCTCCAGGAGTTGAATTCGCTTGGTCTGTGCGAAATTATACGGGTGAATGGTGACCTGTCAAGAATATTATGAACTATTTCGCAAAATTTTCGTGACACATAGCGGTTGATTTGTCGCGTAAAGGTTACGATCAGCCGTTCTGGAGTCTTCACTCACCGGATCGGACTCGCGCCAAACGGTATGCTTGCCGGCGCACGGCTTCAGATACATTTCGGTTCTGACTTAGGCTTTGAAGGTCTTTGGTTCTGATTCGAGGCAGGATATTGATGACCGTTGGAATCGGTGTGCGTGGATTGCGAGTCAGGTTATGAATTATTGGATAAGAACGAGCCCAGCTGCGGTTAAGTGAGATCAGCCGCAAGACTTCGTCGGCAACGGTCCTCATGGCGGAGATATTCTCCACTTCGTGATCGGTAATTCTCGGATTCCTGATGACCGCAGAGGAGACAATCTTGTTTGAGTCGCGAACCAGAATGCTTCTTGCTTCTCGATCACCTTTCATAGCTAGTTTCACTCGATCGCGCGTGTTCATGAACATGATGCGCCGAATCAGTGAGACCCTTTCCGCGGAAACTTCGCCGACCTCAAGCTTCTCGTTTTCAATTATCCGCTGAACGTTAGCCAGAGTCTCGGCAGCGGTTTCGGTAATGAGCTCTTCATACCTCTCTGAGGGTAGCCAGGCATCATCGATATCAGCGTCTGAGACCTCGATGTGCTCCGCAATAATCCAGGCGTCCTCAATGCTCAGAACGCCCGACGGGGTCATTAATTCTGCGCCTTCGAAAAACTCTGCAGCCGCCGTCTTTCCGCGCGCTCTTAACTCTTCAGCGATTTGACGAGCGCCTCGTTCCTTCTCAAAAAACTCTCGGCGCGTCTCGCGTGCGCGACGTTCAGCCTCAGAGGTTCGCGCAGCGTTCCCAAGTATTGCTTCAATGATTTGTGGGAAGCGGACCAGCCGTTGTTGGTTAACTGCGATTAATTCGAGAAGTGTGCCGTCAGGAGTAATCTCTGCCAAGGATGCCAAAGCTTGATCGGGAGTCTTGCTGTTTAGGATCAGAGCTTCATGAATTTCACGTTTCGCAGCGCGATGGGTTGCGAGATAAGCCAAAACAGGGGGAGCGGTTTCATCTGCTTTCGCTGCAATAAGCAAATCGTCGGCGTTCTCGGCTTGAAGAGTTTCATTTGCCGCCTCGGAGATTTCAGTATCCACGTGGGCCGACAGAGCAACTAGCACTTCGAGCAGATCGCTTTGCGGAAGAGGCAGAAGTCCGCGTGCTGCAGCAAGACGCGCAGGCTGTGGGGCTGTGCCAGTGATGATGGCGTGCACTACCGGATTGGTTGATGTGATTTCGGAACTCAAGGCAAGAGCCAGGAGGACACTCTAGACATTAATGCCATGACACTTCTTGTACTTCTTTCCTGAGCCACAGGGACATTGCTCATTACGCCCAACCTTTGGCTGATCACGCACGACAGTCTTAATCTTGCCTGCTTCTTCACCGGCCGGAGCCGCGCCTTGGTTTGGACCGGTAAAGGTTAGAGGTGTTGGACGTCTTGGGCCCCGTCGCGCCCGCAGAGCCTCGGGCGGTTCCTCGGAAACAATGTGCAGATTGAATAGCGATCGGATTGTTGTCGTATCGATGCGATCCAGCATTTCCTGGAAAAGATCGAAGCTCTGTTTTTTATATTCGACGAGTGGATCCTTTTGCCCATACCCCACCAAACCGATGCCTTGCTTGAGGTGATCTAATGACAGCAAGTGGTCCTTCCACTGAGCATCGATAATGTTCAGCATGATGATGCGCTCGTAAGTGCGCATGGCCTCAGGACCGATCTGCTCCTCCTTGCGAGCATATTTCACTTTAAGCCGTTCCCAGATCGCGTCGGTCACTTCCTGGGATATGTAGTTCGGTAGGTCGAGTCGTTCCGCATCCGCGTCGAAATCGTAGATGCTTTTGATCTGAATCTTATAGTTCTCAACATCCCAATCATCTTGCGAGACGTCTGGATTCAAATACTGCTTGGTAATGTCGGACAACAGGTCGTAGGCAACACCTGCAGCCGGAGGATCACCCATCAGGTAGTCACGTTGATCGGGTTCTTCCATCAACTGACGGCGCAGACCGTAGATGGTCTCGCGCTGCTTGTTCATTACGTCGTCGTATTCGAGCAGGTGTTTGCGAGCTTCAAAGTTTCTTCCTTCTACGGATTTTTGCGCCGCGGCAATGCGCTTTGACACCATCTTCGACTCGATCGCCACACCTTCTTCCATTCCCAGACGCTGCATCAAAGCCTTCACCTTGTCTCCGGCGAAGATCCGCATGAGGTCGTCTTCAAGCGACAGAAAAAACCGCGATGATCCGGGATCGCCCTGACGTCCGGCGCGTCCGCGTAACTGATTATCTATTCGTCGCGATTCGTGGCGTTCAGTGCCGACGATATGAAGTCCACCGAGATTGACTACTTCCTTATGTTCATCTTCGACAATTCGCCTGGCGCGCGAATAAGCGGACTGCCACTGCGCTTCCGTCGCTTCATCCGGATCGATCTCGTCCTGCTTGAGAAACTCACGAGCCATGAAATCGGGATTGCCACCCAGAAGAATGTCGGTACCACGACCAGCCATATTGGTAGCGATTGTCACCGATCCTTTACGTCCTGCCTGAGCCACAATCTCAGCCTCGCGCTCGTGATACTTCGCATTTAGGACGTTGTGGGGAACACCCTCTTTCACAAGGCGTCTGGCGATTAGTTCAGAGTTCTCCACTGACACGGTACCAACCAGCGCCGGCTGCCCCTTCTCATTACATTCCTTGATCTCCTCAATTACCGCATCCCACTTCTCGGGCAGCGTACGATAGATAACGTCTGAGAAGTCGGTACGAACCATCGGCATGTGCGTTGGGATCACGATGACGTCAAGTTTGTACGTCGAATTAAACTCAGCCGCTTCAGTTTCGGCAGTACCGGTCATCCCGGATAGTTTCTCGTAAAGACGGAAGTAGTTTTGCAGCGTGATCGTAGCGAGGGTTTGGTTTTCCTTTTCGATCTCGACGCCCTCTTTTGCCTCGACAGCTTGATGCAATCCATCAGACCAGCGGCGTCCTTTCATCAAACGCCCGGTGAAGTCGTCGACGATGATTACTTCGCCATCCTGAACAACGTACTGGTGATCGAGTCTGTAGAGCGTGTGGGCCTTCAAGGCCTGCTCGACGCAGTGAAGCAGTTCCATGTTTGAAGGATCGTAAAGGTTGCCGACCCCCAGCAAGCGCTCGGCTTTATCAACACCTTCTTCAGTGAGCACGGCTGTGTGCGCTTTTTCGTCAACTACGTATTCACCCGTCTTCTTACCTTCAATATCTTCTCCACGTTTCAAATGGGGAATGATCGCGTCGGCATTCTTGTACTTGTCTGTCGCTTCATCCGATGGACCTGAAATAATCAGCGGAGTTCGAGCTTCATCGATCAAGATCGAGTCGACTTCGTCAACGATCGCGAAGTAGTGGCCGCGCTGTACGCACGTGGCGAGGTCAAACTTCATGTTGTCGCGAAGATAGTCGAAGCCAAACTCGTTGTTGGTTCCGTAAGTGATGTCCGCAGCGTACGCCGCCTGACGCTCGAAGTCGTCCATGTCGTTTTGAATACAACCGACTTCAAGGCCAAGAAAACGATGGATCTGACCCATCCATTCAGCGTCGCGCGAGGCCAGGTAGTCGTTGACTGTTATGACGTGGACGCCACCACGACCAGTTAGCGCATTTAAGTAGGCAGGCAAAGTTGCAACAAGTGTTTTACCTTCACCAGTTCTCATCTCGGCGATCTTGCCCTGGTGGAGGACGATGCCGCCGATTAGCTGGACGTCGAAGTGACGCATTCCCGTCGTGCGCACGCTGGCCTCACGAACACTAGCGAAGGCTTCCGGCAGGATTTCGTCGAGAGCTTCTCGTTCCAGGCGTTTCCGTTCGTTTTTGTCTTTGGTGTCGCCGACGGTACCCTGGACCTTTTCTTTGAAGACGGCCGTGCGCGCCCGCAGTTCGTCGTCAGACAATCGTTGCAGGGATGGCTCCAGGGAATTGATCTTCTCCACTAATGGTTGAATAGATTTCAAAAACCGTTGATTATTGCTGCCAAATATCTTCGTTAGAAATTTATCGAAACTCATATCTAATATTGTGCTCCACGCGATCGCTAATAGCCGCTAATTTCTTCCTGCTTTGACAAGTTTGAATTTTAATTGACTGACTTTAGGTGAGCAAGTAAGGCCCGCAGACGACTATTGCCCAAGATGCCATTCTTTGTGCAACCACATAGCGCAGCTCAGCCACAACCAAACTTGGACACAGTCAGTACCGTCACGTGGTAGCGTCGGGTCCGTTGTCACCTCTCACGTTGCGGGTGGGTACGAACCCGACGCTACCGCGTGACGCTACTGACTGTGTCCAAACAACTTCCGCAAGACGATAAAATGATCGTGGAAAACAAAAATCAACGCGTTTGCGACACAGGGGCTAAACAAGACTCCTACACTCCCGGCTCCAATTGTTTCTTAATCATGTCGACGAACGACTGGCGCGGCATCGAAAAATTGACTACCACCTTTTTGCCGTCCGGAGTTGCATTCGTATTTCTCATTAGCACCTCCTCATCCTTTCCAGCCCGAGAACTCGCGCCAAAAACCAGTGCCGCATTCAGCGCTTTTGCCAAAATACGTGCACTTGCGGCAGATGATGCCTCAGACTCCACTGATGCCAACACCTCTCCTTCGCCCTGCTTGATTGTGAATCTTACTGTTGCGCCCGGATTGTCTTTACTAACTGGCTTCCAGTAAATCAGGAAACCACTGTCATTCAACGCAGCTACTGCCCGGCCAAAGAGATCAACGAGATTTGGATCGCCAGACTTCTTGGTGAACCGCGGGTTTTTCAGTTTTCCGGTTTCATCTAACTCGGCTTCGATGATCAGTTCGAACGGCTGATTCAAATCCAGTTTGCCTTGGTCCTTCAGATCGCTCGCGAACTTGGCAAAATCTTTAAGGGCCTGCTTGTTGATTTGTGTCTCGTCAGGGAGCTCCAGATTGTTCTCAGCAGCAGTCTGCTCCAGTTTAATCTGGGCTTCCTCCGGAGTTAGTTTCTTGTTTTTGTCTTCAGCCTCCGCCGTCACAGTAGCTGTTACGGTTGAAGAGGGTGAAGGAGAGCCGCTCGGTGGAGGCGATATGGATGGATTCGGCGAGGGGCTGGCTTCTGGTTCTACTTTGTTTGGGTCAGCCCTCGAAATAATCCTGGGAGCGAATGGATCGGAGCTGAAATCACTCGGGGATAGTGAATAACTTGGGTTGTCGCTAGCAACTGCAAAATAACCTTCAGGGTAGTGAAACTTTGCGCCCGTCAGATCCAGGAATGTCACATCATCGGCAATATGCGTCGCACTGTACGGTTTATCTACAAATTTTGTGCTGGCGATTATTGCGGCAATATTTAACGCATCGCGGAACGCTGGTACGTACACCACTACCCAGAGCAGAGACAGGTGTAACAATAGCGATCCTCCAGTCAGGCGCGCCAGGATTGGCCATCTGGGCTCTTTGTTTACTTCAAAGTTTGCGAAAAGCTCAGTCATTCAATAAGTCAAACGTTGCCGGATCCCTTTAGTTCAGTGTTTTAGACGCCTCCGCGAACCGATGCGTTGTGAGACAGATTGTAACCCAGCGACATTGCCGATTGCCGATTGCCAATTGCCGATTTTGTTCTAATAAACCGATTTCGGCGGTGGCATCTAAATACCCAAATCGGCAATTGGCAATCTACAATCGGCGATATCGTTTAGAATGTGGCCATGCTCAGGAGCGGGGGACAACGCCGGGGTACGCGTAATAAACGTCGTAAAAACCAACAAGAGCGGAACGGCTCCAGGTCCCAGGGTGAAGAACCTAAGCGTCCTCATGCGCAAACTCGTGAACTACAGAAACTCCTGGCGGGAATCGGTATTCCACCCTCCGCACCATTCAAGCCCGATCCGTTTCAATTAGAAGCACTGGCTGCCCTCGACCTCGACGACGTCCTGGTAACCGCACCAACCGGGAGTGGCAAAACCTGGATAGCACGGGAGGAAATCAGACGACTACTGGAAACTGGACGGCGTGCCTGGTACACGTCACCGTTGAAGGCCCTCACCAATTCAAAGTACCAGGAGTTCATTGAAGAGTTTGGGGTCCAGCGCGTTGGCATTCTTACTGGCGACAGAAAGGAGAACTCCGAGGCGCCGCTCATTGTTGGCACGACTGAGATTTATCGCAACCAATTATTCGACTCACTGCGTGGCGGCAACGAAGTAAGTGCCGACTTGGTAGTGCTGGACGAGGCGCACTATCTGGCTGATGAAGATCGTGGACATGTTTGGGAAGAAGCAATCATTCTCACGCCTGCGCGAATTCGTTTGCTGTTGTTGTCAGCTACGATTGGAAACGCATCCGACTTTGGTGCATGGTTGGAAGACGTACGTGGGGTGAGGTGCACCGTTGTCACTGGTCCGCCCAAACGTCCCGTTGAGCTGCGATCGGCGGTATTGCTACCTGACAAACGTTTGCTACCGTTGCTGAATGAAGCCGGAAGACTGAATCCAGAGATCGCGCAGCTGATCGAACGCGCTAATGACGAGCGAGAGACATCGCGCTCGCGACGATGGCGATGAGATGTCCGATATGCTTCAGCTTGTCGTCGGGTAGCACAAGTCGGCCCCAACTTGAAATGGCGAACAGAGAATGTACAGTCTCGTCAAAAATCATATCGACAAGCTGAAGCATATCGGACAACTTTTATGAAACTTCGAATGCCGGAGATGCCGTCGGCGACGCTGATCTCGGCTCTTGATTCGTACAAGCTGCTGCCGGCAATCGTCTTCATGCCGACTCGACGACGTTGTGATCAAGCCGCGTCGGAAGCCGCGTTAACCCGCCGCGATCCAAACGAGACTCGTCGCGACGCGCGGCTTGATTTCATGCGTTCGTTTGTTGAGCAAAACCCGGAAGTCCGCGGCCACAGACATTGGGACACAATCATTCGCGGCGGTGTTGCTTCACATCACGCCGGTCACATTCCAGCCTGGAAACTCGTAATTGAAAAGCTAATGAGCGCTGGTTTGCTGGACGCGATTTTTGCAACCGCTACTGTTGCTGCGGGTGTTGATTTTCCTGCACGTAGCGTTGTGCTAACCGGCGCAGATGCGCGAACTGGGAGTGGCTGGCGAACGCTTAGTGCTTCTGAACTTCAACAGATGACCGGAAGGGCGGGTCGACGTGGCCGCGACAATGTTGGTTTCGTAGTGGCCGCCCCGGGATTGCATCAAGATCCTGAACGCATTGCGCAACTCCTCAAGTCCCCGCCTGATCCGCTTGTTAGTCAGTTTCGAGCGACCTATACGACGCTCCTGAACCTGCTGGATGCGTACGGAAGTTTCGCCCAGGTCCATGAAATAGCTGAACGCAGTTTTGCGTACCGCGAACTGGCGCAACAGATCAGCCAGCTGGAAAGGGCACGGATTGAAACTGAGCAAACGATCGTAAGTCGACTTAAAGATTCCGGATTTGATTTACCGGCATCGGTGGCGTTAGGGCTGGAACGTCTGGTTGCCGCACGAGCTCGACTTCAGGAAGCAAAACCGCAAACTCGGGCGGAGCTCTTTCACAACTGGCTCAATGAAGTCGTCAGACCCGGGCGGGTTGTCGGAGTTGGCCGCA
>DASYRR010000218.1:0-29423 GCA_036004125.1 Pyrinomonadaceae bacterium | reverse complement strand
TACACCGCTTTGGTATAGGGGTAGTAGATGCTGAGTTTCGCTGTACCAAAGCGGTGACAAGTCCCCGCACTCCAAGGAGGCGCCTTACGGCCTGGTTCAATATTGTTCGATTCGAACATTTGGATTTTTGCCAAGGATATCAGCCCATCGAGGAACTGAAGGAGTTCCTGAGATTACCGGTCGCGCGTTGAATCAATGGCAGCGGTGTTGTCAGCGGAGCTGTCGGCACTGTCTCAACAATTGCTACTAACTGATGTGGAGTCACGAAATCTCTCCCTTGGATGTACCCAAAACAGTTGTTCGATCCGCAAAGGCACTCGAAGGGAACTGCCATGGCCGACTCAGTGGTGAGATAGTTGAACGTAATCTCTTCTCCGCGCCGAATATTTCGCGATGCTCTGAACGTGAGCCCAACCACGTCCATGTAGCCGTTCGGCTCGCAACAGTGATTAAGGAATTGCCAGCAGTAGTCCAGATCGTCGTCTTTCTTGCGGACCACAGGAAAGTTAAGGTGACGGTTTCGACCCAACTGAATCGTGTACATGGTTGGTTCCGTCGAGATCGTTCCTCTGAGAAGAAAGATAATCGAATCCTCGGCGATGTCTTGTGTCGCGAAGACGCCCTTGAAGCCATTGTTGTCACGGACTTCGATTGCCAGATCTTCTTCTTCAACTTCGACGAGTGAAACAACTGCGCTGCTTGTGCTCATTGGTTAGCTCCTCCGTCAAACTTTCGTGTTGCTGTTTGGTAAGGCGAAGGAGAGGCGGAAAAACTATCATCGAGGGAGGAAGATTTTTAAGGATGAAGGGTGAAGGCGGAAGGATTTTCATCCTTCCGCCTTCATCCTTTTCTTCAGTCTATCAGCGCATACGTCTGCGCCAATCGATGTTCCAGTGCCTCACGTAGTTGGGCGCCAAGGCCGGCGTATTGATGGACAAGCTTGTTGAGTTGCTCTCGTTGCAATGTGATAAAGATGCTTGGCGTAACCGTGGTGACCGTAGCGGTGGTAGGAATATTTGCCAGCAAAGATATCTCACCAAAATAGTCACCATCATCGAGGGTGGCAATTTGTACTGACTCATTGTTTTCGCGCCCGGCGGTCACTGAAACCTTGCCGCGCACGATAATGTAAAAGCGACTGCCTTCGTCGCTTTCAGTGATAACCGTTCGACCGGCAGGCACGTGTTCAGTACTGAACATTTGCGCGATGCTCTGTAGATAAGTCTGATCGAGATCCTTAAACAACGGCACATCGCGCAGGATGCTCGTATCGGTGACCTGGAACTCGCCCTCGGGTGACATAGTTGCACCATGTTGACGCCGCCACATCTCGGCATAGGTTCCGCCAAAAGATAGGAGCATTTCGTGTGATCCCTGTTCGATTACGTGCCCGTTCTTGAACACAAAGATGTGGTCGAAGTGCTGCACTGAGTCCAGCCGATGCGTTACCGAAATCACTGTCCGTCCTAAAGAGACGTGGTCCAGCGTTTCGTTGAGCGCTGCTTCCGTTGAGGGATCGAGTGCGGATGTTGCCTCGTCGAGAATGATGAGGGACGGATTGCGGATCAACGCGCGAGCAATTGCCACGCGCTGGCGCTGACCACCCGAAAGTCGGCCACCGCGTTCCCCCACAACGGTATCGTAACCATCAGGCATTTGAACGATGATATTGTGCAATTCGGCAGCTTGCGCTGCGGCTTCCACTTCTGCGTCAGTCGCATCCGGTTTGCCCAAACGAATGTTTTCGCGGATGCTGGTGTTGAATAGAAAGCTGTCTTGAAAAACCATTCCAATCTGATCGTATAAGGTCTCGAGCTTGGCATCCCGCAGGTCAATGCCGTCGAATGTGACCCGTCCCGTCTCGGGATCGTAAAAGCGCATGATCAAGTTGAGATTAGTGCTTTTGCCGCAACCGCTGTGGCCAACAAAGGCGATACGCGATCCGGCTGGTAGATTCATGCCGACGTTACGTAGGTTGTACTGTTCTTTTATGTAGCCAAAACTCACATTCTCAAAACGAATTCCCGAGAGCAGTTGTGGAAGCGGTTTGGCGTTGGGTTTCTCAACGACCTCCGGCACTTCAGTGAGTAGTTCTCGAATGCGCTGCATTCCGCCGGTTGCCTGCAAAAGCGATGGAGTGACAGCGGTCAAACCCATTACAGCTGTGCTGACGCTTATGAACAAGGCATTGAATGCGACTAACGAGCCTATTGATAGCGACGCCTTGAAAGCTAGAATCGAACCACCGCTAATGATCAGGATATTGAACAGCAACATGCCGATGTTCGGGCTGCGCTCACTTGTGTAACTTAGAAAATTAAAGCGGGTCGCCTGATGGGCTAAGTTGTTGGCTTGGTTTTCAAAACTGGTAATTACTGAATTACGCAAGTTGAAAGCCTTGACGACGGGTTGGGCATTGAGGTTCTCCTGGATAGTACCAGCCAATGCGGCCTGATCGAGTCGCAGGTGGTAACCGGCTTTCAGTGTGCGTGCGGCCAAGACTTTCGGACCAATAACGCACAGTGGAAGACCAACCATTGCCCCTAGTGCGAGTCGCCAATCAAGCAGGAAGAGTACTGAAACGCTGAAGACAATATTGATGATACAGAGTAAGGCGCCCGGTATACCCAGCACGACAGCGTTTTCGACTGTGCTCAAATCTGAAGAGAAACGGGCCGCCAAGTCGCCAGTTCGGGAACGAGAATAGAATCCCAGCGAGAGGCGTTGTAGGTGGCGAAACATCTCCTTGCGGATGTCATTGAGGATTCGAGCTCCCAACCAGGCATAGAGATAGTCGCGAAGCACCTGGGAGACGCCTGTCAGGACAAATCCAACGGCCAGACAGACGATAATCAGAGTTAGCACCCGCAGGTTTCGCGGGCCTATTGCAAAGTCGATGATGAACTTCAGACTCAGGGCGAGCAGGACGTTAAATGCGCCTTCGAGTAGTAGGGTTGCCGTCAGCAACATTGCTCTCGGTGAATAGGGCTTTAAATAACCCAACAGGATACTCAGGAGCCGTGTTGGCTTCATGATCCCGTTAGATTCGACTTTCTTGAGGTTCTCAGACATCGTCGCTATAGGTACTCCTAACTACTAAGGCGTCTGAGTTGGCAGAAAACTATCATCCAGAATTAGTCGCTTGTGAGGGCGTCTCCTTGGAGTGCGGGAACCTGTTACCGCTTTGTTACAGGGCGCCCAAACAATTTAGGACCCGATCTGTGCAAGAAGGATGAGAGATGCCCTGCACCAAAGCGGTAACAAGTCCCCGCACTCCAAGGAGGCGCCCTTTTTCAGGGTTGCCTTCGGAAGACGAATCGCAACCTAAACAGTACCTGCTTGTGCCTCTCGGTCCACCTTAATGTGGTAGATTTGACCTGTTCTTCGTTCCTCCTTGTTCCTAATGGTTCCCGATGGATGAGCCCGGGTCTCACGAACTTACTCAACTACTCGTAGCTTGGAGCGACGGCGATGAGGCCGCGCTCAATCGTCTGGCACCCCTCGTTCAGTCCGAACTCCATCGTCTTGCGAGGCGGTATATGAGCCGGGAGCGCGAGGATCACCTATTGCAGACTTCGGCTCTCATTAACGAAGCCTACGTCCGCTTAATTGACTGGAAGGCGGTTCGTTGGCAGAACCGGGCCCACTTCTTTGGCGTAGCGGCTCAAATGATGCGACGAATCCTGGTGGATTTCGCTCGGCAGCGCCCACGTGCTGATAAAGATGCAGAAGCTCGACACATCTCGCTCGACGCGGCGATGAACGTTACCAATCAGAAGGATGCTGACTTGCTGGCCCTCGATGAGGCATTGAAGGGTTTGGCGGAGATTGACGAACGCAAAAGTCGGATTGTCGAACTGCGATTCTTTGGTGGTCTGTCGGTGGAAGAGACTGCCGAAGTCATGAAAGTCGCGCCGATAACGATCATGAGGGAATGGAGCAAAGCAAAGGCGTGGTTGTATCGGGAGCTTAGTCGGAACTAGTCACGAAGCATATCCACAGATTGCACAGATTACGCAGATTTCAGTCTGAAATTAGTCCAACCATCTCAAAATCTGCGTAATCTGCGGATACTTCTTTGGGTAATCGATGAATCCACAGCTTTGGAAACAAATTGACGAATTGCTCGAGGCTGCGCTCGAACGGCCGCAGGAGAGCAGGGAAGCGTTCGTCATGGAAGCTTCGGCCGGCAATGAAGAGCTGCGCCAGGAAGTTTTGAGTTTGCTGAGGGCCCAGTCAGAAGCTTCGCAGTTCATGGAACACTCCGCCATGAATGTGGCCGCGCGTCAAATGGCATTCGATGACAATCTCACAACATCAGCCTCATTAGTCGGCAAAGAACTCTCCAGCTACAAGATCGAAAAGCTAATTGGCGCCGGTGGTATGGGTGAAGTCTATCTCGCTCGTGAAAGCAAATTGAATCGCGCGGTGGCTTTGAAAATATTGCCCTGGCAATTTGTGGCTGACGTTGAGCGCACGGGTCGCTTCGAGCGCGAGGCGCGTGCTCTGTCGGCTTTGAATCATCCGAACCTGATCACGATCTACGAGGTTGGTGAAGCCAATGGTCTGCACTTCATCGCGATGGAGTTTGTTGAGGGGGAAACTCTTAATTCGTCGAAGAACTCTGGGAAACCATTAAAAGATCTCCTGTCAATTGTGGCTCAGGCGGCGGAAGCGGTCGCGGCGGCACATCAAGCGGGAATCATCCATCGGGATATTAAGCCTGACAACATCATGGTGCGACCTGATGGCTACGTTAAGGTTCTCGATTTTGGTTTAGCCAAGTTGGCAGAGATTCCCACTGACAACGCTCATACGCAGGCTGGTGTGGCGATGGGTACGCTTGCCTACATGTCGCCCGAACAAGCCGCTGGTGAAGCGCTAGATCATCGCACCGATATTTGGAGTCTTGGTGTCGTTTTGTACGAGCTGGTTAGCGGAAGAAAGCCGTTTGTTGCATCCACACGGCAAGCGACTATAAATGCGATCCTTTCGAGCGATCCAAACGCGCCGAGCGACACGAATCCCAATTTGCCTGGTGAACTGGATCTAATACTTAACAAGGCGCTCGAAAAAGATCGCGACCTTCGCTATCAAACGGCTTCCGATTTTCGTGCCGACATCAAACGACTGCTGCGAATCATCGACTCGTCTCCAACCAGTTCACGTACCAGGTCGACCGCTTTTCGTTTGGGCAAATCCTCGTCTCGTCGTCGGTGGTTATGGCAGGCAATCGGAGTTTTAGGAGTCCTCGTGGCAGCCGTGCTAGCTGGTTGGTCTTTTATCAAATCAAAGGCAGCGACGCCTGATTGGTCTCGCGCAGCAAATCTTCAGCTGACTAATCAGGCAGGAACGGAGTTCTTTCCGAGTCTGTCGCCGGATGGAAAGAGTTTTGTTTTTGCCGCGATGACAAACGGAAACTTTGACTTATTTGTACAACGTGTAGGCGGCAAAGTGGCGACTCTGCTGACGCCGAACTCGCCTGCAAACGATACGGAGCCGACCTTTTCACCGGACGGCGAACGGATAGCTTTTCATTCTGAGCGCCAGCCTCGCGGAATCTACGTCATGGGCGCTACCGGAGAGAATGTCAGACGAGTTGTTGAGGGCGGTTATCATCCAACCTGGTCTCCTGACGGGAAGGAGATCGCTTATAGCTCAGAAGGTTACGATCTTCCGGCGACCAGAAACACGAATCCGAGCAAGATCACAATTGTGAATGTTGAAACTGGGGCGAAACGACTACTCACTGAAGCCGATGCCATGCAGCCTTCATGGTCTCCCGGTGGGCATCGAATCGCGTTTTGGTTTATGCCACCAGCTCTTGGTCGCAGCGATGTGGCAACCATATCAATAGATGGAGGTGAACCCGTAGTCGTCACTACCGACGCATCGACGAATTGGAATCCGGTTTGGTCCCCAGATGGAAAGTTTCTCTACTTCGCCAGCGACCGGGGTGGCAACATGAACTTTTGGCGCGTCGAGATCGATGAAAAAACGGGAAAGGTCTTATCAGAACCCGAAGCCGTAATAACGCCTTCAAGGTATAGCCGGCATCTAAATTTTTCTCGCGACGGAAAACGAATGATTTATGTTCAGACTGACGAGCAATCGAACATACTAGGAGTGCATTTTGATCCAAAGTCTGAGCGGCTTGTAGGCGATCCGTTTTGGATTACGAGTGGGGATCGTCGAGTTGTGTTGCCCGATCTATCGCCCGACGGCAAACGATTCATTCTGCGACTGCCACGACGAAACCAGGACGACTTAGCAGTGTATGATCTTGATAGCAAAACGTGGCAGGACTTAACAAACGACAAATTCTTCGATCGTTATCCGCGCTGGTCTCCGGATGGGAAGAAGATAGTCTTCAATTCCGATCGAGGTGGTAACTACGAGCTTTGGATGATCGATGCAGACGGTACCAATCTCCAGCAGATTAGTTTCAACTCGACACTGGCTGGGTTTCCGCTCTTTTCGCCTGATGGCAACAAACTTCTGTTTCGCCTTTATCCTCGTACTGCCATAATCGATTTGAGCAAAAGGTGGCGGGATCAAACGCCGACATTACTGCCAAAGGTCGATGAAGCAGGCGCCACGTTTGTTCCGTGGGATTGGTCCCAAGATGGCAAGAAAGTGGCGGGCACAATTTCAAATCCGGTTAGCATTGGCTACTATTCCTTCGAAACAAACAAATACGAACGCGTCGCGGAGGTGAATACGATACCGAGGTGGCTGGCCGATGGACGGCGAATGATCTTCGTTTCTGAGGGCAAGCTTTTTGTTATCGACACAGTTACTAAAAATATGCGCGAACTCTATTCACGCGACCGCGAAGAGATTAGAAGCGTTGGTACATCCAGAGACAACACTTTGCTTTATTTCACGGCGCGTTTGGCGGAAAGCGACATTTGGCTTTTGGATCTTGAGTGACCATGCGACAAATCGTAACAACTGCGACAGGCGGTATTGAAGTGTTGAAGGTTGAGCAGCGGCCTGATCCGGTGGTTGCTGCTGGTGAAGTTGTAGTACGTGTGCGGGCAGCCGGTCTCAACTTTGCGGACATCCTTGCACGTCAAGGTCTGTATCCAGATTCACCACCGAAGCCTTGCGTTATGGGCTACGAGGTGAGTGGGGTCGTCGAGCAGCTGGGCGAAGGCGTCAACTCAGATTTCGCAAACAAGTCAGTGGTAGCGATGACGCGGTTTGGTGGTCAGTCAGAGTTGGTAGCTGTGAAAGCGACTCAGATGTTCGGGAAACCGGAGTCGTTGACTTTCGAACAAGCTGCGGCCATCCCAGTGAATTATCTGACAGCTTACGCACTGTTGGTCGTGATGGGGTCGCTACACGAAGGCGAGTCTGTGTTGATACATAATGCCGGCGGAGGAGTTGGGTTAGCAGCATTAGACATCGCGAAGAAAATTGGTGCTGAAACATTTGGTACGGCCAGTCCTTCGAAACACAAGTTTCTTGGCGAAAGAGGATTGGATCACGCGATCGACTATCGCGGTAAGGATTGGCAACCCGTCTTGCAGCAACTCACCAATGGGCGTGGAGTCGATCTGGTAATCGACCCGATTGGTGGGAAACATTGGAAGAAAAGTTATGCCGCACTACGTCATACTGGCAGGTTGGGAATGTTCGGCGTTTCCACTGCTTCAGCGACAGGTATCAGCGGCAAGGTCAAACTTTTGAAAGCTGCGATTCAGACACCATGGTTTCATCCGTTTCCGCTGTTGAATAAGAACCGCGGCGTCTTTGGCTTAAACCTGGGTCACATGTGGCATGAACCTGAGAAGGTGGCCGTGTGGATGCGAGATATTCTGCGTGGCGTTGCGGAAGGTTGGGTGCAACCCTATGTCGACCGCACGTTCTCGTTCGAGGAGGCCGGCGAAGCGCACAAGTATTTGGAAGAGAGAAAAAACATCGGTAAGGTCGTGTTAGTGCCGTAGAAAAATTCGGCCGCAGATTTAGGCAGATAAATATTGATCAGAAAAAAAAGCTTGATTGCCTAGTGACTTCTTCTTGTGAGTTCTTTCTTTTGATCTGTTCTATCGGTGTTTATCTGCGGCTGATTCTCTTTTTTCCCAGGTCTCGCTCGACAATCGTTTGGCCAGGAAGAACGAAATCAACGTTGAATAAACAAGCCCGAAGAACATCGTCAGTACTACTAGTCCAGCAAATGCCTGCAAGCCAACACGCCACATTGGAATATCAGGCCTCATTGCCTCACCAGCCATCCATTTCGTTCCGACCACGAGTAGGACGATCACGAAGAATAACGATGCAGTAACGGCGTAAACGAATGAAATCAAGACTCCTTGCTTCAGTCCTTGTTTAAACGTTGGTTTCTGTCCTTTTTCGCGTTCCAGCGCCTTTATGCCCAGGTAGATTGCTGCGAAATGCAAAAGGTTGAAAAAGGTGAAGGCCCCCAAACTATGCACATTTGAGCCGGGGTTCGGTACAAGTCTGTGAGCGACGACCGTCCAAGCCATAATACCCACCGTGACGATCAATCCGTATTTGAGAGCAAGCTTCATGGCGTGCCTTTCCGTTCGAATCTCAGATCTGAGATCAGCACAGGAATATCAGAAGTGTAGCGAGTCGGGGAACTCTCATTTGATTGTTGTCTTCTCTGCGTTACCTCTGCGTTCTCAGCGGTTAAATTTCCAAACCCATCGTATACCGCAGAGAGGCAGAGAACGCAGAGGTAACGCAGAGAAGATTGGTTACTCCCACGCCGGCTTTGATACTTGCCCTTCGTGCCAATACGGCGCCCACGCCAACGAGAGAAACTTGACCGAGATGTTTGCCTTCGTGGGCTTGAGACTCACTTTACCGAGTTCTTCGGTTTGCGGATCGAAGGCTCGCTCCAGCTTCTCAGTCTCCGCTTTGAACTCCTCATCGAGCTCGGCTAGTTTCTGATCGATAGTAGCGACATTCTCTTGCGCCCGCCCAACATCTTCAGCTTCCTTCATTGATCGACCAACTCCACGAACAGCAGTAGTCGCACGTCCAAGAGTAGTTAAACTCACGGTCTTCCGGCCCATAAACGACGAGAGCAAAGTGGCTCCGAAAGAAATCGCAGTTTGAAGTTTCTGCCCCTTTGCTTGCTCGGCTTCGCGCTCAACCGCTTGTTCCGCTCGTCGTTTTCTTTCATTGAGCTGTTCAATCTTTGGCGCATATTTCTGTCGCAACTTCTCGACGGCCTGGTCTCGTTGTTCGCGCGCGTACTGTTGAAGCCGCACACGAAAATCTCGTTCACTCTCGCCTGGGTTCGACGCTATGTCCAGGCTTGGGCTCTCGAGTAGTTCGAGTCGTTGATTACGGTAAATCCAATTAGCCAGATCTTTTTTCCACGCATCATAGCTCTTTGCTTTGCCGGCTGCTGCTGGAGCATCAGAAAACCCTGTGTTCGATTGCGGCTCACCTTCCAAATCTTCTACAGCCATTTCGGCAGGAACAGCGTTTCCCCAATCAACATTCACGGGTCCATCGTTGATAGACGTCAACAAAGTCAGACTTTGGGTCAGGTCCACTTTGTTGGAGCTACTGTAATGAACTTCTGCTTCACCCAGCAGCATCGGATGATACGACAGCGTCGCGGTTCCCGTGGCCGAAGACCGAACCGGGATAAAGTACTGAGAGATCTCGGGCGGCAAGACTGGTCGCTGGCTTTGCACAGTCGAGGATGGCAGTGAAGGTTGAGTTATCGTGGTGGTCGCCGCCGTTTGTACAGCCGACGTTTGCCCTTTCAACGGATCCATCAATGCCTTGATCTGTACTCGAGTCAGCGGGCCTCGCAGATACGACATGGCCCAACGCGTTTCAAAAACTTCAGGCGCATCTTCGTGCGTGTTATTTAAGAGAAAAATCCGATTACTGAGTCCTGCCAGGATTTGCTCCATCTCCTGTCGATCAAACTTCTGACCAGTTCCTGCCGCGATCCCTTCGAGACCTTCCAGCACACGAGCCTTGTCTCGTTCTGTCTGCAAACGACCGATGAACCAGGTGCCGGTGTTTGAGAGACCTTTGTAATCAAGGTCGACGGGGTTCTGGGTGACAAGCACTACGCCCAAACCAAATGCGCGTCCTTGTTTCAGCAGCGTCAGCAGCGGCAACTTCGATGGTGGATTTGCTACGGGTGGAAAGTAACCAAAGATTTCGTCCATGTAGAGAATCGCCCGCAGGCTCGTAGTGCCGGATTGGGTGCGAATCCAGCCCAGCACCTGATTCAATAGCAGCGAAACAAAAAACATCCGTTCCGCATCTGCGAGATGAGCGATGGAAAAAATGGCAAGACGTGGTTTGCCGTTGTCTGTGTGCAGGATCTGAGGAATATCGAGCGGTTCACCTTCTGTCCAGCTCGCAAAGCTGGGAGATGCCAGTAGGTTGTTCAGTGTCATTGCGAGTGCGAAACGATCTTTTGCCGGAAAGAACGATTCCAGATCCATCACGCCTAGCTTTGTTAACCCGGGCGCTTGAATCTTCTGAATCAACCCGGCGACATCGAGGTCTTTTCCGGCGGACCATTCCTGATGAAGAATATTGGAGATGAGTATGTGCTCGCGGCTTCGAATCGGATCCGCTTCTATTCCGAGCAGACCGAGCAGGCTGGTTGCGGTGGTGTTCATTCGTTCGCTTAAGAGTTCATTGTCGTCGCGAACAGGCTGCGAAGGCGCGGTAAACGATTTGATAATTGCTACCGGAAAGCCAGCATTACTACCTGGCGTATAGATGCGAAAGTCAGTGGCCTCGCGTAGTCGTTTGATCCGCTCAGCGTCTTGTCCCCAATCGGTCAGGCCTTTCCTCCAGAGTTCAGCTTGTTGTGCAGCGAAGTCCGCGCTCGCGAGGCCTTTCTTTTGGGCATCCTCCTCGTTGACCCACGGCTGGAAGTCTTGTGGTGCGAGATTCGGAAAAGTAAGTAGAAGGTTGGTGAGATCACCCTTTGGATCGATGATGATTGCTGGGATGCCATCGATAGCTGCTTCTTCGAGGAGATCAATGCAAAGGCCTGTCTTGCCACTCCCGGTCATGCCGACGCAGACTGCGTGTGTAACCAGGTCTTTGGAGTCATAGAGAAGGAGACCATCTTTAGTTTGTTTGTTTTTCAGGTCGTAAGGGCGACCCAGGTAAAAGGCGCCGAGCTGTTCGTAATCCTGCATTATTTTGTTTGCTGCTCCGTAATTTCGAATCGGGAGCCGAAGACGATTACCTTGATGATTCCCGGCTCATTAGCTGCCACTTAATCCTCGTATAAGCAATCCGAAATCCATGCCGCTCGGCATTTCTCTGCGATGCGCTTCCTGGTAGTGTAGCCATCATCGCGATGTCGCAACCTTGCTGTGCACCGTAACGCAAGCGATGTTCAAGCAATGCGAGTTGGGCTCCCTGGCGTCGCGCTTCAGGGACAGTGCTGGCTCCTGCGAGTAAAGCAACACCGTCGCACATACTCATCATCCCGGCTGCAATTGGCTTATCTTGCAACAGCGCAAGAAATGAAAGTGACTTTGAGCATGCTTGTACTTTACCCATGTCACGCAAGAAGTCTGACACTTCTGCGTATTCGCTCCAACCCTGAAACGCAGTGTCTGCCCAAACTTGCAGCTCGTTCTCCTTCGTTAGGTTGACTTTGACCTTGTCATTTGGTGATCCGGAAATAACAACGTCAGTACTTATCGGACGAAACAGCACATTTGAAAACTCTACGGGCAGATAACCGCGCTCCTTCAACAGTGCCGGAGCGCTGGGGTCGGCCAAAGGTGAAACTTCATGAAAGACTTCGGCTCCCCTCTTCTTAAAAAATAACTCAAGCCCTTCCATGTCTTCAGTGGTGATGGCACTAAACATCCCCAGGCAAAACGTTTGACTGACTGGAGAAGTCGGACCGTCGAACATTGCATAAGTCCCCGCTACTTCAACCCACTCCGCGTGGCTCTCCGGAGATGCTTTAGCCCGTGCCTCAACGAACAAGATGTTGCCGTGCGCTTCGGTTTTTTCAAGCCGCTGGGCAAGAGCAAGATCTGCAAATGGGTAAGATAGGTTATTCATTTAGAATCGGCTTTTGGTTTTTGGCCTTGGGTCTTTGGAGGCGATTGGTTGTCCCGAAGGTTAAAGACCTAAGGCCAAAAGCCCACCTCTCATTTCTTTGCTGCGTCCGCTCTTTTCAACTCGGTAATTATCTGCGCCTTGCCCGTATCGACAACAGTGAAGTTGACCTTGTCGCCCACCGACACGCGGTCCAGGAGCGACTTCTTCTCGACAAACCATTCCATTTCCATGGCTGGCATGAGACCAGGAATCTCTTTATGATTAATCTCGATCCAACCCTCTTTGCGATTGATGAATTTCACCACCCCAACGCCTGGATAAGGTTTATTGGTGATTGGTGAAGGCTGTGATTTGGCCTTTAGGTCCGGCGAAGGAGCGGGTGGTTTGATTGGAGCGTCAATATTCTGAGATTGATGTTTGCATGACAGTGCGAAAATTGCGCTGGTCGTGACCATGCCTGTTATTAAACTCTGCCTAATCAATTTACTACTCAGCATCTTTGCTGTTTCCTCCAGCGCCGGTTTCGGTTGTTTCCCCAATCCAGATCGTTTTGATGTTAACAAACTCTCTGATGCCATATTCAGCCAACTCTCGGCCATACCCGGAATTCTTGACTCCGCCAAACGGTAAACGTGGATCAGATGCGACCATGCCGTTGATAAAGACGCTGCCAGCTTCGAGTTCTTCGATGAATCTCTGTTGTTCCGCCGCATCATTTGTCCATGCTGCCGAGCCTAAACCAAACGAGGTCATGTTGGCGATCGAGATAGCTTCGTCGATATTTGCTGCGCGAAAAAGCATGGCAACCGGGCCAAAGATCTCTTCGCAAGAGACTGGAGTTCGAGGATCGATGTTGTCGAGCACGGTGGCTTCATAGTAATTGCCCGGTCGATCCTGTTTACGTCCACCGGTCAAAACTCGAGCTCCCGAGTTAACAGCCTCCTGCACTTGCTCGGCCAATTCGTCGAGAATCTGCGGTGTCGCCAATGGTCCGATATCTGTCGAATCCAGCATTGGGTCGCCGATGTGCAAAGCCTTCATTCCTTCAACGAACTTCGCAGCGAAATGATCATAGATACTCGAAGCAACAATGAACCGCTTGGCCGCGATGCACGATTGCCCGTTGTTGATTGTTCGTGCTTTGACGGCAATTTCTACAGCCTTGTCGAGATCGGCTGATGGCATCACGATGAAGGGGTCGCTTCCACCAAGTTCAAGAACAGTTTTCTTGATCTGTTTTCCAGCTGTACCTGCAACGCTCCTTCCGGCCGGCTCACTTCCGGTCAGGGTTGCTGCAACAACTCGAGGGTCGTTGAGAATTGCTTCGACTGCGTCCGACCCGACTAGTAGAGTCTGAAACACACCCTCCTGAAAACCGGACCGTCGAAAGACGTCTTCGATAGCAAGAGCACACTGCGGCACATTCGACGCATGCTTGAGTATTCCAACGTTGCCGGCCATCAAGGCTGGCGCCGCGAAACGAAAGACCTGCCAGAAGGGAAAGTTCCACGGCATCACCGCTAAGACGGGACCGAGCGGCTGAAAACGCACATAGCTCCGCTTTGCGTTGGTTTTTACGACCTGATTTGCAAGGTGGTGTTTCGCATTGTCCGCATAATATCGGCAGACCCAGGCACACTTTTCGGCTTCAGCAATCGCAGCTTTCAATGGTTTTCCCATCTCCAAGGTCATTGTCTGTCCGAGATTGTGCTTCTCGGTTTCCAGAATGCTTGCTGCCTCCATCATCATTTCGGCGCGACTCTCGAACGACGTATGACAATAAGTGTTGAAAGTATCAGAGGCCCGCTGGAGTTTTTCCTGGAGTTGCGCTTCGTTTAGTGGCTCGAAAGTTTTGACAGTTTCCCCTGTCGCTGGATTGATTGATGCAATCGCCATGTTAAGTAACCTGACTTCTAGATTTGTCTCTATAGTGACCCTTTAGTAGCTACTTCGGCAAACAGCGAGTGCTTAGTGCTGGGACCGCAGGCGTCTCGCCTGCAACAGCGTCGCATGCCACGCCAGCTGATTTGAATTGCGGCGCCCCAATTCACGCAAGCCTGACTTAAAGCTGAGGTCGCGAAGCGGCGACAGGTGGCAGGCGAGACGCCTGCGCTCCCAGCACTAGGCGCCCGCGCCTCCTGCAGGTTTTGCAAATCTGCAATTGAAAGGTGAAACTGGTTTGGTTATCAATTACTGAAATGCCAAAACAACAAAAACCGCAGCTTGACAAATTCGCGATTGCTGCCGCACTGCAAGAGATCGCCGCACTGATGGAATTGAAGGGGGGCAAATATCGCTTCAAAGCAAAAGCTTACAATGCCGGTGCGCGCTCACTTCAAGGCATAGCAAACCTCGACCAATTGATCGCTCAGGATCGCGTTAAGACGCTTCCGCGAATCGGTGACGCATTAGCTTCGCAAATTAAAGAACTATACCTGACGGGTGAATCTTCTGTTCTGAAAGCACTCAAGGAAGAGTCCCCGGTTGGCACATCTGAATTGTCATCAGTGCCTGGATTGAGTCTCGCGAAGGTCCAACAACTGCAAGCCGAGTTAGGAATAAGGTCGGTAGCAGAACTGAAAGCGGCGGCCGAAGCAGGCAGGATTAGAGAACTGAAGGGATTTGGTTCAAAGACCGAGCAACGCTTGCTAGACACAATTGCGAGCGAGAAAAAGAAACCCAAACAGCAATTGCATCTCCATCATGCTTTGAACACAGGTGAACGAATCATCGAGTACTTGAAAAGCATCAACGGTGTGAACGAGGTTAGCCTGGCCGGGTCATTACGCCGTTGGCAAGAGACCATAGGCACAATCGACGTGGTCGCAAGTTCAAAGAAGCCGGCATCAGTGCTAAAGCAGTTCTTACGTTTTCCAATGATTATTTCGAGTCAAATCAACGACGCGGATTGCACTGCGGAGCTGGCGGATGGTGTTTCTCTGTTGCTGTCTGTTGTTGCTCCCGAAGACTTCGCGCTGAAGCTGTTTGCTAAGACTGGTTCATCAAGTCACGTCGAGAAGGTAGTCGGTTACGCGACGGCAAAAAAGATCAGCCTTGCAGGTTCGAATGGCCGCGCGCCGCGCTCCGAAGAGGAACTCTATAAGCGTTTCAAAATGCAGTATGTGCCGCCCGAGTTGCGTGAGGATCAGGGCGAAATCGAAGCCGCCTTAGCCGGAAAGTTACCTGAGGATCTCCTGACGTCGGACGACATAAAAGGAATGGTTCATTGCCACACGACTTACTCCGACGGTAAGCATAGTCTCGAACAGATGGTGCGCGCGGCTGAGGCAATGGGGATGAAGTACATCACAATCACGGACCATTCACCGACAGCATTCTATGCAAACGGAGTTGAGGTTGATCGCTTGTACCGGCAATGGGATGAAATCGACGAGCTTCAGGGACAGGTTAAGATCAAGATTCTTCGCGGTACCGAGTCAGACATTGTTGCCAGTGGCCAGCTAGATTATCCAGATCGCATTCTCGAGCAGTTTGATGTCATCGTCGCCAGTATTCACTCTCGTTACAAGATGGACAAAGCAAAGATGACTGAGCGCATTGTTACTGCGATGCGTCAACCCGTGTTCAAGATCTGGGGTCACGCGCTGGGACGTCTGCTGCAGCGACGACCTGCCTTCGACTGCGACGTCGAACGTGTTCTCGATGTGATCGCCGAGTCGCGAGCAGCGATTGAAATCAATGGAGATCCATATCGTCTCGATTTGGAGCCGCGTTGGGTCCGCGAAGCGCGCAAAAGAAAGATCAAGTTTGTCATCTCGGTAGATGCCCATTCGACCGGAGCGCTGAACAATGTGAAGTTTGGTGTTGCGATGGCGAGACGAGGGTGGCTGAGAAAGAAAGATGTTTTGAATGCGATGCCAGCTGATCGGTTTGCGAAAGCGGTTCGCCCGGTATGACCGCTATTGCTAACCTGACTTTATCCAAGCATGTGGCTGGGGACGTTTCGGCGAGCCTTATCGCCTGTACGCTTTCTTGTCAATTTCACTGAACACCAACACGTATCCATTCGGATCCTTCACTTCGAATTCCCAGGCTCCATAAGGTTGCTGCCGCAGAGGCTTAATGATTGTCACCTCTTCCTTGATACCGTCATAAAGTTCCTTCACCTGGGATAAGCGAATATACGCATCCCAAACTCCTCCGGCGCGGAGATTATAATTGTCTGGTTTCTGAGAGTTCTCGACACGCTGCAACATGATCTCGATGTGATCGCGAAACAGGATGGCGAACAGATATGGCCCCTGAGCAGGAAATGGATCGCTCGAGAACCCGAGGTGCGTTTGATACCAGTTCATAGTTGCACTCACATCAGCTACAGAAAAGACAGGCACAATTGAACGATACTCTGGCATCTTATCCATTTTCTTCACCGCCTTCTTGTCCATAGAACATTACCCACACCACCAGATCATCTGAAAAGTTTTCAAAGCGATGTTCTACGCCAGCCGCCGCGAAGAGAATGTCTGTCGGGCCGAAGGACTGTTTCGAGTTACCGCAAACAAACTCGCCATTACCAGTCACCACGAAATAGATCTCGTCACGCGTGTGCGGTTTTTGAGGATCGGTACCTCGCGGTGCATAGATTTCGACAACCAGGCTTCCGTGCTCAAAGACGGTCGCAAAACGTTCCCCGTCCGGACCGGGCAACCTTATGAGTGCATCAATTACTGTTGATTTGAGACAGTGGTTGGTCGATTTCATAGATCACTTAACCTCGCACGGAGGTGATAATTGTGGGTGCTTTGACTCGTACTCTTTGATTTCATTGGCAAATATGGTTTGACCTTTTTCCCGAACGGCGTCGTCGCCAATAAAGTTTGCGTTGCCAGTTTGAGATTTAACCCGAGCCCGTAGTCGGGTTGCTGCTGCTTTCACTTTCCCGGTCAAGCTACGTTCGGTGTCGACAACATAGACGACGGTTCCTTGTTTGGTCGGAATGAGTGTCCGAAAAGAAATGCCCGCGGCGTCCAATATGCGCCCGATAGTAGCAAAGCCACGAAAACGCCACGCCGGCTGAAAAATATACATCTTCGCAGTGCCTGCCGTCTGCGGATGAAAGTAAATCACAGCTTTCTGATTGGCATCACGACCGAGGCGTGACATGAGATAACGAATTGTGGGCTCATCCGTATTCACACGAATGAGTATCGAGTGTTCTGCACCGTCGCTCCATGAACCAAGCGCTCGCATCGTACTTATCCGGCGCTTAACAACGCACGTCAAACTCCGGGCGCGCTTGAGTAAACTCGATTCTTCGGCTGAGCTCAGGCCGCGAATAGCGTCCTCGAGTTTTAGGTTGTCGCGGGTATTCGGGCTAACAAACCCGTAGTTCAGAGATCGGTCAGCTCGCTGAGCAGTCGTTGTTACAGAGGCGATTGCTAACAGTATGACTGCGAGCGACACATTCAATGGAAAACGAATTTGACTGATCATTTTTTCTTGGGTTGCCACGGAAGTCGGCCGAACCCCGCGTACTTGTTGTTTATCTCCTGAATGCGCTTCTCGAAAAATCGACGAGCCGTCGCTGCGTCTGGTGACTTCGCTCTGAGCCCGACGCGCTTCGCCCAGTGTTCCCACGTTTCCAGAATTTTGGCGTGAGAGCCTGACTCTGTGTGAATCTGATCTGAGTGAATCAATAACTTTAGTTCAAGTTCGCGCGCAGTATCGCCTGGTGTTTTTCCAAACGACGTCCCAAGCTTATTAGTTAGCAACCGTCCTTCTTTATCGAGCTGGCGTAACAAGAGTTTCCCCTGGCTTGTTACGTTACGCATTTGCCAGTCGTCTCGGTCTTTGCCCACGGCAACTAATTTTTGCCACAGCTTTCGATGAACGAAAGTAACCTTACCAGAGATGAGCTTGGTGACTGTTATGTCGGCATGGTCGGATAGCATTTCACTTACCGCAAAGATCTCCTGACCCGCCGGATCGCCCCACCATGATCCTTTGATCCTCCTGGCTGTAACCAGCCGACAAACATCAGGGATCTCCAAACCCATCACGAGAAGCAGGCCAGACTCCTCAAGAATATTCATGGCTCTGTCAAAGTTTTTACTTGCGTTTGCTGTCATTTCCAGGGCAGGTATCTTACAATGGCCCACACCTTAAACCTCATACTCAAGGAGACAATCTCATGCGAAGAACTACCCTCACGGAGTTAGCTCGTAATCCCGATCTAATCTCTGGAATCTACAACTATTGTGATCGCTGGTGTGAACGATGTCCATTAGCGTCTCGTTGCTTGTTATACGCAACAGAGCAAGAAGACGAGGACAACTCACCGGAGAGTCGTGACCTTCAGAATGAAGCCTTCTGGCGAAAACTCAGTTCGATCTTTCAGGAAACTCGAGAAATGGTCATAGAGTGGGCTGAAAAAGAGGGCATCGATTTAGACGAGTTCAAAGAAGAGGACGAGCTGCAACTCCGCAAGAAACGCCGTCAGGTCGAGAATCATTCGCTGGCGAGAGCAGGAAAAAACTACGCGAATGCAGCCAGTGACTGGTTTCGAGAATTCGACCAGCTCGTCGAAGTCAGTGATCTTGCCGCTACTGACGCCGACATTGAAGAAGCTGAGCGATTGGTTGATGCTCGTGAAATCATCCATTGGTATCAGTACCAGATCGCGGTAAAAACAATGCGAGCTTTATCGAGTAGAATTGATGAGCTAGCGGAAGAGCGTGACGAATTTCCAAAAGATTCGGATGGCTCAGCGAAGGTGGCCTTGCTAGGAATAGACCGGTCAATAGCTGCCTGGAGGTTAATGCAGTTGTCTGTTCCCGAGCGCGCAGAGTCAATGGTGCCGTTGATTTTGCAGTTGGAACGCCTGCGACATCGCACGGAAAGACAGTTCCCGAGCGCGCGAGATTTCATAAGGCCAGGATTCGACGAGGTTCTTGGTACCGCAAACTGATATCGGGCACGGAGGAAGGTAGTTTGATGAGCGACACTTGTCTGTTTTGCCGCATTGTGTCTGGCGAAGGAGAAGCGGCAGTAGTTTATGAAGACGAGGAGTCGTTAGCATTTCTCGATCATAGGCCTTTATTTGCTGGGCACTGTTTGGTGATACCGCGAAAACACTGTGAAACCCTGACTGACCTGCCAGTTTCAGCGGTCGGAACATTTTTTAGAACCGTCCAACTGCTGGCGCGCGCGGTTGAGTCCGCAATGGAGGCTGAAGGAACATTTGTGGCAATGAATAACCGCGTTAGTCAAAGTGTTCCGCATTTGCACGTTCACGTGGTGCCAAGAAAGAAGAAGGATGGGCTGAAAGGTTTCTTTTGGCCGCGAAGCAAATACCAGAGTCGGGAAGAAATGCTTGAAGTCGGACAGCGAATTACGACTGGTCTCGAGCGCCTTAGTTGATCACTTCCGTTTGTGCATTTTTGAGTCAAGCAAACGCTTTGTAACTCTTGAAAAATAAAACACGCGAAAATTTGATCTAAATCAGATACAAGCGTATAAGCATCCTGTCACGAAGGTTACGGCCTTTGAGACCGACAAAGGGATCGGTAATCGGTGCGGTGACGCCCGAGCGAGAGAGTGGCAGGCGGCCTGTTCATTCTAATGACGCCCTAAGTCGGAGCCGAAAGGCTCAGCTAGAGAAGGTTGCGAGACTTTCTCGAGCCACTCGAATAAAAACGAGTGGAACCCTGAGGCAAGGACCCGCCAAGGGGCGCAAAGCAGCTCGACGCAAGTTGAGCCTCGTTGCCGGAACGTAACCGGCGGTGGAGGAAAAGCCACCAGAACAAAAACCTAAAGGCACCACATTCGCAAGAGTGTGAGAGTTGTGAAAACGATTCGTGTGCTGACCGGTAATCGAACTGACCGCCAGTTGGTAACCGGGATACAAATTAGGTGACTAGAGTGTGTACATGCTCTTGTTGCCGTCCTATAGAAAGCTTCGGCGATTTATGGGAAAAACGGATTGCGCTGCTTTCAGCTTGCTGCGAGTAGCGCATTTCGTTTTTTTGGCTACGTTTTTTCCCCGCCACCGACACTCCTACACTTCCCGCATCTCTTTGTCACATGACTGAAACTTGGAATGGTTAAAAGATCGTAAGGTAATTTTGTCTGAACAGACATCTTTAGCCTTTCGAGTTTTGTTCGAGCACCTCGAAGATGGTAGATTTACAGCACTTTCCAATAAAACTGCTTGACGGTCATCGTCGTCGTTGATGCGACGGTGCGACGTTTTGAAGCACGGGCTCCCCGCCCTGACACTTGAGTCAGGTTTCTTACTAACGACCGACGCGTGAATTTCTGGAATCGTTCGACGAATGAAGGAGGATTTGTTCAATGACTGAAGCAAGGATGCAAGAAACCCCAGAATACAAACCAGGTACTTTCTGTTGGGTAGAGCTCGCAACCAGCGACAATGAGGCGGCTAAAACTTTCTATACCCAACTCTTCGGCTGGGATCATGTTGATAATCCAATGGGACCTGACATGGTCTATACCCTGCTAAAGCTGAACGGCAAGGATGTCGGAGGTTTGTACAAATTGATGCCCGAGCAGGTGTCGCAGGGTGTGCCACCTAATTGGCTAAGCTATGTCTCCGTTACCAGCGCCGATGAATCGGCAGAGAAAGCAAAAGCAGCTGGTGCCACGATCCTGAAAGAACCATTTGATGTGTATACAATGGGCAGAATGGCAGTCATTCAAGATCCGACGGGAGCTGTTTTTGCCCTCTGGCAAGCGGGAACTAATCGCGGCTCTGGTATCTACAACGTGCCAAACTCTTTTTGTTGGAACGAGCTGATGACTACCGACACAACTGTCGACGGAGAATTTTACTCCAAAGTTTTCGGCTGGGGCAGGGATGTCCAGAATTTTGGACCGTTGGAATACACGATGTTCAATAACGGTGAAAAAAATGCGGGCGGCATGCTCAAGATCACGCCCGAGATGGGAGCCATTCCATCGAACTGGTTGGTTTACTTCGCGGTTGACGACTGCGACGCAAAGGTGCAGAAGGCCACCGAGCTCGGCGCAAGCGTAATGAAGCCGGCAGACGATATTCCGGGAGTTGGACGCTTCGCGATTTTGACCGATCCCCAGGGCGCCGCATTCGCGATCATTAAGCTCGATAGCCCACAACAGTAGTGTTGTTCTTAAGTGGCGCGTATAGAGGCGGCAAGTTGGGACCTCTTGGACTCGACTTGGCCGCCTCTCGTGTTAGGGAGTTTTGGTTCCGCTCCTTCATCGGACTCACCTCAACGGTCTTCGCGACAATGAAAGCACGCCTGGTCTGGCTCATACTGTGCTGCATTTGGGGCTCGACCTGGCTCTTTATCAAGGTCGGCCTCGAAGATCTACCTCCGTTGACCTTTGCAGGTATCAGATTCGTTATTTCGTTTTTGATCCTATTCGCGATCATTCGCTTGAGAGGTTTACGTTTACCGAACTCTCGAGATGACTGGATGTTGCTTGCTTTAACCGGCGTACTTTCGTTCAGTTTGAATTACGGTTTGGTGTTTTGGGGTGAGCAACACATCTCCTCTGGGCTTGCGGCGCTATTGCAGGCGACGCTTCCAGCCTTTGGGCTCGTGATAGCTCACTTCTACCTTCCCGCTGAAAGAATCACGGGTGCGAAGGTCGTCGGCATCATCCTGGGTGTTTGTGGAGTCGGGATCGTTTTTTCCAATCAGTTAGCGATCGCGGGTGGCAAAGCTCTCGCTGGTTGTGTTGCTTTGGTTCTGAGCTCATTTTTTGCGGCGTACTCAAATGTGCTGGTAAAGTCACGGGGGAAGAACCTCGAGCCCGCGATACTTGCGGCGGGACAAATGTTCTTCGGTATGATTCCGTTATTGTTTGTTGGAATACCGCTCGAGGGCACTCCGTTGAAGTTTCGTTGGACACTGATGGCAATGGTTTCGGTGTTTTATCTAGCCGTCGTCGGTTCCGTAGTGGCCTTTTTGCTTTATTACTGGTTGGTACACAACATGGATGTTACGAAGTCGATGTTGATTGCGTTAGTGACACCCGTGGTCGCAGTAATTTTGGGGGTGTTTGTGCTGCGTGAACAACTTAATTGGCGAACTCTGGCAGGCGGAGCGATGATCATGATCGGAATCGGATTCATCGTGATGCAAAAAAGAAGAGAAAAGCCGGAATTGGTTATCGGAGCTTAGCGTACTGTAGTGCGCTTCGGTTGGTTATAAACACCCGGTCGTCTCTTAACGGTGAGAGTTGTGGGTTAGCCAAAACGATCTTTATGGCGGGTTCCAATGTCTTCAACCAATTCTGAAGATCGACAGGTGTCACTAGAGGAAACGCCATCGCTTCGCAGAGTATCTTCGAATACCTAATGCCATCCGCTTGTTTAATTGAAAGTTTGACATTGCCTCAAGAGGCTTATTGCCCAATCCGGGTGCATCGGTCGTGAACCACCTCCGCTTTCACCACCTGCGATGATCCAATCTATTGGGTGAAAGCCTTTCCGCTTGAACCAAGATCGCAGATTGAGACTTCCGAGCAGAGGTTCACAAGAAAGAAAGCGAACGGCTGCGGGATTCTTTAGGAGATACGGCAACCGCTTCTCCGCCAAAGTTTGGTTCTCAACGCTTGTTCCCAACCACACGTTAACTGGCCAACTCTTACCCCATGGCACAATCCTTTCAACATTCTGCGGACGCTTTGTAAGGAGAAGCCAATCAAGGTTTGGCGTATTGTCTATTAATTCCCAGAGACGAACACGCTCATTATTCAGGTCTTTACGTCGTTCAAAAACATCTGCCATGCTCGCGCAGAAGACTCTGTCCCGGCGCCCATTCAGCCGAGCCTCTTCGTTCCACTTCAAAGGCTCTCGCCAATGTGCGTCGCTAAAAAATCGTCGAGGTGCATCTAATCCCCAGAGCTGATGCCCCATGCGTTTAGCCCACAACTCGGCGTAGCAATTATCACAAGCAGGAGAGACTTTCTTACAACCCCACCACGGATTAAAGGTGTGATGTGTCCATTCGATGTGTGAGTTCTTGGCCATAAATGAGCCGAACAATCGCAGTCTGGTAGAGGTTGTTACACTAGATCAAGATCCAATTCTCTAGTTGCGCAGCGAGATAAGCCTCCACTGCCGCCCGAACCAAGGATGCTTCACTAGTCGAGTAATACGAAGGTAGTTTTCGTAACTGCTCAATCTGATCTGCCAGTAGCCAGAACCCACCGACATCGGCACCGAATTGATTTGGCACGGCAAGCTCTAATGCAATGCGGTGAACAACTCGTAGGTATTTCACTGCCGGATTATTCACTCTGACAGTGCAATCCCCCAGGGCAAAGCCAAGAAACACAACGTCGCTTTGTCCTGACTGAATCATTATGCAATTACTTTTTGATCGTATTTGCGAATCAGGCCACAAACCACACCCTGAATCTGAATTCGTTCCGGAGTTTTGACGAAGATCGGTTTGAACTGCGGATTGGCTGGCTCGAGGCGAATGAAATCCGGCTCACGATAGAACTTCTTCACCGTCGCATAGTTCCCATCGATTAGAGCAACTACTACCTGACCGTTATCAGCAGTCTTTTGAGAGGCCACGATGATGATGTCGCCGTCCTGAATATTCTCTTCAATCATCGAATCGCCGCGCACACGCAAGGCGAAGGTGCGTCCACGCCCCTGCATGTCTTTAGGAACAGGTACTGTGTCGTGACTGAGAATAGCCTCGATAGGTTGACCGGCAGCCACGATCCCCAGCAGAGGAATTTCGTTGTCGTTGTTATTAGTGGCTTGCTCAACCAGTTCGATTCCACGACTAACATTGGGAATTCTTTTGATTAGTCCTTCACTCTCAAGGGCAATGAGAATTCCGTGAACACTCGCTGATGACCTCATCTGGAACTGACGGCCAATTTCAGCCATGGTCGGTGGTTCCTGATTTGACTCCATGTAGCGCCGAATAAAGTCATAGACGCGTCGTTGTTTGGCTGTTATAGACATGTCAATCTCCTCTCACGAAGTCCGCTTATGAGGTCCGTTCAACATTTTCGTTGACAACCGAAAATCCAGCGAACATTCTCGAATAAATAGTCGGGAACGTCAAGCAGTATTTTTAAGGTCGACAAAGGATTAGTTGTCGATCAAGCCGAAAAGTCCCGACAATCTCTGTGGCAGAAAAGAGAAGTTGGCGCGTTACAAAGAATTTTTCATACCGCGGTTCTAGCCCGGTGATTCATTTACTCCCTCACGACTCCGAACACCCATTTGACCATTTTCGGGGCGAGTAATTCGAAACCACCCCACCGGGCTAAAACGACGGTATGAATGGAAATGTCCGATAAACTTCAGTTTGTCGCTGCGTTGGAGTAGGAAGCAGCTTCAGGAAGGTTTGATTGACTTCGACGCGTAGCGTCGTCTGAATTTAGACCGGCTTTTCAAAGCCGGGAAGAGAGTTCGTGAAGTGTTTGCGTCGCGTAGCGACGCTATTCGCTCCGGAGGAGCGAGATGTTTATAGCAAGCAACACGCGGAAAACTCTTCGCTCCAGAGGAGTGACATATCATCTGAAGCCTCCGGCGCCTTCGGCGATATCCATTCTTGGCGGTCATGGCTATAAACATGTCACTCCTAACGGAGTGAAACCTGCAATCTCTTGCATAACTCTTTATGAGAACTGCATTTTCAAAAACTGAAATTGAAGCCGATATCGCCAGTCGGTTTGAAAATGCTTTCAGCCTTCAGGAAAAGAAGGCTGCTTTAACACTCGCGACTGGTGTTGCCGAAGTTGATAGTTTAACGGGCGGGATGCCCCGAGGCGCTCTTAGTGAAGTCTTTGGTGCCGCATCGTCAGGACGCACCAGTCTCCTACTCTCAATGCTTTCTTATGCAACTACTCATGAGGAGATTTGCGCACTCGTTGATGTCGACAATGTATTTGCCCCAAATGTAGCTGCTCCTGCTGGAATAGATTTCGATAGATTGCTTTGGGTGAAGTGTGGATCGAATCTCGAACATGGTTTCAAAGCCACCGATCTTTTATTGCACGCTGGCGGGTTTGGACTGGTGATACTCGATATAGGTGATGTACTGGGAAAAGATGCGCGCCGAATCATCTCGTCCTGGTGGTATCGCTTTCGTCGGACGGTGGAAAATAAACCAACGGCCATTGTTGTCTTGTCTGCTGAAAGCTGCACTCGATCTTGTGCGTCACTAACTCTGGAGTTGAATGGCGTCGCCGAGTGGAAAACAACAGGTGATGTGGAGAATCACAGAAAACAACAAGGTAACGTAATGCCAATTCGTAATGTTGCTTCCTCAAAGATGGTTGCGCATGGGAATCTTTTGCGAGTTAATTCGATAAAGGTAAATCGACGTCGTCCGCTCACGGGTGGTATAAACGAAAGCCAATTCAGCAGCAGCAATTACTTTTGAATTCAAACGATCTAGCTTGAACGTCAGAAGTCGCTAAGGATTGCTATGAATAAGTTCCTTCAGTTGGGCGAAGTCCTGGAAAGTATAGAACAACATTCTGACCAGTCATCTCTCTATCTCACGCTGGACGAGGGCTGGAATGAACGCACTCGTTGCGCAGTCCTTGAGTCGGATCCGGACGAAATCGCAGAGCCACTTTTTGCGACTGAGCACGGACTAGAGTACGCCTTAGGTATCCATTCAGTAAGAGACGTAATTGACAACGTACGACAGCAAGTTACACAGCCCAGTTTGCGGATCCTACAACAAGGCTTGGGAGTTGATCCCTGAACCTAAGAACAACTGGGAGGCCTCGACCTGGATTTTGGCCGCAATCGGGGACGCCTGTTTTTTAATCGGTAAGAACAAATCAGCCCGGGCAGGCACTGGAATATGCGATGACTTGCCCAGGAGGACTGGGAAACCCTTTCCTCCATTTGCGCTTCGGTCAGATACTGTTCGAGTCCGGGGACCATGACCTTGCCGCGGATGAATTGATACGAGCTTACATGGGAGCCGGTGACGAGATTTTTGAAAATGAAGACCCCAAATATCTTAACTTTCTCAAAACAAGAGCCAAGATTTGAGAACCTTATTGAGGACCTTAAGGAAAATTAACGGAAAGGCTAAATACAAGGAGTAGGAAATGGGAGTGGCAATCTGGGTTGGGGAGACCTCTTTCCCCATCGGCTCACCGTCGTTCTTCAAGTCTTTCTTTTCAACCGTGTATGTCAGAGTCGAAAAGCAATGGGCATCCAAGTATCCAGTTCTGATGAATGAGCTATATGCCGGGAGAGTCGAACATGATCATTGCGACCGCGCGCTTGAAGAGTTAGCTGATGTTCGTCGGCGTTTGGCAGACTTTCCTCCCGATCAAGTCGTGTGGGACTTCGAGGACTTGAGTTCTCTTCCGCCCTGGGGAGATCAAATCAGCCCAACCATTACATCGTTAGCAAACTATTTCTGGACTTCAGATGGTCAGGACTTGATAGAAGTGTTGGTGGAAGCTTTTGACCGATGCAAGGCCAGTAGGAAGGATGCGGTGATTCGATAACGCAAGAAAGGCATGATAAAGACGACCCCTGACGTGCCCGCAATTCACCTTGCCGTGATGAGAAAGAGCTTGTCAGAAGTTATTACAGTGCTCGAGAGTGGTGAAGACGTTGACGTATTGGACCGCGCAGGCCGAACGGCTCTATTTTACGCGGCCCAGGATGGTGAAGTAGCGATCGCTGCTAAGCTGATTCGACATGGAGCGAACGTTAATGTAAAGGACAGTGCTCCAAAGACCCCGCTACACGCGGCCGCCAGTTCGTATCAGACTGAAGTGGCCCAGCTACTTCCAGTTGAGTCTCTCCCGAACATGCACTGGGCGATGTTCTAAAGAAACCCAGGAAAGTTTGAGAAGGCGGGAATAGGAGCGAGTCCCCAAATGTTTGTTCAATGAAGAAGAGCGGCGATGATCTAAAAGGAAGGTTTTGCATTCGAGTTCGACTTGCCTGCTGAATTTGAGTCTCCCGGAGCCACTAGCGAAAGCTTGCCTAGATGAGCAAGTCGACTTTACACACCAATCTGGAAAGAATTCATGCACTTTTGCCGCTGCAGGAGAAGGACGTCGACAGTTTCCTGGCACGGTGGCTGAAACGGTAGCCTTGAGAGATCCTCGCTGTATCGCACCGCTCTTGAAATACCACGAAATGAGTGTCCTGATTTAGACTCTTCTCTGCGCAACCTCTGCGTTCTCTGCGCCTCTGCGGTCGATTAGCGTGGGGCGGCCACGGAGTGCCACCCCTCCAACTAACAGGACTTACCGAACTTTGCAGCGATTGCTTTATGAATAAACTCACCGGCTGCATCACTATAAGGCTTCGGAAAATTCGCGGGCCAGTTTGTCTGATCTGAATACATCTTGTTCAAGCCAGCTTGTATCTCATGATCTCCGCCAGTAAAAGCCTTAATAAGTTCACTCCAGCGTGTCGCCAATCCTCCAGCCTGCTCACTCGTGGGATCTACACCTTCACTCACGGCAGTTTCCACTTCGCGAATCAGGTTGGCCCAATCACGTTGTCCTTGTTCTACTACTTCCGGATCAATCGTCGCCGCGCGCTCAGCGATTTTTTGTTTTGCCTTTTCGGAGTAGTACTTCTTTGTCCAGTCCATGTTGTTTTGCATATTGATTACCTCAATTATGTGTTTGAACGCCTCCCAATCAGGTTCGTCATTTGTTGCCAGCAGGCTTTGGGCCTTTTCGATTGCTTTGATTGCCAGGCCAAGTTGTTGACGCTTTTCAGTGATGATCTCCCTTTGGTGATTGAGCGCAACGGTAAGATCAAAAGAATTACTGTTGAGCAGATTCTTGATCTGGTTTAGCGAGAAGCCGATGAATTTCAACGTAACAATCTGTTGGAGCCGAACCAGATCCTGTTTTTGGTATAGCCGATAACCAGCACTCGTGTAGCCGCTGGGCTTGAGCAGACCAATTCGATCGTAATGGTGCAGTGTTCGCACCGTGACTCCTGCGAGTTGCGCGAACTCTATCGGCTGATATTGCTTTTTTTCCTTCATCGATTTAATGACCTCAGTCCCGGTCTGAACTTCCGTGCTGCGCAGCATGCTAAAGCCTGACGTAACGTCAGACGCAAGCCTTATTTTTTATCAAAGCCCTTCTTGACAATTTTCGTTAATTTTCACTAATCTTCGTTCAGGAAAGGTTTGAATAGGTATGTTTGCTTGTATTTATTGTTCAGAAATGCCGGCAGAAACATCTTTGTCCGACTTTGCTTATGCCTTTTCACCACTTGTTGAGGAAACCAAACCGAATATTGTTGTTATTGATGTGGATGGTTGTGAATTGTTATTTGGTTCGGCTTATGAGCTGGCCAGGGAAATTGCTGAGCGGTCTGGAGGGACAAAGACCAGGGGCGGCTTGGAAACCAAAGTTAATGTTGCGTTAGCCGCAAATCCGGATGCAGCCATACATGCAGCCAGTTGTTTGAAGGGTCTTACTTTCATCGCGCCAAATGAAGAGTTGACGTGTCTCGGTGAGTTTCCGTTAGAGGAATTGGATCACTCACTCATTGATCTTGATCCAAAAAGAAGTGAAGAGATTTTTGAGACGCTGAGACTCTGGGGGGTTCGAACTTTTCGCGATTTTGCAGAACTTCCCCTGGCAGGCGTTTCGGAACGTTTGGGTCCTGAAGGAATTCGACTACAACAACTCGCTGCCGGGAAAACCGAACGCCACCTAAAACTCAGGCAATGCCCTCCTGTGTTTGCGAGTTCGTTTGAACTTGACTATCCAATTGCTGAACTCGAACCTCTCTCATTTATTTTTGCGCGTCTGTTGAATCAAGTATGCGGCAGTCTCAATGCTTACGCGCTGGCAACGAATGAATTGCTGGTGCGAATGCTGCTCGAGAATCAAGCTACACACGAACGAAGTTTGACGTTGCCGTATCCCATGCGCGATCACAAAGTGTTTTTGAAGCTGCTGTTGCTTGATACCGAAATGCACCCACCCCAGTCGGCGGTTAAGACGATTTCTATTACCTGTGAACCTGTTAAACCTCGTGTGCTGCAGAACGGGTTGTTTATTCCGCTGGCGCCGGCCCCAGACAAACTTGAACTCACGCTCGCCAGACTCGCAAAACTCGTGGGCGAAAAAAATATTGGCTCTCCCGTATTACTCGACACTCACCGACCCGATGCGTTTTCCATGAAACGATTTGTTCTAAATACAAAAGAATCTCGTAAACGCAGAAAGAGCAATCTGCAATCTACAATCTGCAATCTGCAATCTCGTCAATGTTTAGGTTTTCGCATGTTCCGCCCACCATTACGTGCCGTTGTCGACGTGGACAATGGTTGGCCCAAACAAGTCAGTGCCTGGGGAAAGCAGCGAAGTGTTTATGGCAAGGTGATCAGTTTGGCCGGGCCATGGAGAACTAC
>DASYRR010000217.1:0-9752 GCA_036004125.1 Pyrinomonadaceae bacterium | reverse complement strand
CCTGCACCTCGCCGCGCAGGGTCGATTGTTGGGAAGTGAAAAGGCTGAACATTACAGAGCTGGGAATGGGATTCCACCGAGTAACGGAAACGTCGTGATGATCTCAGCCGCAAACGCTGAGAACATAACGATTGATGGTCCTGGAACAATCGACGGAAATGGCGCCAAGTTTTTCACCGGCAAAGGCGACATGACTGGTCCGGGGCAAAACTCGGCGGAAGGTTATTTTCAGCGACCCCACCTTATGGTTTTTTATCGGTGTACCAACCTCAGTGTGCGAAATGTTTTTCTGACCGCCAGTGCTTATCACTGCACGCGCATTCTCGACTGCAATCGCGTATTCCTTGACGGCGTGAAGATCTACAACCGCGTCAATCTCAACAACGACGGCTTTCACATCAACAGTTCCCAGTATGTTCACATCGTGAATTGTGACGTCTCTTGTCAGGATGATGCGTGTGCGCTGTTTGGCAGCAATAAATTTGTCACCGTCACCAACTGTACGTTCAGTACGCGCTGGTCGATATTTCGTTTTGGTGGAGGCGAGGCGGAGAACATTACGATTAGCAACTGCGTGATTTACGACACGTACGGTTGTCCAATCAAGATGCGTTGTGGTGCACGATCGCGGTTCGAGAACATCTCGTTTTCGAATCTGATCATGAAGAACGTTACGGGACCGATCACTGTCGGTCTCGATTCTACACGTCGGAACGCGAATGCGTCGTCACCACCGCCAGTGAAGGGAATTGTGCGTAACATCTCGTTCAATGGAATTCGAGGTTTTGTTGTCGCTGAAGGACGACAGCATCCGGACCTTCCCTGGCCGCAGAAGTTTCGTCCCGGCGAAAGAAGACACTGCATCGTAGTGAATGGCGTTGGTGAAGACATCATTGAGAACGTTAGTTTCCAGGATATTCACTTTACGTTCGAAGGCGGAGGAACAGCTGCGGAGGCTTTGGTGGCAGTTCCGAAAATTGCCGGTGAGTATTTTGAAATTGGAACGCCACCAGCTTATGGCCTATACGCGCGCAATGTTCGCGGACTCACGCTTAACAACGTTCGGTTGGAAGTAAGTAAAGCCGATCTGCGCCCTGCGGTAGATTTCGACAATGTGTCGGACGCCACTGTCAGCGGATTGATTGCACAGGGTAACCCGAGTGCGAAGTCGGTTGTGCGTCTCAAAGATGCGCACGATGTTTTGATGACAGCTACTCGAGTGATAGGACCCGCGGATACGTTCCTTGAATTGGTTGGAGCAAACAATTCCGCAGTAACTATTGATGGGGGCGATCTTTCGAAAACTTCAAAACCTGTAGTCTTTAGCAATGGCGCGTCACCCAAGGCAGTGCGCTTGAGAGTTTGATCTTCTCTGCGCCTCCTCTGCGTTCTCCGCGTCTGAATGTCCGATATGCTTTAGCTTGTCGGCAGATGCCCACGGAGTTCGCGGCGAATGAACAACGACAAGCTGAAGCATATCGGACATTCAGACGCAGAGAACGCAGAGGAAGCGCAGAGAAAAACCAAAATGCTTGTTGGAGTCGAAAACATGAATTCAAAAACGTTCTCAGGTAGGTTCTATGTCATCGGTGGAGCATTGCTGGTCTCGGCTTGCCTCGCCATGACGATCGCGCTTGCTCGGCAGCAGTCCGACAACCCCCTCACCGGCAACTGGGCCGCTGCGAGTCCAGGTAACGATGGCTACGTCCGCAAAGCCTATTTCAATCTCAAACAAGACGGCGCAAAGATCACCGGTACCATCAGAGCGACTCAGTTCTTTTACACCATCAAAGAAAGTACTGGCGGGCCAGACGGCTTCACTTTGATGGCGAGCATGATGGATGGCAAGTCTGAACGAAAAGTCACTTACGAAGGCAAGCTCATCGGCAACGAACTGCAAATCGGTCGACGCAATCGTCCCGATCAACCCATAACGTTTCAAATGGCGCAACGTGCCCCCGACGGTGAAGGCGCATTGCCCGCGCGTGACGAGCCACCGGCACTTCACAAAGTCAAAGACAATGGACTCGCACGGACGCCGCCCATGGGCTGGAACAGTTGGAACAAGTTTGCGGGGCGAATTGATGATGCCACCGTACGAGGCGTCGCTGACGCCATGGCTACAAATGGGATGAAAGCGGCTGGCTATGTCTACATCAATATCGACGACACGTGGGAAGGTTATCGAGACGCTCAGGGAAACATAACCACGAATAAGAAGTTCCCCGATATGAAAGCACTAGCCGACTACGTGCACAGCAAAGGCTTGAAACTTGGAATCTATTCGTCGCCTGGTCCGAACACCTGTGCCGGTTACGAGGGAACTTACGGACACGAAGAGCAGGACGCCCAGACGTTTGCAAAGTGGGGAATCGATTATCTGAAGTACGACTGGTGTGGTGCGCGTACGCTCTACACAGATGAAGAGATGCCGGCGATTTATCAGAAGATGGGTGATGCCCTGTTAAAGACCGGTCGACCCATTGTTTATAGCCTTTGCCAGTACGGCCGGCTCGATGTCTGGAAATGGGGTGCAGATGTTGGCGGCAATCTCTGGCGCACGACTGGAGACATTCGCGACACCTGGGACTCGATGACTAATATCGGCTTTCGCCAGAACGAGCTCGCGCCGTTTGCCAAGCCTGGACACTGGAATGATCCAGATATGTTGGAGATCGGCAACGGCGGCATGACTGACACTGAGTACAGAACGCACATGAGTTTGTGGGCAGTACTTGCGGCGCCACTACTCGCCGGAAATGATCTGCGCAACATGACACCAGCGACACTCGAGATACTTACTAATAAAGAAGTGATCGCGATTAATCAGGATAAGCTGGGACAACAAGGCAAGCAGGTTTGGAAAGCTGGTGATCAGGAGATCTGGACCCGACCTTTGTCGGGAGGTGATACTGCAGTTGCAATTTTCAATCGCGGCAAGGATGAAGCTAAGGTGACTCTGAAGTGGACTGATTTACAACTGGCGAAGAAGAAAGTTGCCAGAGATCTTTGGCTGCATCAGGACGTTGCTGCGGCTGGTCCGGAATATGTTGCGACAGTGCCTGGTCATGGTGTGGCGTTGTTGAGAGTGAGGTGAGGGACGCTAATTCATTTAACGATTATTTGTGGGTGACAAGCAGGCGAGGACGCCTGCGGTCCCAGTAGCATGCGGTTCATTCTATGAAGATACTACTAAAGGGAACCAGCTGCCCTTTAGTAGTACCTCCGAAGGATTGCGAAACCAAATGCTGGGACCGCAGGCGTCCTCGCCTGCTTGGTAACAACCCCAAACGTTAAAATCACCTTGCCCTAAGAAAATCCAACCACTGGATGCGGGACATAAGGCTCTTCGAGTTGAGTAATTTCCTGGTCACTCAACTTCAACGAAACTGCGGCAACTGCATCTTCCAAATGATTCGGCTTTGACGCACCAACGATCGGAGCGGTGATTACTGGCTTACTCAGTAACCACGCAAGAGCAACCTGTGCGCGTGGTACGCCTCGATTTGCAGCAACCTCTGCAACTCGCTCAACAACCCTGCGGTCGGAATCAACGGCCGCAGTGTAAAGCGTTTTGCCAAACTCATCAGTCTCAGATCGGTTTGTTGTTACCTCCCAATCACGCGTCAATCGTCCTCGTGCCAGCGGGCTCCACGGAATTACCCCAATTCCCTCGCTAGCACACAGCGGCAACATCTCGCGCTCTTCTTCGCGGTTGATGAGGTTGTAGTGGTTCTGCATCGAGACGAATCTTGTCCAGGTGTGGGTATCCGCCTTGTAGAGTGCTTGCGAAAACTGCCACGCAAACATGGACGACGCGCCGATGTATCGCGCTTTGCCGGCCTTGATCACATCATGTAGAGCCTCAAGGGTTTCCTCGATTGGGGTCGTGTTATCCCAACGATGAATTTGATAGAGATCGACGTAGTCCATGTTGAGTCGGCTCAAGCTCGCATCAATCTCCGTCATTATTGCTTTACGAGAAAGACTGCGCGCATTCGCACCTTGCCGCATTGGAAAATAGACTTTTGTAGCGACGACGATCTCTTCGCGACGGGAGAAATCCTTCAACGCTCGACCTACGATCTCTTCGCTTGTCCCATCAGAATAGGTGTTGGCCGTATCGAAGAAGTTGATGCCCAGTTCCAGTGCCTGTCTTATTAAGGGCCAGCTCTTTTCCTCATCGAGTGTCCAAGAATGCGCACCTCGATCAGATAAGCCATACGTCATGCAGCCCAGACAGATGCGTGAAACTTTGAGTCCGCTCTTGCCGAGATTCGTGTATTCCATAATTGGTCTGCATTTTCGACTACGGTGCGCGCAGTTTCAAGTGAACCGGAGAAATGGTAGGTAGTCAGTGGTCAGTGGTCAGTAGTCAGTGGTCCCCAAGCATAGGTCGCATAGGTCATAGAGGGCCTATTGGCGACCACTGACTACTGACTACTGACCACAGACTCGGTTATATTGACGCCCTATGGAAACTACGCTGACCCACTTAACAATGGAACAACTCCACGCCTGTTTGGATCATATCCGTCAATCGCCGAAAGACGATGGCTTGCTGGAACTGATCGTTTGCCGTCCACAGATTGAAACGCGCCAGGTCTTAGCGGAAGCGGAACTTAGCATCACAGGCGGATTGATTGGCGACAACTGGAACGTACGCGGGAGTACGCGAACCCCGGACGGTTCACCATATCTGGAGATGCAGATCAACATCATGAACTCGCGTGCTGTCGCTCTTGTAGCCCAGGAAAAGGAGCGCTGGCCACTCGCCGGCGATCAACTCTTTATCGACATGGATCTGAGCAAAGTAAATCTTCCTGCCGGTGCAAGAATCTCTATTGGTACCGCAATCCTCGAGGTCACGGCCCCACCACACACGGGTTGCAGCAAGTTCGTTTCGCGCTTTGGACTTGATGCGATGAAGTTCGTCAATTCAGAGGTTGGAAGAGAGCTGTGTCTCCGAGGTATCAACGCTAAAGTTGTTCAGGCGGGATCAATTCGTGTGGGACAAACAGTTAAGAAAGTGTAGATCTCAGATTTCAGACCTCAGATTTCAGATCTCAGATTTCAGATTTCAGATAATTTCAGATCTCAGATCAGACTAAGAGTCCGACCTGAATCGTCCGATTTTGAGATTTGAGATCTGAGATCTGAGATCTGAATGAATGTGTGTTGGAGTTTACGGTGTCAACGCAGTACAGCTCTGGTTTTTACCTGGGCGAGTAATGTCTCAAGATAACAACCAAGGCGATGCAGCAGGTCAGCAGGTCGCTCTCCGTTATTAAAAGCTTCAATGACCTGTCCTGATAGTGATTCATAATACTCCCAGTCTTTGTACATCAGCCATTGCATACCGCTTTCCCGGAACGAGACTAACTCTCTAATGACGTGGTGAGCGGAGGGGAGATCACTAACTGCAACCACATCAATTAAGGCAGCGAGCTCTCGGCAGAGAAGCAGCGATCGTTCACGTCGGATGCACAAGTCCTCGTAAAGTTGTGAACAGGAAGAATTCTGATCGAAGACTCGCATCAAGTCGATCATGCAGTGCTGAAAGCAGTTCTTAAGCACGCCTTGAGCATGAATGAGTGCCCCTTTCACATCACGGTTTCGGACATTGAGTGTTGAATGCGTCGATTCAGAGCCAAAGATCTGTTTGAGCTCAAGGGTTATTGCATAGGCGCTGCTGTCAAAGGCCTCTCGGACAGCCTTATCCAATCCTTCCAACTGCATCGCCGTACCTTCAATGAACGACACAAGCGAGCGTGCATCGTCTGCTGCTGCCTGCAACATCCAGAGTGTTCTCTCAAGCTCATCCTCTGATGAAACGTCTTCACCGACGAGACCTAACCAATCCATCATGAAAACAAGATCACCCAGAATCCTCTCCACGGTAGCGTGTAACGCCGCGTCACGTATTGAGTTAGTCACCCGAGTTATCTGCAACTGCAGATTTAGAGTTTCAGTTTGGGTGTCGGTTGGCGTGGCTTGGGTCAGTGGGAACGCGTCCAGACTCGGTGTCGGTTGAAGGAGTACATCCATAACTAGTTGTTTGCTGGAGACGAATGTCTTTGCTATGAGCAACGGTGAAGCGTCGTCGTTTCCCTTTCTAGCGCTGTCTGCATGGCAAAGGAAGCCTTGGCAGATTAGTCGCTTTGCAAGATTTGCAGGAGCTGTGCCGGAGAGTGAGGTTCCGAGAAACCCTCTTCCAGGCGTTGAGTTGCGTCGTGTCTTCTCAGATCAAGCGCTGGCTCAGCCACGTTTTTTCACGCAGATTGATGATCTTCAACAGGTCAGATTGAAAGTGTTGACCGGTTTGGACAGCGCCCGGAGCCCGACACGCGCCTGGACAAGGTCAGTACCACGACGCGGTAGCGTGTGGCTCGCCTGAACTATTGACGCTTAGTGACGTTACGAGCCACACGCTACCGTGTTGGGGTACTGACCTTGCCCAAGCACGCTATCCATAGTTGGGTGAACAATTCACAGTAGTGATCTCAAGCGTTCCTTAGTCACCGCTTCGTTTTAGCTCCGCCACTTAACCAATCGTGAATCTTTCGAATGGTTACAGTGTGAACAACCGAACTACGGACCTCTATCTCTAATTGATTCGCTTCGCGTGGTTCGCAATCGTGTTCGCGAAAAACCCTAATCGCGAGGACTGCAGCTTCATACAAACTCTGCGCGTCTACTTCTACAGTGTGACGGATTCCAGACGTGTCGAGGTACGACACCACGCATGTGGCCATGCACGGCAGGATATCAGCGGGATTTTCGGTTCACCATTTCTCTGAGGAGATTCGATCGATCTAAGCGTCAACGTACTGTCAGCACCGCTTTACCGCGTTTTTCCAGAGAGGTCAGTGGGTTTTGAGCCGCCGTTGTGATTGCTAGGCCGAAACTAAGAGCAAGTGTGATCGGGACACTCAAAAGCGATTCGACGTTAACAAGAATCAGTGGTCTGTTCATACTAGTCATTGAGGGAAGACGGTGAATCCAATGATGAACGGCCGTTATTGGCTGACGGGAGTGCCTGCGGTCTATTTCAGCAGAGGCGGGACAGGTTTTGAGTCGTCACTCCCTGACACAGCGAACGGAAAATGCTTCCTGCTTCTCGCCGCCGCTTTGACGATGGAGAGCTTGCCCTCCTTTACCAAAGTTGTAGAACGAGGCGTAACCATCATCACTCTCTGTTGCCGTCCAGTAGAATCCATGGGCCTCCAACCGTGCATACTTGCCGTCAGCGGAGCGGCCACCACCGAGCAAGGCATTGAATCCCGCGCTGCCACCGGCCAGGAGCGCCTTGTACGCCGCCTTACCCCTGTCATCCGAATCCTCGCTCACGCCACCGTAGTGCTTCGCCATCTGCCTCCATTCGTCGTCTGTCGGCAATCGCCATCCATCTCCCAATGATTGACATACTCGCCGCGCCGACTCCCAAGTGTACAAACGGCCATACAGATGGCAATTCGTTTCCGCATCTTGGTAGCAGTAGGACGCGACAGCCTTAACGTTCAGATTGTCTTTCGTCCATAGTTTGCCGTCCGCCATCCGCTTGGCGGAAGACGGCGTGCCGGACGCGTGTTGGACTTGCGCTGAAAAGCGCTCCAAGGAGGCGTTTGTAGACTCGAACGCGAGACTCAGCGCGATTGTTAAAACACAAACTCGAAGCAGCGTGGTTTTGTGATTATCGCTAATCATGAATGAGCTGCACCGCGTGCCGAACCATTCTACACACCATGACGGCGCTTCTCACCAGCCTGCAGATCAGGAAAAGCAGATCTGAGATAACGAGGAGGACAAGATTTACTGAGGCGTTTTCTTAGTGAACTCGGATCCCGCGTAAGAGATGTCGGTAACCTCCAGGTCTAGACTCGAACTTTAATCCCGACTCGTCGGGATTAACAGCCACCGATTTGCGAGCGCCTAAAATGAAGTTTGACCCGTATAGAATTTGCCATCCGGATTCTCCAACAGGCAGACCCAAAACATAAAACGAAGTCCTAGTAAAAAGGGGAGGCGCGAAGCCTCCCCAGTCTCAATTATTGGCTCCGCAGGTAGGACTCGAACCTACAACCCTTCGGTTAACAGCCGAATGCTCTGCCATTGAGCTACTGCGGAATATGCACGCCTAACACTGTGAACACCAGCGTCAAAGACGCGAGCGGTTTTTATAGCAAATGCACTTAGAGCGGTCAACTGAAGGGTGTGCACGACACCGTTTCTATTGCCCTAAAAGAGAATAGGAGAGTAGTTCAATTTGAGCTCAGATCAGCGGACTCGGATCACGCTCGTCACAAGGAACATAGATATTATTGCCGGCGAGAACATTGCTCCGCCGTCCGTTGAGGCAGAAGACGCGCAACATAGAATCTTTTCGCTACCGGTCGAGCATGTAGGACGAGTTCCGGGAGCCGGCTGGCAAACTCAAATCGTCGTTAGATTGCCCGAAGACCTGAGAGCGGCGATCTCCAAGTTAGTGTTTCGTTTCGAGGGCGCACCAGCCGACGTGGCGTTCTCACTATTGCCGCTGCGCCTACCACACCATGAATCGCTAATTGGTGGCTTCCTCAGGACGGGGTAACAGATGAACTTGCCAACCACCTCAACTCTCTCTTACGCTTCCACACGGCTTTGCCTCAAAGGTTAGAACCTGACTTTGTCCAAGACGCTACCGCGCGAGGTGGTACTGATCCGGCACCGCTCTTAAGTATTCGTACCAACAGCGAATCCGTATTCAAGACTTAACCAGCGCGCTCGACGTTCGTTGCGGCCTGAAAGGAACTTTCAATGAACAGCATTCATAACAAAACCCTTAGTCGCACTCTTTTCTCTATCGCGCTCACACTTTCCTTCAGTGCGCCCGTTGTGGCACAGACGGGAACTGTAGCCTCTCAGGTTGCGGCAGTCCCGAAAGTTGAATTCGAAAAATACACTTTACCTAACGGACTCCAAGTCATCTTGCACGTCGACAGGAAGCTGCCCGTCGTACACGTAAACCAATGGTTCCATGTCGGCTCGAAGAATGAGAAGACGAATCGTACGGGCTTCGCACACCTGTTCGAGCACATGATGTTTCAGGGTTCGAAAAATGCGTCGGGTGAATACTTCTCTCATGTCGAGAAGGCCGGTGCTAATTTGTTCGCTGGCGGCGTAAACGGAACTACGAACAATGACCGCACGAATTATTTCGCGACTGTCCCCTCGGGCAATCTCGAATTCATGCTATGGCTGGAATCAGACCGCTTGGCCACGCTGATTGATGCGTTGACAAAGGAGAAGCTCGACAACCAGCGTGACGTGGTGAAGAACGAACGCCGACAGGGACTCGAAAACCAGCCGTACGGGCGCGCGTTCAAAATGATTTACGAGAACCTGCACCCGAAAGGTCATCCATATTCCTGGGACGTGATTGGCATTCACGAAGACTTAACCGCTGCTTCTGTAGACGACGTTAGCGAATTCTTCAGGACGTACTATACGCCTAATAATCTCTCGCTCGTCATCGCTGGCGACTTTGACCCGGCAGAAGCAAAACGTCTTGTCGCTAAATACTTCGGTCCAATCCCTCCAGGTCCTGGCCTCGATCGCCCGGCGCTAAACATTCCGCATCTCGACGGCGAGAAGGTCGTGGAAGTTAAAGACCGCGTGCCGCAAGAACGCACATATATGGCGTGGGCAACTCCACCTTTCTATCAACCGGGCGATGCCGAACTCGACATCGTTGCCAACGTTCTTTCGGATGG